>JAQCGT010000180.1 GCA_027730505.1 Actinomycetota bacterium | reverse complement strand
TCGGCCTCATCAGCGCCAACACAGGCCACCAGCGCAACCGAATACACCAACGACGACGGATCACGACCCACCGCATCACACGCCCCACGCACGTTCGCCGTCTGCGCCGTGAACGCATCGATGTCACAGAACGGCATGTTGAACTCAGCCGCGTATCTCGCCGTCAACGCAGGTGTGCGCTTTGCCCCGCGCCCACCGATCACGATCGGAATACCGCCCGCCTGCACCGGCTTTGGCAGCGCCGGAGAATCAGCCAATGACCAGTGCCGACCCTCGAACGAGAACGTCTCACCGACCGGTGTGCGCCACAGCCCATCGATGATTGCCAGCTGCTCGGTGAACCGATCAAAGCGCTCACCGAGCCCCGGGAACGGAATGCCATACGCCGTGTGCTCGGCTTCATACCAGCCGGCGCCGAGACCCAACTCGATACGGCCACCCGACATCTGATCGACGTTCGCCACCGAGATCGCCAACGGACCCGGATGCCGGAACGTCGCTGCCGTCACCAATGTGCCCAAGCGGATCGTCGACGTGTCACGAGCCAATCCGCCGAGCGTCACCCACGCATCACTCGGACCCGGATCGCCTGACACCGACCCCATCTTCAAATAGTGATCCGACCGAAAGAATGCCCCGAATCCGAGCGCCTCCGCACGTAACGCCACCTCCAACAGATCGTCATAGGTGGCACCCTGCTGGGGCTCGGTGAAGATGCGATACGGGGTCAGATCACGTGCGGTCACGGGCCGCAACCTAGCCTCACACCCGTGAGCGATCTCCCCGAGCTGAGCCCCGCCCTCGACCGCCTGCGCACCCACGTGCTCGAACACTCCGTGCGCCGCGGTGACTTCACCTTGAAGAGCGGGGCGAAGAGCAGCTGGTTCCTCGACACCAAACAGACGGCATGCCGCGCCGACGGCATCATCGCCGTCGCCGACGCCATGCTCGAACTCATCCCCGCTGACGCCACCGCGATCGGCGGCCTCACCATGGGCGCCGACCCCGTCGCATTCGGCGTGGCCGCCGTCGCCGCCACCCGAGGGCGAGACCTCCGCAGTTTCAGCGTGCGCAAAGAAGCCAAAGACCACGGGGTCACCGGCCGGCTCGCCGGCGCACTGCAACCCGGCGACAAGGTCGTGATCGTCGAAGACACGACCACCCGCGGCACGAGCCTCCTCGAAGCGGTCGAGGTGGTGCGGGCCTTCGGTGCCGACGTCGTGCTCGCCAGCGTGATCGTCGACCGCGGCACCACCTGCGCCGACCTGTGCGCTGGAGCGGACGTGCCCTACACGCCGCTGCTCACCGCCACCGACCTCGGATTCGAACCCGGCACCTGACCGGGCACCGAGCCCGTCAGACGATCAGCTGGCCGGCCAGTAACGGTCGCGCAACTGACGCTTCAACAATTTGCCCGTCGGAAGGCGGGGGAGCTCAGACACCACGTCGACCGACACCGGGCACTTGTAATGGGCGATGCGTTCACGGGCATAGGTGATCAACCCGCGCTCGACCTCAGATTCATCGCTCGGCGCATCAACTGACGTGACCACCACCGCCTTCACCTCTTCACCGAGATCGGCATTCGGCACCCCGATTACGGCGATGTCCGCCACCCACGGATGCAAGGTCAACGCGCTTTCGACCTCCTGGGGATAGATGTTCACCCCGCCCGAGATGATCATGTGCGACGCCCGGTCCGTCAGATATAAGAACCCGTCCTCGTCGAGATAGCCGATGTCGCCGAGCGCATTCCAACCCCGGTCATTGAACGCGGCAGCCGTCTTCGCCGGATCGTTGTGGTACTCGAACACCATGTCGGTCTCGAACCAGACGATGCCTGCCTCACCCGCTGGCAACTCATTGCCATCGTCGTCGGTGATGTGCACCGCACCGGTCAACGGCCGACCAACCGACCCCGGATGCGCCAGCCAGTCATGCGAGTTGATCAGACACGCCCCCGTCGCCTCGCTGCCGGCGTAGTACTCGTGAATGATCGGACCCCACCACTCGATCATCTTGTGTTTCACGTCGACCGGGCACGGCGCCGCCGCATGCACAGCCATCTCCAACGACGACACATCGAACCGCTCACGCTCCGATTCGTCGAGTTTCAACATCCGGACGAAATGCGTCGGAACGAACTGCGCATGAGTCACCGAGAACGTCTCGATCGCAGCGAGCAGTGCCACCGGATCGAACCGCTCCATCACCACCACCGTCGCACCGAGACGATGCGCTCCCGTCGACCACACCAACGGAGCGGCGTGATAGAGCGGCGCCGGGCACAGATACACCGACGATGACGACATGCCGTAATACCCCTCGAGCATCGGCACCGTCGACATCGGACCCGCCCCGAACGGCAACCCCGACAACGGACGTTTGATCCCCTTCGGCCGACCTGTCGTCCCCGACGAATAGAACATGAAACTGCCCTCGGTTTCGACCCCGGGCGCGAACGGACCGTCATCATGACCCTCGACGAACGATTCATATGACGCGAATCCGTCGGCCAACTCCCCATCACCCGAATCCATCATCAACCGCACCGGACACGAATCCTCAGGCAGCGACAGCGTCGACACGAGACCGCTCAGATGGCCCGACGTGATCAACGCCGATGCCCCACAATCACCGACGATGTACTCCACCTCATCGGCCTGCAGATGCCAGTTCACCGGCACCGAGTACATACCCAAGCGCTGACAGGCGAGCATCACCTCGAAATAACGCGGCTGATTCTCCAACAGCACCGCCACCACATCGCCGACACCGAGCCCGGCCGCGAGCAAGGCCCGACCCAGGCGCAGGGACCCGCGCTCCAACTCGTCGAAGGTGACCCTCACCCCCGAGCCCGTCATGATGATCGCTGGATCATCAGCACGATCCGGCAACACCACGGCAGGTTGGAAACGACATTCGGGTGCGACAGCAGTCATGGCCCGACACTACGAAGCGAGCACGACGGCCACCGATACGGACCCCCGAACGCGCAACAGGCGCCC
The DNA here is from genome assembly GCA_027730505.1 of Actinomycetota bacterium. Taxonomy (GTDB): domain Bacteria; phylum Actinomycetota; class Acidimicrobiia; order Acidimicrobiales; family Ilumatobacteraceae; genus Casp-actino5. The sequence continues at coordinate 63 of JAQCGT010000180.1, read as the reverse complement.
GAAGGCGCCTGTGGTGGTCGAGACCGGCGTCGATCCGGTGACCTTCCGCTTTTCAGGCGGACG
>JAQCGT010000179.1 GCA_027730505.1 Actinomycetota bacterium | reverse complement strand
CACACATGGATCGAGGCGGACTGGACAGCGGGGGAGTGGTCGCTGCCGATCGTTCCGACGACGTGACCGGGCGATCGAAGCAGCGGGGATCGTGACGTGACCGGACTCGACGAGTTGCGCGACGCCTCGGGACGGTTCCGGGTACTGGCGATCGACCACCGCGACTCGCTTCGCCAGTTCCTGGCCGACGGTGCCTCGGTCGGTTCTGGTCATTCTGGTCGGACCGTCAGCGACAACGAGATCACCGCGATGAAGATCGAGCTCGTCTCGGCGGTCTCGCCCTACGCCACCGGGGTCATGCTCGAGCCCGAGTACTCGATCCCGCAGGTGCTCGAGGCTGGAGCTCTCGCGCCCGGCGTCGGTTTCTTCGCGGCCCTCGAGTCTCAGGGGTATCTCGACGACCCGGGTGCCGGCCCGACCACGGTGTTGGAGGGCTGGTCGGTGGCCGCCGCCGCGGCGGCCGGAGCCTCATGCGCGAAGGTGCTGTTGCCCTTCCATCCCGATCACGAACTCGCCGCGGAGCAGGAGCGTGTCGCGGCGGAGTTGCTCACCGAGTGTCGCCGGGTCGGCATCCCGTTGGTGATGGAGCCACTGTTCTTCGGTCTCGAGTCGCCGGCCGATCGACTGAGAGTGGTGCTCGAGACGGCCGAGCGTTTCGCGGCTCTTGGTCCGGACCTGTTGAAGTTGCCGTTCCCGGTCGACCCGGTCGAGGTCGACGATCGGTCGCTCTGGCTTGACGCCTGCCGCCAGGTGACCGAGCGTTGCTCGATGCCCTGGGCGTTGCTCTCCGGTGGCGGTGACTTCGATCTGTTCCTCGATCAGGTGCGGGTGTCGACCGAGGGCGGTTGCGCCGGCTTCATGGTCGGCCGCGCCCTCTGGGGGGAGTGGGCGCTGGCCAACGGCGTTGATGAGCGCGAGCGGGTGCTCGCCGAGACGGTGCTCCCGCGATGGGAGCTATTGGCTCTATCCGTCTACGGGTAGGGCCAGATAAGGTGCCGGGGGTGCACCGGAATGTCAGTCGTGTGGCTGTGGCCCGCTGGCAGGGGATTGTGCCGGTGCTCCTTCTTGCAAGCGTTCTCGTTGCTCTGATTCGTGTCTGCATTCAGTTCATCGGTCACGATCTCCACTTTGATGAGGCGTATATCTTGCAAGCGGTCGATTCACTGGTCGGGTCGCGCAGTTACGCATCGTTTGGTGTCGCCCGCGGTTTCGGGCCGTGGGAGTTTGATCCCAACCTGACGACCGGTCCAGCGCTCACGCTTCCATTAGCGCCTCTTTGGTGGGTGTCGTCCGGCTCTCTCGTTGCGGTTCGGGTGTTTATGCTCGCCCTCTTCTTCTCCTACTGCGCTGGGCTTGTGGTTCTCACACGTGGGCTTCCTATGAGAATGGCGCTGGCTGCTCTGTTGCTCCTACCGGGAATTGTCGTTGCGCCGAGTTACCTCGGTGAGGCGCTTGGTGAGTTGCCGGGGTCGACACTTTTCGTCTGGGCATTCGTCGCTCTTCGGGCAGGACGCTTCAGGGTCGCAGCACTTCTTATTGGACTCTCCGTTCAAGCAAAGCTTGTGTTCTTGACCATGGGGATTGGCGTGCTGGTCCCCGTCTTGTGGGGCTTGTGGCGGTCTCGTTCAGTTCGTCGTCTGGAGCTTCTGAAACTGAGTGGATTGGCAGCTCTTCCTACATTGCTGTTTGAGGCCTGGCGGTTCGTCTCGCTAGGTGGATGGACGGGCTACCAACGGTCCATCGACGAACTTCGTGCGTATGTCTCCGTACAGAATGTGAACGTTTGGGGAGGCTGGACCGAAGGTGGTCGACACATTGTCAAGTGGAACTCCTTCGTTGGTCTGCTCCCACTCGCGATGTGGCTTCTCGTTGGCTTCTCCGTTCTGTTCTGCCTCTACCAATTCGCGAACAGGCGTCTGCGGCGAGAGAGCGTCAAGCCGATGTCGCTACTCGATTACGCACTACTTGGGGCCGGCGTTTCCGGCGTCGTGATGTTCTTGGGTTGGTGGACCCAGTCCGTTCAAGATCCGCCGCGTCAGGTACTCGCCGTCGTATTGGTTTCAGTGCCGGCCGTGCTTGTCCTTGCCGTGCGCGCGTTCGAGGCACATCCAAGACGCTTTCCGACGAGTCTTTGGATTACAGGAGCGCTTTTGGCACTGTTCGGATCTGCTTCTGGGTGGTGGTCCGATTGGCGTTTCGACGTGGATCCCATCAGCGAGAGCCAACGAGAGGTACTCGCATTGCTGAGGGAGGAGAACGTCTCGAGCATCCTGGCGGCGGGTTGGTATCAGTTTCCTGAACTACAACTTCTCGCAAGGGTTCCCGCAGTGCAGTGGGCGGAGCCGGACGGTCAGGTCGCGATTCTGGACCATCATCTCCGCTTCGGCGGGGGGGTCTCTGATTCCGACTTTCTGGGCGATTGCCAGAGTGTGTTGCTTCGCCGGCCGGAGGTGATCGTGTGTCGGCCTGATGTGCCCGACTATGAGGCACTCGGGGATCTCTCGGTCGTGAATTGGGGGGAACGCGACGCCCGACTAGGCGAGACGAGCAACCCGCAGGTCAATGGATTCGGAGGGCTCTGGATAGTCGTTGAGCCAGAGGATCCGATTGCGCTGCGGGCAATCCAGGTTCTCGTAGACGGTGATCAGATTGAGATGGGAGAAGTGAGTTCACAGGGAGATGTGATCACCGCGTTGATGCCGCCATCGGTGTATCGCACGCCTGGGCGGCATGTCATAGAACTCCGGAATGCGATCTCGGGACAGGTCATCCCGGTCGGGGAGTTCACGCTGTAACTGCTGGCGGGCCCCAATGGCGGCCCGAGCGTTAGTCGGCTGGTGTCGCGCTGAGAGGCGCGTCAGGGGCGTCCATCGCCCGGTCACCGGCCTCGATCGCATCGAGGAGATGGATGGCGAGGTCGGCCACCTTCACGGTGTCCTCGTCGGCCCCGGCGGCCTTCGCGCCGTCGTCCATCATGATGTAGCAGAAGGGGCAGGCGGTGGCGATGCGGGTCGCGCCGGTGGAGAGCGCCTCGCGAGCGCGCTCGTCGTTGACCTTCGTGCCGATGGACTCCTCCATCCACATGCGCGCCCCACC
>JAQCGT010000178.1 GCA_027730505.1 Actinomycetota bacterium | reverse complement strand
TGATTTCGGTGGGTTTGTGACGGTGTTCCCGTGTGGGACACGTCCGGATGCCAGCAATCTGAACTTTGTGTCGGGTCAGACGGTGCCGAACTCGGTGATCGCCCCACTGTCAGCGTCAGGGACGGTGTGTCTGTACGTCTATGGCCAGGCTGATCTGCTGGTCGACGTCTCCGGGCATCTCTAGACATGGGGCACCACCCCGGCGGTGAGATCGATCGCAGACAGTACCGGCGTGGGTTGTGTCGACATCTGCAGCCCCGGCACGGTGGGTCAATGCTCACTGGTACGCCACTGACGGACCATCCGTGATCCCGGGCGCTGTACCACGGGTGCGTGGTACGTTGCAGTCCATGGACGACCTCGCCGCACTCGACGAACTCAACCGACTGCTCGACATCGACGATGCAGAAACCGTGAACACCTCCATGCGGCTGTCGACATCACTACGCGACGCCGCTGCGCTCGCCGTTGAACAGTTCAACGCCGCCCCATCAGCGACCACCATGGCGGCCGCCGCGCTCCGACAGAGCCTCGAGACCCTCGCCCTCGAGACTGCACTGCGCCTCCACTACCGCCAGCACCCCGACGCGCAGCCGACCCTCGCCGAGGTCGCTCACGCCCTCGCCATACAAGACGGCTCCCCGCTCGCAGAACGCCCCGACCTGCTCGCCGCTGCCGCAACAGCTGTGCTTGAACGACGTCCCAACGCCGACGCTGACGACGTGCTGCTGTGGGCCGAGGCACAACTCGCGGTGCTCGGGTGAGGACGATCATCCTCGACAACGAAGCCGTGCAGGCAGTCACCGACCCAACACACGCACACCACCGAGAGGTCATCGCTCATCTCGCCGGCGTGGTGTCACGACGCCGGCGCGGCGTCAGTATCGACACGATCGTGCCGACCACCGTGCGCGTCGAGGCCGGCTGGGACAGAAGCACCCCGGGAGCTGCTGCCATCAACCGCCTGCGCGTCCGCGACCACGCACTCGACACAGCGATGGGGAACTCTGCAGCGAGCATTCACAAGACCACCGGCCTCGGGCCCGCTGACGCTCATATTGGTGCCACAGTGAGATCCGTGAGTTCAGGCGATGTCATCGTGCTCACCAGCGACCCCACCGACATCGCCACCGTCAGCGCCCCATTGACACCCCGGATCGTCCGGATCTGATCGACAGATCAGCACAGCGGCTTCGGCGTTCATCCAGCACCAATTGCGCCCGGAGCGCAACCGGCACGATGAACCTCTACGTCACCTGCCGCCTCTGAAAGCCAGCACCAGGCATTGCGCACTTCGCACACGTCGATGCGGCGTAGCGTGCGGGCATGAGTTGGATCAGTGACCCGGCTGCGTGGAGCGCCCTCGTCGCACTCCTCGTGCTTGAGATCGTCCTTGGCGTCGACAACGTCATCTTCATCTCGATCATCGCAGCCAAACTCCCTGCCGAAATGCAAGACCGGGCCCGCCGGGTCGGCCTTCTCGCTGCCGGTGGCATGCGGGTACTCCTGCTGCTGAGCGTCGGCTGGATCATCTCGCTGAAAGAAGAACTGTTCGCCTTCAGCCTGTGGGGTTGGGACCTCGGCTTCTCCGGCAAAGAACTGATCCTGCTGGCCGGCGGCGTGTTCCTCCTCTACAAAGCCACCAAAGAGATCCATCACAAACTCGAAGGCGTCGAAGAGGCACACGGCGCGAGAGAGGTGCTCACCTTCGGGGCCGTCATCGGCCAAGTGATGCTGCTTGATCTGGTGTTCTCGCTCGACTCGGTCTTCACCGCCGTCGGCATCACCGAATACGTGCCGGTCATGGTGATCGCGATCGTGACCGCCGTCATCGTGATGCTCGGCGCATCCGGCCCGATCTATCGCTTTGTGAACCATCACCCGTCGGTGAAGATGCTGGCGCTTGCGTTCTTGCTGCTCATCGGCTTCACCCTCGTGGTCGAAGGCTTCGGCGAACACATAGGCAAGGGCTACATCTACGCCGCCATGGCGTTCTCGGTATTCGTCGAGGTGCTCAACATCGGCGCAGGATCACGCCGCAAGAAGAAGGTCGAACCCGTGCACCTGCGTCAACAGATCCCCGGCCCCGGCTGAACCCATCCAGATTCTGGATATCGACGATCAGCGATATTCTTCGTCCATGGATGAGTTGATCGCTGCCGAGCTCATCGTGCGCGCTCGCCGCGCCAGCGGACTTACCCAAATCGAACTCGCCGCTCGAGCCGGGCTCAGACAGTCCGTCATTTCCGACTACGAACGCGGCCGTAGAGAGCCGTCGTTGTCCACACTTCGACACATCATCGAAGCAACAGGACATCACCTTTCACTTGAACTCACCGCTACCACATCACTGCCACCCGAGCTACCTGACACAGCCATCGCCCGTCGTCTCGCCCGCCGCCGACTCGACGTCCTACGAATCGCTCGGCAGCACGGAGCCCACAACGTTCGCCTCTTCGGAAGCGTGGCCCGAGGAGACGAACACGCCGGCAGTGACGTCGACCTCCTCGTCGACCTCGACCCCGATGTCGGACTCATTGAACTCAACGCCCTCAACCGGGAACTCTCCGAACTCCTCGGTGCCGATGTCGACGTGGTTCCTGCGGATCAACTCAAAGCCGAGTTGCACCACGTGTTGTCTGAGTCAGTGACCCTGTGACCCGAGATGCGCGACAGCGACTCTTCGATATTCGACACGCACTGATCGAGATCGACCGCCATCTCGAACGCGGTCCACTCGATGACGGACTCATCTTCGACGCCGTTCGCATACGTCTCGTGGAAATTGGCGAAGCCGTCAGCCGCCTCGACGACACCACGACGTCTCGAGCAACCGACGTGCCCTGGCGAGATATCGCCGCCATGCGAAACCACCTGATCCACCGCTAGTTCGACACGGCGCATGCCATCGTCGCCGCAACGGTCAATCACGACCTGGAGACACTTCGACGGCACATCGAACTGCTCCTTGACGACTGAGCGAGTACGATCGGGGCACGTTCCGTACAAACGAGCGCGAGGAGCGTGCCAATGCCTGTCACCGTCGTCGTCGGCGCCCAATGGGGTGACGAAGGCAAGGCCAAGATCATCGACCTGCTC
>JAQCGT010000177.1 GCA_027730505.1 Actinomycetota bacterium | reverse complement strand
TTCCGGTACGGCAGTTTCCGCCGCACCCTGCGGGTTCCAGAGAGCACCTCACCCAGGGACATCTCGGCTGACTACGAGCACGGAATTCTCACCATCGAGGTACCGATACCGGCCGAGGTCAAGGCCGACGGGACGAGGATTCCTGTACGCACCCACTAACTCCGCCTCACGGTGCGGAGGCCTGCCGGTCTACGGTCTGAGCCGTGGAGACGCACGCGACCGACGTCATTGATGCCGCCGAGTCGAGCCATCAGGGAGGGGTGGAGCATCACGAGGTGATCGTGATCGGTGCTGGGGTCTGCGGCATCTATGCGCTGCATCGACTGCGGGAGATCGGTGTCGACGTCAAGGTCCTCGAAGCGGGTGGCGATGTCGGCGGCACCTGGTACTGGAACCGGTACCCGGGCTGCCGGTTCGACTCGGAGAGCTACAGCTACGGCTATGCGTTCTCGACCGAGCTCCTCGCTGATTGGCATTGGACCGAGCGTTTCTCGCCCCAGCCGGAGACCTTGCGCTACCTCGAACACGTGGTGGATCGGTTCGACCTCCGCCGTGACATGAGGTTCGACTCTCGGGTCGAGTCGGCCCATTGGGATGAGGTCGCGGGACTGTGGCGGCTGCACCTCGTTGACGGCGCTGACATGACATGTGAGTTGTTGCTCCCAGCGATTGGGCTGCTCTCAGCACCTACCCTGCCGCGCTACGAGGGACTTGATGATTTCAACGGTCTCTCATTCCACACGTATCAGTGGCCCCACGAGCCCGTCGATCTATCGGACAAGCGAGTGGCGGTCGTCGGTACCGGCGCCACCGGCGTCCAGATCATCGGTGCCATCGCAGCCCACGTCGGTTCGCTTCACGTGTTCCAACGTCGGCCGAATTGGTGCGCCCCTCTGCACAACGGGCCGATCTCCGACGCCGAGATGGATGACATCCGCTCGCGGTACGACGAGATCCTCGAGCGATGCGCAGAGACCCCTGGAGGGTTCATCCACGGCCCCGATTCCCGCTCGTATCACGATGTGGCACCGGGGGACCGGTACGCCTTCTGGGAGGAGTTGTACACCCAGCCGGGATTCGGTATTTGGCTGGCCAACTTCCGGGAAGTACTCATGGAGGAGGAGGCCAATGCCGAGTTCTCGGCGTTTGTGGCCGACAAGATCAGGCAACGAGTCAACGATCCGACAATCGCTGAGAAACTCATCCCGACCGACCACGGCTTTGGTGTGCAGCGAGTGCCACTCGAGACGAACTACTACGAGGCCTATAACCACGAACACGTGCACCTCGTCGACATCTCTGAGGCGCCCATCGAGCGGATCGTGCCGGAGGGCATCCGCACCAGTGACGCGACCTATGAGTTCGACGTCATCATCTACGCAACCGGTTTCGATGCGATCACCGGTGCTTTCGACCGTATGGACATCAGAGGGCGGGACGGGGTCGCGTTGCGCGATGTCTGGGACACCGGACCTCGCACCTATCTTGGCGTGCAGGTCGTCGGGTTCCCGAACCTGATCATGCTTGCCGGCCCACAGGGGGCGTCGGTGTCGACCAACTTCCCTCGGGCGATTGAAACCTCAGTCGAATGGGCGAGCGACCTGATTTCGCACATGCGCTCGAACGGGTACCACCGAATCGAATGCACTGACGAGTCCCAGGATGCGTGGGTGCGTGAGGTCGAGGACCTCTACGGAATGGTGTTGTTGCGCAACGCGCGCAGTTGGTTCACCGGCTACAACTCGAACGTCGATGGGCATGACATCAAGCGGCACATGATCTACAACGGTGGTGCCCCCCGGTATCGAAAGCGTGTGGCCACAGTCGCCGCCAACGGCTATGACGGTTTCGTGCTCTCATGAGCAGTGAGTTCTGAGCGGCACTAGGTTGCCGGCGATGGGAGACGGACGCGTCGTAGGTGGTCGACCGCCCTCGGTTGACGCACTTGCCCGTCGACTGGCTGAGGCGAGTGATCTTCCAGCAGCGCTGCTGGTGGATCTGGCTCGTCAGGCGATCGCCGAGGGAGGTGCCCGTGACGTGATCGTCGGGCGCGCTGAGAACCTCGTGGCGGAAACCCAAAACGAGCTGTTCTCTGAGGTCATCAACGCCACCGGAGTGCTCTTGCACACCAACCTCGGGCGGGCGCCCCTCGCTGCTGAGCGTCGAGGTCGTGCGGTCAACGTCGAGTTCGATCTGGATCGAGGGGAGCGGGGTTCTCGTCATCAGCCGATAAGCCAACTCGTCGCCGCACTGACTGGAGCGGAGTCAGCGGTGGTGGTCAACAACAACGCTGCAGCGATGTTGCTGATACTCGCCGCGCTGGCGGAGGGCCGGGGTGTGGCGGTGTCGCGCGGCGAGAGCGTTGAGATCGGCGGCGGATTCAGAGTTCCCGAGGTGATGGCGCGGTCAGGGGCTCGATTGGTCGACGTGGGAACCACGAATCGCACTCGTATCGACGACTATCGGGCGTCGATCGATCAGCCGAGCAACGACATCGCTGTGCTGCTCCGGGTGCACTCGTCTAATTTCGCCATGACCGGCTTCGTCGAGAGCACCCCGGTGAACGAACTGGCTGAACTCGGGCCGTTGGTTGTGGTTGATCTCGGCTCAGGACTTCTCGACTCCAACGCGCCATGGCTCCCGTCGTCGATGCGTCCCCTGCCCGGTTGGATTTCATCTGAACCAGCTGTGCGCCAGACGCTTGAGGCTGGCGCTGACCTGGTCGCGTTCAGCGGCGACAAGCTCCTCGGCGGTCCTCAGTGCGGGATCATCGCGGGTCGGGCCGAACTCGTTGAACGCTGTGCGAGACACCCGCTGATGCGAGCGTTGCGTCCGGGGCATCATGCGCTTTTGCCACTGCAGGATGTGCTGTCGGCACACCTGCGGCGCAACGTGGTCGACGTGGTGCCGTTCTGGACGATGGTGGCCCGCACGACCGATGAGCTCATGCAGCGAGCTCACAGGATCGTGGACGCCGCTGGTATCGGATGCGCCGAAGCGTGTGAGTCTCTCGTCGGTGCCGGTGCCGCGCCCTCGGCGCTGCTGCCATCGGCGGGTGTCGTTGTCGCGGGTGATGTCTCCCATGCCTTGCGGTCGGCGA
>JAQCGT010000176.1 GCA_027730505.1 Actinomycetota bacterium | reverse complement strand
TTCGCTCACGTGGGATCGGCGGCGCGGGGAACTCGATCTGGAGGTCGTACATGTCGTAGCGGTGCTCGTCTCGGATGAGCAATGTGTCAGCGAAACCCTTCGTCGTGACGAGTCCGCTGTTGCCGATCTTGCCCTCGATCAGGGCGTTGGTGATCAACGTTGTCGCGTGCACGATCGGCGCCGTGATGTCACTCGGAGACACCTCCGCGCGACGAAGCAGTTGGGTGACGCCGGTCCGGACACCATCGAGTGGCGCCGACGGCGTGGTCAGAGTCTTGTCGACGACGACACGACCCGACAGCGCGTCGAGCAGCACGACATCGGTGAACGTGCCGCCGATGTCGACGGCGAGTCTCCAGTCGGTTGCCATCAGCCGTTCCTCAGGTCGTCGCGGGGAGGAGCGAAGACGTCAAGGATCCAGCACTCGTCGTACTCGTCGTCGCCGATGAACACGCTGTCGCCGTGCCAAACGCCGGGGCGCGCGAGGTACACCTCGTTCTGGCCGAGCACGACGCGGTCCTCGGACTGCTCATCGCCGATCCTGAAATCGAGCGAGCCCCGCACGATGACTCCGAGTTGTTCGTGGTCCTCGTGGCGATGGAGGAACGATCCGGTTGATCCACCCCTGATCCTCCAGAAGCACAATTGGAGATTGTCCCCGGTGATGACACGACGGCGGAACCCCTCCCTGTTGGTCTCCTTGAACTCCTCGTCCTCGAGGAAGTAGCAGTACTGATCGGCCAAGTTCATGCGGTGTGTCCTTCGTCAGTGCGTGGTCGGTCGTTGAGCGTGGTGATCGAACCCCCGAAGTGCTGTCGGTCGCCGTCGAGGTCGAGCGGCCGCACGATCGGCTGGTCTTCTAAGTCCCCCCAGTGCTCACGTGGAGTGAGCCACATGACCTCGAACTCGATTCCATCCGGGTCCCGGCAGTAGAGGCTCTTGTTGAAGTGATGGTCCGATGCTCCGAGCAACGCGCCGGCGCTGTCGAGCTTCAGGCGCATCTGGTCAAGTTCATCGAGGGTGGCGACCTCCCACGCGAGGTGGTAGAGACCAACAGTCTGTTGACCGGCAGCGGATGCACCCAGGTGGTCGCCCATAGTGAAGAAGGCGATGTCGTGGTGGTTCGAGCTTCCCGGGGCTCGCATGAACACAAACGGGCCCGGTCCGTTGATCACGGTCGAGAACCCGAGCACGTCCTCGTAGAAGGCTCGATGACGCTGGGCGTCACGTACGTAGAGAACAACATGGTTCATTCCTCGAATCATGAGGGAGTCCTTTCAAGAAACTCGATGAACTGCCGACGCCACTCGACCGACCCGCGGTCAGCTTGGACGCTGGCGAGGTCTGTCTGTCCGAGAGGAAGCGACCCCGGCACGCGTTCGAGCATCTTCCGGTCCTCCTCACCGATCGCGCGGTCAAAGGCGATGACCTCGTTCCCGTCCACGGTGAAGTCGTCATTTCGCCACACGACGAACGTGAAGTAGGCGTGATCATCGTCGATCGGTGTGGAGCACAGGAGGAGGATGTGCTCGAGCCCGTCCTCGTAGCGGATCGTGCTCCGCACGGTAAGCGGAAGAGTGAACCCAGTCGACATGTGGCGGTGGACGACCTGCTCCTCCGACCCAGAAATCAGGCGCGCATCATCGTCAGCGTTCCGAGCATCCACCTCGAACTGATAGCCGAACCATCCGGCCCCGAGGTCCTGCAGTTCGAGTTTCTGGACCTCAGTGCGTTGCCGATCTCCAAATGTGCCGGTGTGGACCCACGGGAAGTGGCTGATGTCCATGAAGTTGTCGGTGAGTCGAGTCGCCGAGGCGTTCCAGCGTTGAACTCCGCTGTTAATGCGACGAAAGCGTGGGTCGGCTTCCTGAGGGATCTCAGGAATGGCACTCCGCGGCTCATCGAGGCAGATCCAGACGAGCCCGTACTGCTCGCGGAGATTGACGCACCGAAGGTGAGCCGCTGGGGGGATGGCGGTTCCCTGCTCCGCGCTCGGAACCCGGACGCAGCGACCCCCATCACCGAAAGCCCAACCGTGATACGGGCATGAAATCACACCGTCGTCGACCCAACCGAGCGACAGCGGCGCCTCTCGGTGAGGGCACCGATCCGGCGCCGCCACAATGTCCCCAGAGGTTGATCGCCACAGCACGAGATTCGTTCCGAGCAGTGTCACTGCGACGGGACCATCGGAGCCAATATCAACTGATTCCGCGACCGGATGCCAGCAATGCCGTAATGGCGTCCTGTTCACGAACCCTGTCATGCCACCCCCCGTGGCTGGATCGGAACCCGGATGGGTTCGCTCATCGTATGGTCAGACCAACTGACCACCATGTTTTTAGCACGACCGCAACGTGGTCTGTCAAATCGCGCAGCGCGTCACGAGACAACTGGAGGGACCATTGAGTTCTCGATCTCAATCAGGTGGGCCTCGACCGCTGTCGCCATCGCTCGGGGGTCACCGGCGCAGAAGGCCTCCGCGATCACTCGGTGTCCCTCGACGGCAGCTTGAATGATCTGGTCCACCTCGTTCTGATCTCGCTGTTCGGTGAGAATGGAGTCGATCTCCCACGAGCGAAATAGTTGGTCCAGGACCTTCGAGTAGAGCTCGAGGAGCAGCGGGTTGCCGCAACCCGAGGCGATCAGTGTGTGGAACTCCCGGTCCAATTGACGGAACTCGCAGAGGGTGAGCGCGCCCTCGAACCTCCGCAGGACGGCCTGCACCGCTTCTCGTGAAGCATCGTCCGATCTCTCGGCGGCGAGAGCGAACACCGGAACCTCCAGCACCCTGCGAGTCTCGAACAGCTGGTGGATGAAGCGCTCAGTGGACGAATCCGAATCGACCGCGACATCCGGCAGGTGCTCAGCCACCCAGGTGCGATTCCCTCGGCGCTCGATGAGACCCATCGAGAGGAGACCTTGAATCGCCTCCCGCACCGAAGTTCGAGCGACTTCAAACTCCTCACTCAACTCGCGCTCGGAAGGCACCCGCGCGCCAGGAGAGAGCTCACCCGTAGTGATCATGCGCAGCAACTGCTCACGGATCTGAGCGCTAACGGTGTTACGGGTGATCGGTTGGAATGTCATGAGTTCTCAGTTCGG
>JAQCGT010000175.1 GCA_027730505.1 Actinomycetota bacterium | reverse complement strand
CTTCCCGGTGAACGCAAGTGTGTTGTCGGCATTCGGCACGCTCGTCTCCCCGGTGCGTATCGACCTCGCTCGTTCGCTTCCGCGACCGCTCTCGACCGTCGACCCGAGCGAGCGCGATTCTCTCCTCGAGGAACTTCGAGTCGAGGGTCGTCGCGTCTTGTCTGCGGCGGGCGTTCCCGATGGCGCCGTTCGCTTCCGCTACGGCATCGACGCGCGTTATGCAGGTCAGGGCAATGAGATCACTATCTGGGTCGGCGAAGGCGATGCATGGCCAGCAACGGTCGACACGGTTCGCGAGACGTTCGACACCGAGTACTCACGGATCTACGGCATGACGATTCCCGACGTCGAGATCGAGGCCGTGACGTGGCGACTCTCGGCCTTCGCCGCCACATCGTCCGTAGAACCTGACTCCAGCCTCAGCGCCGCCGACGCTGCGCCGACACCGATCTCGCATCGTCCGATGACCTTCGTTCGAGGACAGGACCCCATCGACACTCCGGTCTATCGCCGCCTTGACCTCGGAGCTGGGGCTCGCTTCGGCGGGCCCGCCGTGGTGGAGGAACGCGAAACGACCTCGGTGATCCGGCCCGGCTGGTCGGTCGAGGTCGCTGCTGACGGAAGCCTCATCGCGACCAAGGGAGAGGGCAACGCATCATGACAACACGAGACTTCGACCCGGTCGAACTCGAGATCCTGTGGCAATCGCTGATCTCGACGGTGAACGAGCAGGCACGGGCTCTGCAGCGAGCGGCGTTCTCCCCCATCGTCCGCGAAGCCGGTGACCTCGCGAATGCCGTCTTTGATCGACGTGGCCGAATGGTCGCACAGGCCGTGACCGGCACGCCTGGCCACATCAACTCGCTCGCCATCGGCGCTGCGAACATGCTCGAGGAGATCCCGATCGAGATGCTCGAGCCCGGTGATGTGCTGGTCACCAACGACCCGTACAAGACCGCTGGTCAGCTGCTCGATGTCACCGTGTTGGTCCCGGCATGGAGAGATGGCCGGATCATCGCCTTCTTCGGTTCGACGATCCATCACACCGATGTCGGTGGATACGGCATCGGGGCCGGCGGACGCGACTGTTTCGAAGAGGGGCTCTGGATCCCGATATGCCGGTTGATGCGCGGGGGTGAGCGAAACGAGGACGTGTGGCGGTTCATCCTCTCGAACGTGCGTCAACCCGACCACATGGCCGGCGATCTCCACGCTCAGTTGGCCTCCGGTCAGATCGGCGCCCAGCGACTCAACGCTCTGTGCGACGCCCATCGGCTCGATGACATCGAGGAGCTAGCCGATGAGATCATCGATCGCTCTGAGGCCGCGACCCGCGCCAGCATTCGAGAGCTGCCCGCGGGCCGTTATGAATCGTCAGCGGTTCTCGACCTCGCTGATGGCAGCATCATCGACATCGTCTGTGCCATTGAGGTCGACCCTGAGGCCGGCGAGATCACTGTCGACTACGAGGGCACCTCACCCGCGAGTCCTTGGGGCATCAACGTGGTGAAGAACTACACCCACGCGTACACGACCTTCACCGTCAGATCGGTGCTCAACCCGGAGATCCCGAACAACCACGGCAGCCTGAAGCCGATTTTGGTCGAGGCCCCCGAGGGCTCGATTGTCAACGCGCAGGTGCCTCAGCCCGGCACGGCCCGGCACGTCGTCGGGATGTTCTTACCGAACGCCCTCCTCAAGGCGCTGGCTCAGGTCCGACCCGATGACGCGATGGCGGAAGGCTCGGGGGCGGTGTGGACCATGCAGGTCAACGGGAATCACGACGACGGCAGTCCGTTCATCACTGCCATGTTCACCTACGCCGGTGGAGTCGGAGCGCGGTCCACCAAGTCCGGTCTTGACGCTTGCTCCTACCCGACCGGTGTATCAGCCGTCCCGATCGAGGTTGTCGAGGCATCGGCGCCGATCCGATTCCGGGAGAAGTCGCTCCGGAGAGGATCGGGAGGACGAGGTCGTCAGACGGGTGGCCTCGGTCAGGTGGTCGAGTTCTCCGTCGACACAACCCGGCCGTGGCAACTCAACGCGGTGGCGAGCCGACTCGACTCTCCGCCGCTCGGCGTGTTCGGCGGCGAGCCCGGCCAAGCCGGATCATTCCTCGTCAATGGTGAACCCGTGCGCACCCAGTCGCGACTCACGCTGTCCGCGGAGGATGTCGTGCGACTGGAGTTGCCCGGCGGCGGCGGCTACGGAGAACCAACCGCGTGAGCACGAGACCCGAGCCCGTGACGATGGCCGCCGCTTGGCAGCGCGTCGTGTCCGAGCACCCGGGTCGCCCGTTCCTCACCTTCGAGGCGCCCGATGGCTCGGTCGCCAACTGGTCCTACGACGAGTTTGACGTCATCGTGAACCGTGCTAGCGGCAAGCTCCGCGACTGCGGTGTGGATGCCGGATCGGCGGTGCACCTCGCGCTCACCAACTCACCGACGTTCATCGCTGTGTGGCTCGCCGCGCTGAGGATCGGCGCGTGGATCGTCCCATCAGATCCGATGGGTCGGGCCCCGGAACTCGCGGATCACATCGCTCGAACGAGGCCGGTCATCGGGTTCTGTGCGGAGTCGCGCATTGGTACCTATCGCGAGGCCGCGGGGTCGCTGCAACACGTCGGGATCGACGAGGCCGACACACGGCTCTGCTGGTTGGACGGCACGGCGGAGAGCGTTGCGGGCTCACCCCGGCCCGAGGATCGCGCCGCCGTGATGTTCACGAGTGGGACGACGGGACGGCCGAAAGGGGTAGAGATCACCCAAGCCAACTACGCCTTCGCCGGGAAGGCGATGGCCGAGGCGAGCGAGCTATCGGCCAACGACCGACACATCGTTGTTCTCCCGCTTTTCCACGCCAACGCCCAGTACTACTCGTTCGCCTCGGCGATCTGGGCGGGGGCGTCCGTCGCGCTCATGCATTCGTTCTCAGCCAGCGGGTTCCTTCCCCAGGCGGCTCGGCATCGCGCCACCTGTGCGAGCCTGTTCGCCGCGCCGATGCGCATGATCCTCGCCAGAGGCACCAAGACCGATGGCGTCGCGCTTCGGCACTGCTGGTTCGCGCAGAACATCACCGTCGACCAGCACCGCACGCTGACGGAGTGGTTCGGATGCGAGCCCCGTCAGCTC
>JAQCGT010000174.1 GCA_027730505.1 Actinomycetota bacterium | reverse complement strand
AGCCGCCCGGGCCCGACATTTCTAGGAGTACGGCGAGCAGAAGGAGAACGAAGTTCGATGGATGAGCAGCTGTTGGCACACCGCACGGTGGTTGAGGTCACCGACCTCACAAAGACCTTTGATGGCGGACGCGTGACGGCATTGGACCGTGTCTCCCTTTCCGTTCCAGAGGGACAAATGACCGTGATCATCGGGCTGTCAGGGTCTGGGAAGTCCACGCTCCTTCGTCACGTGAACGGCATGCATCAACCCACGTCGGGAAATGTGAAAGTGCTCGGGCGTCACGTAGTGGGGATGGGCCATAAAGAACTGCGGGCAATCCGCCGAGAGATCGGCTTCGTATTCCAGTCGTTCAATATCGTCGGCCGACTCTCCTGCATCGAAAATGTGCTCTCAGGGGCGTTGGGACGTCTGCGAGGACCACGGTACGGCGTGCTCAGTTATCCGAAGTCGATGCGGCAGGAGGCACTCAGCCAGCTCGAGAGGGTGGGACTCGCGGACCGAGCATTTCAACGCACTGACACCCTCTCGGGTGGGCAGCAGCAGCGGGTGGCCATCGCACGAACACTGATGCAGAAGCCTCGAATTGTCTTGGCTGACGAGCCGGTTGCGTCGCTCGACCCCGAGATCTCCGGTCAAGTGATGGACGTCCTTTTCCGGTCCTGTGTCGAGGACAACATCACGGTGCTCTGCTCCCTGCACCAGGTGGATCTCGCGCTTGGTTGGGCGAATCGCCTGATCGGTTTGCGCGACGGCGCGGTGGTGCTCGACACGCCGGTGGACACGAGCCTCGACACCGACCGAGTGATGGAGGTGTATCGGCGCCTCGATCCGACGGGTGTTAAGCGCAGCGAGTACGAGGTGCCGGCGGTCCAAGAATGACGGTCTTGCACGAGCGTGCGCCGGCCGACACCGGCGCCTCCCCGCCCGAGCAAGAACTCTCGGCGTCTTGGAGCGCGCAGCGCGTCGTGATGTGGCTCGTCGGTGTCGCCTTTGTGGCGATCTCTGTCTTCTCGTTGATCGACATTGGGGTGAATCCCCTCACGCTGGTGTTCGAGCGCGACGACATTGGGAATCTGCTCCGTCGGATGTGGCCTCCCACGATCCAGGAGTTCGGCCCGGTGTGGAAGGCGACACTCGACACGTTCTTCATGGCCTTCGTCGGAACCGCGCTGGCATTCGTGCTGGCGCTTCCTCTTGGATTTCTCGCGGCGTCCAACGTGGTTCGACTGCCCGTGCTCCGCGCGGTTGCCCGTGGGATCATCGTGTTCACACGGGCGATCCCTGACCTGATTTTCGCGCTGATCTTTGTGCGCGTGTACTCCATCGGGGTGCTCCCCGGGGTGCTGGCGATCGGGCTGCACTCGATTGGGATGCTCGGAAAGCTCTTCGCTGACTCGATCGAGCAAATCCAAGTAGGTCCGCGTGAGGGCGTGCAGGCGACTGGAGCCAGACGGCTTCAGGAGATCTCGACCGGCGTGCTTCCGCAGATCGTCCCGAGTTTCATAGCGATCACCCTGTATCGGCTAGATATCAACTTCCGCTCGTCAACGCTTCTCGGTTTGGTGGGTGCGGGGGGCATCGGGCTCCAGATTCGTGCGTATCAGGGCGGGCTTCGCTACCCGGAGCTGTTGGGAGTGACCCTGCTGATCATCGCGCTGATCGTGCTGGTGGAAGTCGTCTCCACGAGTGTCCGAGGGACGATCCTGGGACACGATCGAACCCGGGTTGGACTGTGGACAGGCCTGCGAGGAGGACCCGCCGCCGCCGACTTCAGCATCGGCACTGAGGCCCGCGGAGCGGTTGTTGAAGTCACCTCGCAGACGCTTCGCCCGCCGTGGACCCGTGAGCGACTGACGATGTACGGATTCGGCACCTTCTCCGTCGCGATGCTCGTGCTCTCGTTCACGCTCACCGATATGTCCCTGATCAAGCTCGTTACCGGGCTCCCGGAGATTCCACGGGTGCTCTGGCGTCTTGTGCCGACGACCTTCGACTGGTGGATACCCGAGTTCGGTCAGCAGTTGATCGAGACGGTGCTCATGGGTTTCGCCGCCACCTTCTTGGCGCTCCTGTTCGCGGTGCCGACCGGGTTCCTCGCCGCGCGGAACGTCGCCCCCGCCCGGTGGATCTACACCTCGGCCCGCTTGTTCATCCTCAGCGTTCGGGCCCTTCCTGACCTCATCGTCGCGGTGATCTTCGTCGCAGCCCTCGGCCTCGGTCCGAAGCCCGGCGTTCTCGCTCTTGCTATCGGGCTCTACGGGTTCGCGACGAAACTGTTCGCAGACGCGATTGAGGAGGTGAGCGAGGCGCCGCGCGACGGGATTCGGGCCGTTGGCGCGTCGCGCCTGCAGGAAACCTTCTCCGGGGTGCTCCCGCAGGTCATGCCATCGCTCGTCGGAAATTCGCTCTATCTCCTTGATGTGTCGATCCGAGGCTCCACGGTGCTCGGCATCGTCGGTGGAGGGGGAATCGGCTTCGCACTGCTGCAGGGAGCCAAGCTGCTGAAGTGGGACCTTCTCGGAGGACTCCTGATCATGATCTTCGTGATCGTCTACGGCATCGAACTGCTCTCCGGCTGGGTACGGCGCCGGATCATCTGAGGTCATGGTCGCGACAACAGCCACCGAACTCGAGGATCTTCTGTCTGAGGCCGCACACACGGCGTGGCGGGCATTCCGGCACGCCGTCGGCACGATGACCGCTGACGAGAGACGACGGACGGTTGGGGCGGGCGCCGATGGCACCGAGACGTTCCTGCTCGATGTCGTCGTGGAGGACCAGGTACTCGATCTGCTTGAGCGACGTGGCGTCAATGTGCTGTCGGAGGAAGTCGGTTGGATCGATCGCGGGAGCGCGGTCACCGTCGTGTTGGACCCGATCGATGGCACGGCAAACGCCGCTGCAGGCGTACCGATCTCCGCGTTCGCCGCGGCTGCTGTCGTCGATGATGAGATTGTCTCGGCGAGGGTGTTGTGGTTCGAGACGGGGCGAGAGTGGTCCGCTGCCCGTGGAATTGTGTCGGGCCGTCGAACGACCGATCGGCAACGCCTCGACGGTGCCTCGCTGTCGATGTTGCGCCCTCGACCGGAGAACGCCGCAGCGTGGTTCGAGCTCTCTCGTCGAGCATCACGAGT
>JAQCGT010000039.1 GCA_027730505.1 Actinomycetota bacterium | reverse complement strand
CCGTTCGTGGAGTGGTCTCATCCGATCAACAAGGCGCCACACGGCATATCTTCCCCTGCTGTGTGAGCTCACCGCTGTCAACCTGTACGTCGATTTCACGTCGTCAGAGAAGGCGCGTTGGGAGCAGTCCTCGACGGATCTCAGCAACTCGTTGACTGCGCTAATGCGTGCTCATCCTGAACTTGATATGTCGTCCGCCAGGTTCTTCAATGCGGTTGGCCAGCTTGCGGAGAACGAAGACGAGCATGCTCGTCGATTGGTAGGGGTGCTCGCTCGCCGTAGGGATCTCATTTCGACTTGTGAGGCCCGCCAAGCCTGTGCCGAGAAGGTGATGGCCTGGATCGCCGAGGGTGGTCGTCGATCAATCGTGTTCCATGACACCATCGATGGTGCTGAGCGCAGTAAACGGTTCCTGATGGCACAGGGTTGCAAGACCGTCCTGGAGCACTCGCAGCTCAAGGATGATCAACGCACGGAGGCGATCAAGTCATTCCGTTCAGGACGAGCACGTGCTCTCGTCACCGTCAAGGCCCTCGATGAGGGCCTGGACGTACCTGCTGCAGATATTGGGCTGATAGTGGCAGGCTCACATTCGCACCGTCAGAGGATTCAACGAATCGGTCGTGTACTCAGGCAGGGTGACGAGAAGCACGCGATTGTGTTCACAGTCCTCGTGAAGGGAACCCCTGAGGAGACGGCTGTAGGAGCCCGTGATAACGACCGACTTGGCACTCATCGGGTTCGACACCATTCGTTTGAGAAGGGAGTGGTCGTGGAAAATCTGACACGCACCACCTCCTCGTTCTCTCCCGATGGCTCGCTGATGCGGTCTGTTGCAGACAGGCTCACCTATCGATCCCTCAACCGGAGATAGCTCCTGGCGCTTGTTCCTACAATGACTATTGAGCGGAAGGTGTTCAATGATCCACAACTTCATTCATGAAAACTTTGTACTCATATTCTGACCTCGAGCCCGGCACCTATTCCGTGGATCGATCAAGAAACTCCTGCTCAAGGTATTTTTGCGTTTCCGGAGGAAGTTAATGACATCGCAACGTTTCACTCATACGCAGTATCCGGTGGCTTCATTGATCGCTCAGATCAAGAGCGGAAGTTTGAGTCTGCCGGATTTGCAGCGTCCGTTCGTGTGGAAACGTGCTCGGGTTCGGGAGTTATTTGATTCGTTGTATCGGGGATATCCGGCAGGTTATTTCCTGTTTTGGTCAACGCCAGCTGCTGTTGACAGTCATCAGGTACAAGGTGCTGATGGCAATCAGGCTGCGAACAAGATGATTGTTGACGGGCAGCAGCGCCTGACCAGTTTGTTCTCGGTGATGACCGGTGCCTCGATCACGATGGGCGAGAACAGCGAACCGATCACGTTGTCGTTCAATCCGTTGACCGAAGAGTTCGCCGTGGCGGATGCCACGAAGCAGCATGACCCAGAGTGGGTTGCCGACGTCTCGGTGTTGTGGGCAGCCGAGCCCGGCATGTACGAGTTGACGAACTCTTTTATTGAGCGACTCGAAGCTGATCGCGAGCTCTGCGATGCTGACCGTCGCAACATCGGTAATCGGCTTGCACGGTTGCACGCGTTAGAGCAATACCAGTTCTCTGCGCTTGACCTGTCTGGAGAGTTGGATATCGACGAGGTTGCCGACGTATTCGTGAGAATCAATTCTCAGGGTGTCGGGTTGAACTCCGCTGACTTCATTCTCACATTGATGTCGGTGTACCGGAAAGAGGCCCGACATCGGTTCGAGGATTTCTGTCGTGAGGCGTTGACGCCGACAACGTCGAAGAGCTCTCCGTTCAACCATTTCCACGCGCCCTCGCCTGATGAGATGCTGCGAGTTGCTGTTGGGGTTGGGCTTGATCGTGGCGTGTTACAGAACGCCTATCAGCTGTTGCGTGGACGTGACCCGAAGACCCAGGTTGTGAGCGAGGCATTTCGTGACGAGCAGTTCGCGAAGCTACTCGCAGCGCAGGACCTCGTTCTCGACCTGACGAATTGGCATGACTACCTGGCAGCGGTGAAGCGAGCGGGTTACCGGAGCGGTGACATGCTCACATCGAAGAACAACTTCTTGTACTGCTATTTGTTCTTCATTCTCGGTCGACATCGCTTTGGTGTCGGGCAGTCCGAGCTGAGAGAAGCGATTGCCCGGTGGTTCTTCATGGCTTCCCTGACTGGTCGGTACACGGGCAGCCCCGAGACCGCTCTTGAGTCTGACCTGCGTCGGTTTGGGGAGGTGTCGAGTGCTGAGGAGTTTGTCGCAGTAATCGATCAGACGATTGCGACACAGTTGACAAATGACTTTTGGACGTTCACGCTTCCTGATCTTCTCGATTCGTCTGCTGCGTGGAGTCCGTACCTGTTCTCGTATTACGCAGCGTTGAATTTGCTCGATGCAACTGCCCTCTTTTCGCAGATGAAGATTACGGCGCTGTTTGATCCAGGGGTGCGCGGAACTCGCAGCGCAGTTGAGCGTCACCATCTGTTCCCGAAGGGTTTCCTGTCGAAGTCCGGTCTGACGGGGTCATCACGACAGAACCATCTCGCTAACTACGCGTTTGTTGAATGGGGGGACAATGCCGATATCGGGGACAAGGCACCAGCCGATTATTTCCCACCAATGTTCGATCGACTCTCCGGAACAGCGCAGAAGAACGCCCGGTTCTGGCATGCACTACCTCCGAGTTGGGAGAACATGGACTTCCCGGTGTTTCTCGCCGAGCGCAGAAAGCTACTTGCTGAGGTGGTGCGACGAGGGTTCGAACAGCTTCGAGATGGTCGATATGACCAGCCCGTGACGGGCAGGACCGCTCTGCCAAGCGTCGCTGACTTGCTGCGACAGATGGAAACGAATCGGGTCGAGTTCAAGAAATCTGCCCGTGCGGCACTCGAATCCGAGGTGCCAGAGAAGGTAATAAATGACGGTGTCATCAAGACCGTTGCAGCGTTCTTGAACACCGGGGGAGGGACGCTCGCCGTCGGCATCTCAGATGATGGTGATGTCGTTGGGGTCCAGCCTGACCTCGACATGAAACGCCATGATTTGGACCAGTACCAGAACTGGTTGACAACCCTTCTGATGGGAACGCTCGGTGACGCTGTTGTCAGTTCGTTCGTTGGTGTGCGGTTCGAGACCGTCGGAGCCCATGTCGTCACATTGGTTGATGTTGAGCCGTCTGCTCGAGCGGTCTACGCAAGGACCACAAAGGGTGATGACTGCTTTTTCGTTCGGGTGAACAACACCACCCGGCAGCTCGCTGGCCAGGAGATGGTCGAGTACATCAAGCACCATTGGGGCTGAGGCCGATTCAGATGGGCAGATCTGTGGCGAGGAGGTGGCGATCGCCAGCGATACGCAGAATCGACGGCTTGTGCACAATTTGTGCACAGAACTCGGGCAAAGTGCACGGAATCGGGCCCACGAGACCGAATCGTTTTATCCAAAAGTGTTGATTCACAATGGTTCTAGGTACCTGGTCGGAATCGGCGGAGATGTATAAGAATACTTAAACCCCCCTGGGGGCAACCCCGTACGGGTTCGAGTCCCGTCCCGGGCACCGGTCGAAGAGGCGCTCGGGAATCCGCCCAATGGACCACCAGTAGGATTGGCGATGTGACGAGTGAGTTGGACCTCCTCATCGACCTGCACATCGATGCCGAGCGTCAAGGGCCAGGTGGCGATGACGTCACCAGACTGGCCGTCGCACTTGCAGGACTTGGGGCGTTGTCTGGTCTTGAGATCGCCGACATCGGTTGCGGTACAGGAGCGTCCACCCTCGTGCTCGCCGAGCATCTCGACGCGAGGGTCACCGCCGTCGATTTCCTCCCGGCATTCCTTGAGCGACTCGGTCTTGAGGCGCGACAGCGGGGCCTCGCCGATCGCATCACCACGCTCGCTGTCCCGATGGACGAACTCGGCTTCGAACCCGAGTCGTTGGACGTGATCTGGTCCGAGGGCGCGATCTACAACATGGGCTTCGCCGCCGGCATTCGGAAGTGGCGAGAGTTCCTCAAGCCGGGTGGTGTGCTCGCCGTCTCCGAGATCACCTGGCTGACCGACGAGCGGCCGGCCGAGCTCGAGGCGCACTGGGCCGAGGAGTACCCGGAGATCGCAACCGCGTCGGCCAAGATCGCCATCCTCGAATCCACCGGCTACTCGCTGATCAGCTACTTCCCACTTCCGTCAGGGTGTTGGCTCGACCACTACTACCGACCCATGCGGGAGCGGTTCCCCTCGTTTCTCGAACGTCACGGCCACTCGGCGGAGGCCCGCGCGATCGTCGATGCTGAACGTCACGAGATGGACCTGTACGAGCGGTACTCGTCGTTCGTCAGTTACGGGTTCTACATCGCCACACGGACTGACGACTGAGCGGTCGTGGTCGTGTCGACGCGAGTCTCCGTGTAGCGGCTCAGTTGCGTCACCACCAGTGATTGCGGCCGTGACCTGCGACCTGGTTCTTTTCGCCTTATGTGCATTCGACCCCGGAGACCTCCAGTGGGGTTGCTGGCAAGAACCTCAGAGAGCTTGACCCCCTGGGGGCAACCCCGTACGGGTTCGAGTCCCGTCCCGGGCACCGACGCCCCTGCTCGTCACTCGTACCAGTTGATGGTGGAGCGCATGGCGCGCTCGAAGTCTTCAAACGACATCGAGGATTTGGCGCCGAGGATCAGGTTCGCATCAACACCGACGGCGGTCCTGAACGGGGCCTCGGGGTCGGTCACTGCGGACGCGATCGCATCGGCGACCGCCTGGGGATCGGAGGGTTCACCCGAATCAAGAGCCGTCAGCGCGGCTCGCAGCGACAACGCCTTGGCCTCGAAGGTGGATCCCTCCCATCCGTCCGGTCGCACGATGTTCGACCAGAAATCGGTGGTCGGGAAGCGACCGGGCTCTATCACGTGCACTCGGATCCCGGCGGGTGTGGCCTCCCAGTACAAGGCTTCCGACATCGCTTCGAGCGCATGCTTCGATGCGGCGTACGCCCCGCCGAACGGGGACGTTGCCTGTCCGACGACGCTGCTCACGTTGACGATGACACCGTGGCCGCGAGAGCGCCAGCTCGGCATCACAGCTCTGATCAGGCGAAGGGGGCCGAGCACGTTGGTGTCGAGTTGACGATGCATCAACTCGTCGTCGATCGTCTCGATCGCACCCTGCACCTCGAAACCGGCGTTGTTCACCAATGCGTCGATGTCAGCCGCGTCGGACAGCGCGGCGGCGATTGAGTCGGGGTCGCACACATCGAGCTGGCGCAGTTCGATCTCGAGTTCCTCGTTGGTCGCCGCGGCCCGCAAGGCGTCACCCTTGTCGAGCGATCGCATGGTGGCGATGACGTGGTGCCCCTGTCGGGCGAGCGTGAGCGAGGCGAGTCGTCCGAAGCCACTGTTGCTTCCGGTGATGAGGACCCGCATGGGGCCGGACCTGATCATGTGGCGGTGACGGCGAGCCCGATCTCGCCGAGTAGGCCGATGCGCTCGGTCTTGTGGCCGTTGACCGGGAGGTTCAGTGTGAGCCCGTCGAGGCCCGCGTCCATGCACGCCTGCAGTCGCTCGCCGACCGTGTCCGGATCGCCGAACACGAGGATCATCTTGGCCATCTCGGCGATCTCGGTGGGCCAACCTTTGACGGCGGCCAGTTCTGCGAGGTCCGCCTCGGCCTCCTCCATCGTCGGGGCGACACACACCATCTGCATCGAGGTCACGGCGATCGTGCTGCGGTCGCGACCGAGGCGTTCGCAATGCGCTGCCAACGCATCGAGCTTCGTCGGGATCAGATCAACCGGAGTCCCCGACAGGTTCGACTCATCCGCGTACTGGGCGGCCATGCGAAGCGTCTTCTTCTCGCCTGCGCCGCCCACCATGATCGGAATCTTCGACAACGGAGCCGGGACATTGACTGCCTCGTTGACCTGATAGTGCTGTCCCTCGAGGGTGACGCGCTCGCCGTTGAGGAGCGGGATGATGATCTGCAACGACTCCTCGAGCTTCTCAAAGCGGTCGGTGAAGGTGCCGAACTCGAAGCCGAGCGATGTGTGCTCGAGTTCGAACCAGCCGGCACCGATGCCGAGCGTCGCCCGACCGCCTGAGACGTGGTCGAGGGCGGTGATCGTCTTTGCGAGAAGTGCCGGGTTCCGGTAGGTGTTCCCGGTGACCAGCGCCGACAGGCGAACCGTCGTCGTGTGCTGGGCCAATGCCGACAAGAGCGTGTAGCACTCGAACATCGGCTCGTCCGGGGCGCCAAGACCGGGGAGTTGGTAGAAGTGGTCCATCACCATGACGCGATCGAAGCCGGCGTCCTCGGCTGCTCGTGCCTGGGCGACGAGGTTCCCGAAGACCGCATCACCAGCGATGCCGGGGTAGGTGAAGTTCGGGATCTGATAGCCGAGTCGAGTCATGTGGCCGCTCCAGTGTGCAAGTCAGTGATAGATCGCTGACAAATACAGCAAAAAATGTCAGTAGCTGAAGACTGACAGATTTGCGTGGATGTGTCAACGTTGTCATATGGCCACGCATCAACGGCCCGCCGACCGAAGCGACGAACGTGGTGGCGCGCAACGCCGAACCATCCACGCGGCGGCGATCGCCCAATTCTCGGCGCACGGATTCGCGGCGACATCAATGGCTGAAATCGCCAACGCGGCGGGCATGTCCCGCCCCGCGCTGTACCAGTACTTCCGGAACAAGCGAGACATCTTTGCTTCGGCGTTCGTGGCCATCTTTGAGGACCACGTCGACTGTGCCCTTCAGGCTCTGCATAGCGATGGCACTACTGAGCAACGGCTGGAGGGTCTCCTCCAGCGCTTCGAAGGTGACTTGTGGGAGTTAATGGCGGCCTCGGAACACTCCGAGGAGATCATGAGCGCACGGACCGCGGACACCACCGAGGAGATCCAGCGCGTGATCGCGCGACTGCGCAGCGGAGTCGCGACATTCCTCGCTGAGGCACACCCGGGTCGCAGCCAGGCAGCGAAGGATCGACGGGCGGTGTGGGCTGAGATCCTCGAGTTCTCACCGAAGGGCTTCAAGTACGACACGCCGAGCGTGGCGGACTTTCGTCGCCGTCTAACGGCGCTCGCCCGAGGAGTGGCTGCGGACATCGATGCGTGACGACTCGACTCCGAACGGTCGCTGCGTTGGGCTCCGATCGCCTACCCGAGGTCGTGTGCGTCGGCGCGGGTGATCGCCGTGAACGCCATGTGTGCGTGGGTGCGGACCGTCGTCGGACTCTCGCCGGCGGCGATCCGGTTCAGCGTCAGCGTGAGTTGCGCATCGATGTAGGCGGCGGTCGTCTCGAGTGGCTCGCGCAGTGCGATCTGGCCCCGCTCCACGCTGCGTCGCAGCCAGGTTGCGTACGTGGCGATCGCCTCGGCGCGGATCCGGTCGAGACGCGCACCGGTCACCGGCCCGAGGCGCGGGCGAGCGGCACGCATCTTCGCGATCATGCATCCGGACGGGCGCCCGGCTCGTGTCGGCCTCGTCAGCATCGCGAGCAGGGAGTCCACTGCCTGCTGGAAGGGCTGGTCGCGGTCGAGTGAGGCGAGGATCGGTCGGAGCACGTCGGTGTGGTACCTGGCGAGCACGGCATCCATGAGGTGGTCCTCGTCACCGAACTCCCGGTAGACGCCGGGTTTGGCGACCCCGGCACGGCGGCAGATCTCGTTCAGCGACACGGCATCCACGCCGTCCCGCCAGTAACTGTCGACGGCGACGTCGAGTGTGTGCTCCCGGTCGAAGGTCTTGGGTCGACCGCGGGGTCGCTTGTCGGGCTCGCCGGTCATCGGGAACGAAGTCTGGCAGGATTTCGGACTTGTCGGTACTCGACCGCGACCGGAGCGTGGCTCAGGACGACTCCCGGCGTCCGGTTCGCATCGGGGCCGCGGCCGCCATGGTGAGCAGGCCGCTGGCGATCGTGAACCACCAGACACGGTCGAAGTTGGCCAGCGCGTCGGTCACACCGGTCGCCGTTCCGAGCAGGGCGACCGTGATGGCC
This sequence comes from Actinomycetota bacterium, assembly GCA_027730505.1. GTDB lineage: Bacteria > Actinomycetota > Acidimicrobiia > Acidimicrobiales > Ilumatobacteraceae > Casp-actino5. The sequence continues at coordinate 11,146 of JAQCGT010000039.1, read as the reverse complement.
ACTCCGAGCGAGGCGCCGAACTGGCGGATCGCCTGAGTGGTTCCGCCGCCGACCCCGACCCGGTTCGCCGGGAGCGCCTGGGCGGCGACGCTCGTCACCTGTGGGAACACGAGGGGGACGGACAGGGCGACGACGGCCAACTGGATGATGAAGTCGGTGGCGTAGTCGACATCGTCCGTGAAGAACACCAACCGAAGGACGCCGCTCACGGCGAAGAGGAGCCCGCCGGCGATCACCAACGGTCGTTGTCCGATCCGGCCAGCCAGGGCACCGAAGCGAGGAGCGAGCAGGGCAGCGACCAGGGGACCCGGGGCGATGGCGAAACCGGCTCTGGTGATCGACCAGTCCCAGACGTCGATGAGGAAGAGGATCGACCCGAAGAACACCGCCGAGAAGCCGGCCGAGTAGGCGAGCATGGCGACGTTGCCCCAGCGGAAGTTGCCGAGTCGGAACAGTCCGAGGTCGAGTGTCGGCGACGTCGTCCGACGCTGGTGGGCGATGAACGCCCCGAGGAGCAGCAGTCCGGCAAGGAGTACCACGCCGGTGCGGCTGCTGGCCCACCCGTTGGTGTCGGACTCGACCACCGCGTACAACGTCGTGGCGGCCGCCGCAGCGAGCAGGACGACGCCGGTCGGTGTGGGCAGGGCGACGGTGGCGTCGCGTCGTTCGGTCAGGAGCCGTGACCCGGCGATGATCGTGACGACGCCGATCGGCAGGTTCAGGTGGAACACCCAACGCCAGCCGAGGCCGTCGACGATCAGTGCCCCGAGCGATGGGCCCAACGCCGCCGAGAAGGCCCCGATCGCTCCCCAGATCGCAACGACCTTGGGCAGCATCTCGCGGGGGAAGGCCGAGATCACGACCGACAGCGATGCCGGCACGAGGAGCGCCGCCCCGGCACCTTGCACGACGCGGGCCGGGATCAGTACGGCGATGTCGGGGGCGAGGCCACCGGTGACTGCGGCGACGGTGAACACGGCCGAGCCGGTGAGGAACATCCGACGATGTCCGAGCCGGTCAGCGAGCTTGCCGGCGGGCACCACGAGCGCAGCGAAGGAGATGGTGTAGGCGGTGATCACCCACGAGAGCGTCGACGGTGAGGCGCCGTCGAACGTGGCGGCGATGTCGGGGAAGGCCACGAGCAGGATCGAGCTGTCGAGGTAGCTGGCGAGTGCTGCCAGGGCTGCGACGGCGAGGGTCGCCGTTGCGCGACTCGGCGGGGCGTCGGGTGTCGTGGTGGTCACGCGCATCATTGTCGCACATTTGCAACCATATGGTACGAAACTTTGACCGAGCGACGCGCGGAGGCTATGAATACTGATCGGTACGCAAACACTTCGAAGTGTGCCGGCCGAAGACAGCCCCGACGACGAGGAGACCCCGATGACCGAGACCACACCCCGGACCGTGCTGATCACCGGAGCGAGCGTCGGCCTCGGCCGTCTCGCAGCCCTGGGCCTGATCGAGGCCGGCCACACCGTGGTCGCCTCGATGCGTGACCCCGGGTCGCGCAACGCTGAGGCTGCCGACGCGTTGCGATCCGCCGGTGCACACGTCGTCGAACTCGACGTGACCGATGACGCGAGCGTCATCGATGCGGTCGCGTCTGCGATCGACCTCGTCGGCCGCCTCGACGTCGTCATCAACAACGCCGGCACCGGCTCGAACGGGCTCATCGAGACGTTCACCGCCGACGACTGGATGGCCAGCTTCGATGTGAACGTGTTCGGCGTGCATCGCGTGAGTCGTGCCGTGCTGCCGCACATGCGCTCCAACGGGTCTGGCCTCGTGATGATCATCTCGAGCGTGGCCGGGCGCATGGCTCTGCCGTTCTTCGGCCCGTACAACGCGGCCAAGTTCGCCGTCGAGGGTCTCGCCGAGACCTACCGCAGCGAACTGTCGATGCTCGGCATCGAGACCTGCATCGTCGAACCCGGACCGTTTCCCACCAACTTCATCGACAATCTCATGCCACCGAGTGACCGCAGTCGCGAAGCCGGTTACGGAGAGATGGCCCTCGCGCCGCAGAATCTCCTGGCGACCTTCGAGGGTGTGATGGCCTCGAATGCGGTGCAAGACCCCCGGAACGTGGCCGATGCGATCGTGGCGCTCGTCGGGGCCCCACACGGGGAGCGTCCGTTCCGCACGATCGTCGACAACCTCGGCATGGGAGATGCCGTCGCCCCGCACAATGAGGGCGCCGGGCAGATGACCGCTGCGATCTACGGCGCCTTCGGCATGGGACACATGCTCGATGTCGCCACCGCACCCGCGTGAGGGCCTGAGGCCATCGCCGCTACCGGAGGTCGTGGTCGTGCACGAAGACGATGGCGGCGCTGCGATCGCGCAGTCCGAGCTTCGCCAGGACCCTGCCGAGATGGGTCTTGATGGTGGCCTCGCTCACATACAGCGTGTCGGCGGCCTCTCGGTTGGTGAGGCCTCGGCCCACCACCGTGAGCACCTCGAGTTCGCGCTCGGTGAGCGCTGAGAGATCCGGTGCCGCCCGGGGCCGGCTGGCGCGATAGGCGGCCAGCACACGGCCGGCGACACGCGGGTCGATCCACGCATCACCGGCAGCGACGGTGGTGATGGCCCGCAGGATGTCCTCGCCCGGCGCGGACTTCACCACGAAGCCGGCAGCCCCGGCGCGCAGCGCAGCGGCGAGCGTTTCGTCGTCATCGAAGGTGGTCAGCACGAGCACCGGAGGGCCGTTTGCGGCTCGGACGGCAGCCGTGGCCGTCGCACCGTCGACGCGTCGCATGCGGATGTCCATTACCACCACATCGGGACGGGTGGCGTCGAGGTGATCGATGACCTCGTCACCGTCTGAGCATTCGCCGACCACGGTGAGGTTTCGATCGGTGGCGATCAGGCTCCTCAACCCCTCCCGGACCACTTCCTGATCATCGACGAGCAGGACCCGGATCATGCGGGCATCCTCACCCGGAGCAGCCATTCATCGCCCTCGGGGCATGCGTTCCACTCGACCTGGCCTCCGAGCGGCTCGACCCGTTCGCGTAGGCCGATCAGACCGGTGCCAGCGTGTGACGCGCCGCGGTTGGGGTGGCGCGCGTTGACGATCTCGACGCAGAGGTCGCCGTCGCGCAACTCGATGCGGATCCGGACCGGCCCGCTGCCGTGACGGGCGGCGTTGGTGAGGCCCTCCTGCACCACTCGATAGAGGGTGAGTGCAACCGGTGCCCCGAGATCCCCGAGGTCCCCGGTCGTCTCGATGGTCACGGTTGCGCCCGCTGCCCCGAAGTCGTCCACGAGCCGGTTCAGATCCTCGATCATCGGCACCGGGGTTTCGGTGGCGTTGCCGTCGCGGAGCAGGTGGACGATGCTGCGGATGTCGCGCATCGAGCGGCGGGTCTGTGCCTCGGAGCGCTCGAGTGAGGCGATGGCGGCCTCGGGGTCGCTGCGGATCGCGAGTCGGGCGGCCGAGGTGTGCAACATCGATGCGGCCAGGGTGTGGCCGACCACATCGTGGACATCGCCGGCGAGGCGACGACGGGCGTCATCGAACCGGTGTCGGGCCAACTGGCGTTCCGCGTCGAGCCGTTCCTCGAGGATGTGGAGGAGAACGAAGATGATGCCGATCGTGCCGAGACCGGTGAGGGTGGCCCGCTCGACGAACTCGGGTCGGCCGACGCCCCAGCTGAGCAACGTCAATGAGATCGCCACGGGGACCGTCACTGTCCACAGCGGCGCCCTCGCCTCGGAGGAGACCCGGGCGAGCGTGGTGAGGGCCACCGTCAGCATCGCCCCTCCGATGAAGCTGGCGGCCAGCCCGACCACCCACGACCACTGCCACAGCGCCACGCCGAGCGACCAGACCGCGAGCCCCCCGAGGACGGCGCGCCGTGAGGCCCATCGGCCTCGAGATCGGTCATTCGGCTCGCCACGGGCAGACCCCATGCGGTCAGCCTCTCAGACAGCGGACGTGGCCGCATCCACCCCCGAGATGATTCGGGTCGATCCCGTGGGATGACACCGAAGCGACCGGTGGCCGATGTCGCGACGGCGAGGCGCGCCGACACTGGATCCATCGACGAACAGGTCCGCGGTCAGCGGACACGAGGAGGCAGGACAGATGAGTGGGACCACAGATACACAGGGTTCGCCGTCGTGGCGTCGGGGGCTCGCCATGGGCATGCTCGGCGTGGGGATCGGCGCAGCCATCGGTGCCGGGACCGGCATGTGGTGGATGATGGGTGTCCTCGGTGGAGTATTCGGCGGGACGAGCGCTGTCGTCGGACGCGGGCGGGGCTGAGCAATGGTCAATCCAGACCCGTCAGTGGCGATCAGCGTCGAGGGATTGCGCAAGTCCTTCGGCGACCGGGAGGTGGTGCGCGGTGTGAGCTTCTCCGTCGCCCGAGGTGAGTGTGTCGGTTTGCTCGGCCACAACGGTGCCGGCAAGACCACCACCATCGAGATCCTCGAGGGATACCTCGCTCGTGACGGTGGGCAGGTATCGGTGCTCGGCACCGACCCGGTGCAGGCCGATGCGGCATGGCGGCGCCGGATCGGGATCGTGTTGCAGGACATGGAGGTCTTCCCGACCCTGACTGTCGCGGAGTCGTTGCGGATGTTCGCCGACCTGTACCCGGCGCCGCGTGCGGTGGGCGACGCGCTCGAGTTGGTGGACCTCGGTCGACTGGCCTCGACCAGGGTCGGTCGTCTGTCGGGCGGGGAGAAGCGCCGTCTCGACGTGGCCCTCGGCCTGATCGGCAACCCGGAGTTGTTGTTCCTCGACGAACCGACCACCGGCCTCGACCCGTCGGCCCGGCGTGATCTCTGGGAGCTGGTCGGGAATCTCACCGGCTCGGGGGTCACGATCGTGCTGACCACCCATTACATGGACGAGGCCCAGACCCTTGCCGACCGGTTGGTGATCCTCGCCGACGGGGTCGTCGCTGCCGAGGGCACCTTCGACGAACTCGTCGAGCGCCTCGGTGACACGACGACGATCTCGTTCCGGGAGCCCGATGCCGTTCGGGTCGCGGCGATCGGACAGCACCTCGGTGTGGCTCTGCGGGTCGATGGCGACCGCGCCGAGTTCTCCAGTGCGAAGCCGCAAACCGACCTCCAGCGACTTCTCCGATGGGCCGAGGAGCACGGTGTCGGACTCGAACACCTTGTGGTGCAGCGCAGTTCACTCGAGGACCTCTTCTTGTCGATCGGTCCCGACGGCCAGGATGCGACCGTCGGCGCCACCACCGGAGCACGGCGATGAGCGGGGTCACCATCCTCGTCAGCCAGACCCGACACAACCTCGTGGCGACCGTGCGCTTAGGGGCGGCGATCGCACTGGGCGTCATCATGCCGGTCGTGTTCTTCGTCGGCGCTGCTGTGTTGTTCGGCGCCGAGGCGCTCGGAGGTGACTCACCGGTGGTGGTGCGTGGTGCCGGTGAGACACCCGATCTTCGGACCTTCTATGTCGGGGGATTCATGGCCTACGCAGTGCTCTACGCAGCGTTCGTCGCGTCACTTCCCGAACTCGTCGACATCCGGGAACGGGGTCTGTTGAAACGACTCCGTGGGACACCGCTGCCGCTCTGGACCTTCGTGGCGGCGCGTCTCGCCATCGCTCTGGCGGTCACCGTGATCGGTGTGACCGCGATCGGGGTGACCGGACGGCTGGCGTTCGGCGTGACGACCTCACCGGCGGCACTCCCGGGTGTCATCGTCCTGACGATCATCGGCACCTCCATGTTCCTGTGTCTCTCGTTCGCCATTGCGTCGTTCGCGCGCAGCAACTCGGCTGCACAGGGGATGTCCAACGGTGTCGGCATCGTGCTCGCGTTGATCTCTGGGGTGTTCTTCGCGCCGAGCATCCTCCCCGACGCAGTCGGAGATGTCGCGCGTTACCTGCCCCTCGAGCCACTGGCCAACAGTTACCAGTCGCTGTATGTGACCGACGCGTCGGGACTCGGTCTCGATCTCGGCAACATCGCGGTCCTCGTCGGCTGGACGATCGTCGCCATCGCGATCGTGGCCGTGCGTGGCTTCCGGTGGAAACCCTTCCAACAGCGATGACTCCTACGCGGTCGGGTCGTGTGCATGTTGTGCACATTTTGTGCACGGGACTGGAGCGCACTCGCGGGACTGGGGGACACCAGACCGACTGAACTCACCACACGAGGTGGGATTATTCGACCCCAGCGATCATCAGGGGGACTGCCGGAAACTCGTTCAGAGAACTTAAACCCCCTGGGGGCAATCCCGTACGGGTTCGAGTCCCGGCCCGGGCACTCGTCGCCAGATGTCAGTCGCTGGTGCGTTGCTGGCGTAACGCGGTTCGTCGCACCTTGCCGGCGTCGTCACGCAATGGCTCGTCCACGTATTCGACACTGCGCGGCAACTTGTACTTCGCGAGCCGCTCGGCGGCGAACGCCAGCAGTTCCTCTGTCGAGACCTGCGCCGGATCCGCCTCGACGATCGCATGAACGCTGTTGCCTCGATCGTCGTCGGGCAGACCGATGACCACCACCGACTTCACTGCTGGATGTTCCTGAAGCGCGGATTCGACCTCGGCCGGATACACATTCGAGCCGCCGGTGAGGATCATGTCGGCCAAGCGGTCACCGAGGTAGAGGTATCCGTCGGCATCGAACCACCCGAGGTCACCGAGCGACTCCCAGCCGCCGTCAAGCTGTTTGGCCTCAGCTCCGAGATACAGGTAGGTCGGCGTCTCGCGGTGGCTTGACCGCATCCACACCTCACCTTGCTCGCCGGGCGGCAACTCATTGCCATCGGCATCGCACACCTTGATCTCACCCTGATCGACACGACCGACCGAGCCGCGATGCGCCAGCCACTCGGTGCCGGTGATGATCGTCACGGCTTGAGCCTCGGTGCCGGCATAGAGCTCGACGATGCGTTCTGGCCCGAGCCAATCGATCCATGCTTGCTTCAACCATTGCGGGCACGGTTCAGCGAGGTGCCAGACGATGCGCAGGCTCGACAGGTCGTATCCGAGTCGCACGTCGTCGTCGAGGCGCAGGATGCGCTTCATCATCGTCGGCACCATGTAGACGACATCAGCCCGATGCTCCTCGATGGCGGCCAACGTTGCCTCGGCGTCGAAGCGCTCGAGCAATACCACCGTCGATCCGCATAGCAGCGCCTGACACGACCACACCGCCGGGCCGTTGTGATAGAGCGGCCCGGGCATCACGAGGCACCCGTCGTGGCTCATCATCATGGCCGGCGCAGCATCGGTGTCGACGATCGCTGGGTCGCCCGACACGATCAACTTCGGTCGCCCGGTCGAACCACCTGAGGTCGGCGCCTTCCAGGCTGGCGACGTCGCATCTGGCAGAGGATCATCGGATAGCTCAGTCGGAGGGGTGTAGGCCTTCGGCAACACGTGCACACCCTCGGGAAGCATCGATGCCATGTCGCTTTCCGGCTCGACCCCAACCACGACCTTCGGCGAGGCCAACTCGACGATCGCTGCGAGTTCGCGTGGTGGCAACTTGGCCGATACGGGCTGGGGGATCGCACCGAGTTTCCAGACCGCCACATAGGTCACGAACCATTCGATCGAATTGGGCAATGCGACCGTCACAAAGTCCCCGTGGCCCACACCCCGATCAGCCAGATCGCGGGCCAGCCGGTTGCCGGCGCGCTCGAGTTCACCTCGGGAGATCGCCCGGCCGTTGCACACGATCGCAGGGCGATCAGGTTGTGCCTCGGCGAGGTCCTTCAGACGCTGCGGGAACGAGATCATCGGCATGGCGATCGTTGTAGCAGTCGTCGCTCATCCCATACGAATGGGGCCGCTGCGACGCTTCGTGGCGCGGCCGGGTCGAGTCGTGCGGACCGCCGTCAGCCATCGGTAGCGTCGCGTGTGCTGACCCTGAGGAGGAAGCTGATGACCAAATCCCGGCTCGACGATGCCGCGCTCGACCTGTTGTTCCATGACGCGCACACGGCGCATCGCTATCTCGACATGGTTGTCTCGGTCGATGAGGTGGAACGCATCTGGGCATCGGTGCGGTGGGCTCCATCCACGATGAATGTCCAACCGCTGCGGCTCGTGATCGCTGAGAGCGCGGAGGCGCGTGCTGCGGTGCTCGAACACCTGTCGGGTTCGAACCATGACAAGGCAGCTGCTGCTCCGATCCTGGCCGTCGTGTGTGCCGATACGGCCTTCCACGACACCCTCGACCGGTTGGTACCGCACATCGAAAATGCCCGCGACATCTTCAGCGACGACGCCCGCCGCGAGCGCACTGCCCGTGAGCAGACCTGGCTGCAGTCGGGGTATCTCATCCTCGGGTTGCGTGGGGCGGGGCTTGGATGTGGCCCGATGCTCGGCTATGACGCTGCTGGTCTCGACAACACGTTTCTGGCCGGTACGTCGCTTGTGTCGGTGATGGTGCTCACCATCGGCGTGCCCGACCCGGACGGCTATCGACCGCGGCAACAGCGCCTCGACCCCCATGAGGTCATGCTCCGTCGGTAATCCAGCAGCGCTCGACGACTGCACGAACACGACCCCGTCGTCGTGACGACTACGATCGGCGCGGCCGGATCTAGGCGTCGGGGGGCGCCGCCGGTGATCGGAGGGGGAACCGACATGGGCAATTGGAACTATGCAGATATCTGGGAGCGTGTGGCTGATCAGATCCCAGACGCCGACTGTCTGATCCACGGCGACCGTCACCTCTCGTGGGGCGAGGTCAACAGTCGGGCTGATGGCATCGCCCAGTTCCTCGTCGACGCCGGTCTCGATCGCCAGCAGGCAGTTGCTCAATATCTCTACAACGGACCCGAGTACATGGAGTCGATGTTCGCGGCCTTCAAGGCCTCATTTGTCCCGGTGAACACCAACTATCGCTACACCGCCGACGAACTCATGTATCTCTGGGACAATGCCGACGCTGGTGCGGTCGTGTTCCACGGCACCTTTGCCGAGCGGGTCGATTCGATCAGAGGCCGTCTTCCGAAGGTGAAGGCCTGGCTGTGGGTCGACGATGGATCTGGTGACTGCCCCGACTGGGCGGTGGCATACGAGCAGGCGGCAGCGGGAGGGAATGGTCGCTGTCGTCCCGCTTGGGGTCGTTCGGGTGATGACCTCAACATGCTCTACACCGGTGGCACCACCGGCATGCCCAAGGGTGTCATGTGGCGACAGGACGACTTGGTGGTCATCCTCTCAGCAGCGCTCGCGGCACCATTCCCAGATGAGGGCTCAGTCGACGACCTGGTCATCCCCGGTCCCGGTCCGCGCTTTTGTCCGGCCTGCCCGCAGATGCACGGCACGGGGAACTTTCCCGGTCTGTCTGCGCTCACGGTCGGCGGTTCGATCATCACCCTTGCCGATCGAACCTTCGATCCGGTCGAACTGCTCGACACGATCGAGAACAAGGGTGTGAACCTGCTGTCGATGGTGGGCGACGCCTTCGGAAAGCCGATCCTGCGGACCCTCGATGCCAATCCGGGCAAGTGGAGTCTGAACACGTTGCTCGGGATCACCTCGTCGGGCGTGATGTGGTCGGAGGAAGTCAAACTTGGCCTGCTTCGCCATCACCCCAACATGGTGCTCAACGATGCCTTCTCATCGTCAGAGGCACTCGGCATGGGTTCGTCTACATCAGGCGCAGGGTCGACGGCGAAGACAGCGCGATTCCAGCTGGGCGAACACTGCATCGTCATCGACGACGATGGCAATCGCCTGCAGCCGGGAGGACGCCCCCAGGGACGATTGGCGGTCGGCGGTCGTCAGCCGGTCGGCTACTACAAAGACCCTGAGAAGACAGCTCGTACCTTCTTGATGGTCGACGGCAAGCGATATTCGTGCCCGGGTGACTTTGCGATCGTCGAGGACGATGGAACCATCACCCTTCTCGGACGTGGTTCGGTGTGCATCAACACCGGTGGCGAGAAGGTGTTCCCCGAGGAGGTCGAAGAGACGCTCAAGACCCATCCGAGCGTGCTCGACGCGGTGGCGGTCGGCGTTCCCGACGAGAAGTTCGGTGAGGTGGTCACCGCCGTGGTCGAGGCCCGTGACGGGGCACCGATCGACGCCGGCGAACTCATCGCCCATGTGAAGCAGACACTCGCCGGATACAAGGCGCCCAAGCACGTGGTCGTGGTCGACACCATCGGACGGGCGCCGAACGGCAAGGTCGATTACAAGCGGCTGAAGGGTCACGCCAGCGAGGTGCTCGGCCGGGCCTGAGCCGTCCGACACCGATGCGCGATCTGCGTCATCTCTAACGTTGCGCCATGCCAGCCACTATCCGTGCGTACGACTGGATCGCTCACCACCACGAACACCGCGGGCGTAAGCCGGCGATTGTCAACCTCGAGTCAGCGACGACCCTGACGTATAGCGATCTGCACCATCGCATCGATGCGCTTGCTGCTCACCTGCAATCGCTCGGCGTGGCCAAAGGTGACAGGGTGGCGCTGCTTGCTCACAACGGCCCCGAATTCTTCGATCTGCAGTTCGCCGGCCAGCGCATCGGCTCGATCGCCGTGTTGTTGAACTGGCGTCTCACCGTCGCCGAGCTCGAATTCATCGTTGGTGACTCGTCGCCGATGGTGCTCATCCACTCTCCCGAGTTCGCCGAGACGGCCCATGAGCTGGCTCAACGATGTGGCGTCGAGCATCTCATCGAAATCGATGACGTCTACGCCGAGATTGTCTCGAGCGGGGCGCGTCCTGAGACGTGCGATGTCGACCACGACGATGCCAGCACGATCATGTACACGTCAGGCACGACCGGTCACCCCAAAGGGGCGATCATCACGCACGGGATGACGTTCTGGAATGTCGTCAACCTCGGCGTCCCGGCACGGATCACCCCCGACACGGTGCAACTCGTGGTGTTGCCACTGTTCCACACCGGGGGGCTCAACTGCTACGCAAACCCGGTGCTGCACGCCGGTGGCCGGATTGTGGTCGCCCGCACCTTCGACCCGGGAGAGGCGCTGCGCATCATCGGTGACCCGGCCATGGGGGTGACGCATTTCTTCGCTGTGCCGGCCCCGTATCAGTTCATGATGCAACACCCGGATTTCGAAACGACCGACCTCGCCCGACTTCAGGTCGCCGGTGTTGGCGGCGCACCGTGCGCCCTCTCCATCATGGAACGCTGGGCCGAGCGTGGAATTGAAGTTGCTCAGGGCT
>JAQCGT010000038.1 GCA_027730505.1 Actinomycetota bacterium | reverse complement strand
AGCAACGGCAAGCTGGTCGGGGACCAGCTCGTTCACGAACATGAGCGTCAATTCGGCATCGGTGTCGGTCCGGCCGGTCCGTTGCCTGACCTCGTCTCGGAACATTCGGGCCACTCCATAGCGATGGTGCCCATCGGCGATCAACACGTCGGCCGACTCGAGTGCCGCGACGATCTGACGGCACCGATCACGGTCCCGAATGACTTCGAATCGATGCTCCACACCGTCCCAGAGCACCGAACCAGCATCGTCACCCGGCTCAGCGAGCAGTGCGGTGAGCCCACTAGCCGAGGTCAGACCCCAGATGGGTGACAGATTCGCCTTGGTCGCTCTCGTGAGGTCGAGCCGATCGGTGGAAGCCTTTGGGGTCGTGCGCTCATGCGCAAGCACGCCCGGAGCGTTCTCGTCGACCACTTCGATAGCGCCGATCACACCGTCGATTCGACGACTTCGACCTGTTTCATCGGTGAAGATCATGCGACAGATGGTGAACGTGGGTTCGTCATCAAGCACTACCTCGCCACTGTCGATCCACGAAGTCAGCATTCGCCTGGCGTCGTCATACGGCTCGTCGCCGCCGTCGACGGTCGGAACGTCGATTCGAGTCACCTCAACGCTTCCCCTTCGTCGAAGGTCCCGCACGTCGTCCGCTGTCAACACGTCGTAGGGGGGCGCAACACGATCGACGAGGCGGTCGGGCGCGAACCTCAAAGCTCGAAATGGTTGGAAGACGGCCATACCTGAACTCTGCCACGTCGTGAGGCTGCATTTACCTGATACACATCTACGGTGATGATCGAGCACCTCTTGTGCGATCTCGACGGCGTTCTCTGGAGGGCTGACGAGCCGATTCCGGGGGCCGCCGCCGCACTGCAACGCCTGAGCAGTCGTGGCACGACAACGTGGTTCGTCACCAACAATTCGAATCGGCCGGTACACCATTACGAGGACCGCTTGGTGAAAATGGGCCTCGCCGCGCGCGGGCGAGTGATCACCTCCGCTCTGTCTGCTGCAACCCTCATCGAACCCGGGTGCACGGTGATGGCGTGTGCCGGTCCAGGGGTCTGGGAGGCGCTCAGTGATCGAGGAGCCACCGTCGTGGGAGCCGAAAGCGCCACAACAGAAGTCGATGCAGTCGTCGTCGGTCTGCACCGGGAATTCGATTATGTCCGCTTGGCGAATGCCTCTCGGGCGGTGCGGGCGGGTGCGACTCTCATCGGCACCAACAGCGATCCGACATATCCGACTCCTGGCGGTGCGGAACCGGGCGGGGGAGCAATCCTGGCTGCCGTCAGTGCGGCAGCCGCAACCGATCCGATTCTTGCAGGAAAGCCCAGCCGAGCGATGGCTGATCTCGTGACTGCGCTGATCGGGGCCACAAACGTCACGAGCCGCATCGCCATGGTCGGAGATCGACCGAGCACCGATGGCCGCTTTGCCGAGGTCATGGGAATCGAGTACTGGCGCGTCGGCGACCTGCCCGATGGCGAGCAGACCGAAGTCGTGCCGGTCCACCGCGTCGGCACTGATCTATCCGCTCTCGTCGAGGAGCTTCTCGGAGGTGTCCGATGAGCCAGCGGCGTCGATTGGATCAGGAGATGACCCGACGAGGCCTCGTGACGTCAAGGACTCAAGCCACTGAGCTGATCACGCAAGGCCGCGTCCTCGTGGCAGGCTCGCCCACCGATCGCCCATCAAGACTGGTCTCGCCCGCGGAACCGATAACGATCACCGGTGATGCACCGCAGTTCGTGGGTCGGGGCGGTGAGAAGTTGGCCGCCGCTCTCGAACAGTGGCCAGATGTGAGGCGTGCGATCGAAGGTTCACATGCCGTCGATTGCGGTGCCTCAACCGGAGGTTTCACCGACTGCCTGCTCCAGAACGGTGCGGTACGGGTAGACGCTGTTGACGTCGGTCACGGTCAGCTGCACGAGAAACTCCGCTCCGACGCTCGAGTTGCCGTCTGGGAGCGGACCGACATTCGTAGTGTCAACACGACGAACATCGGTGGACCGGCGGACGTGTTAGTGGCCGACCTCAGCTTCATCTCGCTGCGGACGGTCGCGCCTGCGCTGGTCTCGCTGTGCAAACCTCGAGGACTGATGGTGCTACTGGTCAAACCACAGTTCGAAGTTGGTCGGCAGGCGGCGTCCCGTTCCAAAGGTGTGATCGTCGACGATGAGTTACGTGAACGTAGTCTCAATGCCGTGATCGACGTTCTTCTCGAGCTCGGCTGCGCTGGCCCACGGTCTTTCGAGTGCCCGGTGCATGGAGCCGAGGGCAACCGAGAATTTCTTCTCACTATCAATGCGCCTCAGGGGTCACAATGACGCGTGTCGCGATGGTCCTGCATCGCCAGGAGCCGCTCGCTCGTGAGTTGGCTGCGACTGCGAGCAAGTGGCTGCAGTCACATGGACATACGGGATGGATCCTCGATGAGTCGGCGGATCCGGAATCAGTGGCCGAGAACGCGACCAGACACATGATCGACGATGCTGACCTGGTGCTCAGCCTTGGGGGCGATGGCACGATGCTGCGAGCCGTTCGTTTGCTTGCTGACAGGGAGATCCCACTTCTCGGGATCAACCTCGGCCAACTCGGGTACCTCACCGAGGTAGAGCGTCACGACATGATCGACGCCATCGAGCGGTTCACACGTGGACCCGACGCCGGCGGCTGGACGCTCGATTCCCGGATGATGCTTGATGTCTCCTGCCTCGATGCTCAGGGAGAGCTTGTCGGGAGCTGGTCACTGCTCAACGAGGTTTCGGTCGAAAAATCGGAGCCGGGCGAGTCGATCAGACTTCTTCTGCACATCGATGGAGCTCCGTTCACCACCTACGCCACCGATGGTCTCATCGTTTCAACCCCTACGGGATCGACTGCATATTCACTCTCGGCCCGCGGACCGGTGATCTCGCCGCGACATCGTGCGATGCTCGTCACCCCAGTGGCCCCGCACCAGCTTTTCGACCGAAGCCTGGTCCTTGACCCGAGTGAATCGGTCGTGATCGAACTCGGAGGCCACCGCTCGGCAATCGTCGTGATCGATGGGTCGCCCGTGGCCTCGCTCGTGGAGGGGGCGACCATCACCTGCAGACCCTCCAACCGGACAGCTCGCTTCGTGCGTTTCGGTCATCGCCCCTATCACCAGATTCTCAAGGCCAAGTTCAGACTGACCGATCGTTGATGCTTGTCGAGCTCCATATCGAGAATCTCGCGGTGATCGAGTCCGCCACGGTGCTCTTCGAACCAGGGTTGACGGCAATCACCGGTGAGAGCGGCTCAGGTAAGTCGATGCTCGTGCAGGCGTTGTCTCTCGCCCTCGGTTCGCGATCGGATCCTTCGATGGTGCGCAGCGGTGCGAGCGAGGCTCGTGTTGACGCCCGTTTCATCATCCCCGACCCTGATGGAGCAGCCGAACGTGTCATCACGAGGTCAATTCCTGCCCAGGGCCGGTCCCGTGCCTACATCGACGGCCGACCGACAACCGCAACCGCGATCGCAGAGTCGTTCGGCACCCTGATCGAAGTTCACGCCCAGCACGAGTACCACCGACTCGGTGACCGGTCGACACGATGTGCGCTGCTCGACATGTTCGGCTCGATCGACACGCGTCCACTGAACGATGCCCGTGCTCGTATCGCTGAGATTGAAGCCGAACTTGCAACTCTCGGTGGAGACAGACGCTCACGAGAGCGTGAAATCGACCTGCTGAGATACCAACTCACCGAGATAGACGCGGCCGAGCTCGATCCGGATGAACCGGATCGACTCGATGACGAGGAACGCCTACTGACCGACGTCGATGCAATCTTGACCGGGACACGTAGGGCCATCGACGCTCTCGACCACGACCGCCATCTTCTCGATGCCCTACGAGGACTCGAGGCCAGCCCGATTCTCGAGGCACATCATCGACGACTCGATGGCCTCGTGGCTGAACTGCGAGATCTTCGATCGGATCTGGTGGCCATGGAGGGAGGCATCGACCACGACCCCGCACGGTTGGAAGCCATCGCCGATCGCAAAGCCCTCATCGGCAGCCTTCTCCGGAGATATGGGCGGGACATCGTCGAGGTGCTGACGTACCGCGACGGCATTAAGACTGATCTCGAACGGCTCCAGAATCACGATCAACGCGCAGACCAACTCGTTCAGATGGGCGAGAGAGCCCGGGAACATCTCTCCCGAGTTGCCGCAGAGGTTGCTCGTCGTCGGGCCGAGGCAGCCCCGGCGCTCGCCGGTGCGATCACCGAACGACTTCAACAGCTCGACATGTCCTCGGCACGGTTCGACGTGGTGACGTCAGGCGACGATGGGGGAGAGGTGGAGTACCTCCTCGACGGCGGCGACGGTCGAGCGCTCCCTGTCTCTCGTGTTGCGTCTGGTGGAGAACTCGCCCGTTGCATGCTGGCGATCGACCTGGTGCTCGAACCATATGGCGGTGCACACTGTGTCGTACTCGACGAGATAGATGCTGGGATGGGTGGTGCCACCGGGGGAGCACTCGCGGCTGTTCTCGGCGAGCTAGCGCTACGCCGACAGGTGATCGTCGTCACGCACCTTCCGACTATTGCGGCAGCAGCCCGATCGCAGGTGGCCATCACACGCCACAATGCTGAGGGGGCTGGCGCATTCTCGACTGCGCAGGTTCTCGACCATGACTCACGACTGACGGAGATTGCTCGGATGTTCGCAGGATCGGACGATGTCGAAGCTCTCGACTTGGCGCGCCGACTCCTGGATCGATGATCCGCGACGGTCGGTGCCAGCCTCGGATATGGTGAAGTCCCGTCGTGGTGTGACCCGCTATGAAGCGGGTGAAGGACGGAGGTCGGAGTGCCCAAGCACATATTCGTGACGGGAGGAGTAGTGAGCTCCCTCGGAAAGGGTCTGACGGCGAGCTCCCTGGGTCGACTCCTCAAAATGCGTGGCCTGCGAGTCACCATGCAGAAACTTGACCCGTACATCAACGTCGATCCCGGCACGATGAATCCGTATGAGCATGGCGAGGTCTTCGTCACCGACGATGGAGGCGAGACCGACCTCGACCTCGGTCACTACGAGCGCTTCATCGACGAAAGTCTCACCCGAAGTTCGAATGCCACCACCGGTTCGATCTATCAAGCGGTGCTCGCAGCCGAGCGTCGCGGCGACTACCTCGGCAAGACAGTCCAGGTCATCCCGCACATCACCGACGAGATCAAGCGTCGCATCCAACGTGTGTCGACCGATGATGTCGATGTGGTCATCACCGAGGTCGGTGGCACCGTCGGTGACATTGAGATTCTCCCGTTCTTAGAAGCGATCCGACAGTTTCGCAAGGACGCCGGTCGTGACAACGTGTGCTACGTACACGTCACGCTCGTTCCTTTCATCGGTCCAGCAGGGGAGCAGAAGACCAAGCCCACCCAGCACTCGGTCACCGAGCTCCGGAGCCGCGGAATTCAGCCTGACATCATCGTGTGTCGAAGTGAGGCACCGCTCAGCGAGGAGTTGAAGCGCAAGATCTCCAACCTCTGCGATGTCGATGAACAGGCGGTGGTGAACGCGGCCGACGCCCGCAACATTTATGAGCTCCCACTGATTCTGCACGACGAGGGCCTCGATACGGTGGCGCTGGAAGTTCTCAGGCTTGAGACCGAGGAAATCGACCTGCAGCCATGGACCGCACTCGTTCACACCGTCGAGGCGGCGACACGACCGGTGCGGATCGGACTCATCGGCAAGTATGTCCAGCTCCCCGATGCGTATCTCTCCGTCGTTGAAAGTCTCAAGCACGCCGGCTTTCACCATGGGGCAGGAGTCGAGATCGAGTGGATTCAGGCCGAGGACGTCGAAGGCTTGCTTGCTCAGGATCGCCTCGCAGCGCTCGACGGTTTGGTCATTCCCGGCGGATTCGGTGCCCGTGGCTTCGAGGGCAAGATCGCAGCGGCGCGGTACGCGCGAGAGAACGAGATCCCATGCCTCGGACTCTGTCTCGGCTTGCACGCCATGACTGTCGAATTCGCGCGTGATGTGGCCGGACTCGCCGAGGCCAATTCGACCGAGTTCGAGCCCACGACTCGCCATCCGGTCATCGACCTCATGCACGATCAACGAGAGGTGACGGAAAAGGGCGGGACGATGCGCCTTGGGGCCTACTACGCCGTGCTCAGCCCGGGTACCCGCGTGCACACCGCGTACGGGGAGCCCGTCGTGAGCGAACGGCATCGACATCGCTTCGAGTTCAATCCCCAATATCGGTCTCGTCTAGAGCAAGCGGGTCTGATCTGCAGCGGTGTCTCGCCCGACCGTCGTCTGGTTGAATTCATCGAGTTGGCTGATCACCCGTATTGGGTTGCGACACAGGCCCACCCTGAGTTCAAGAGTCGTCCGGATCGACCTCACCCGCTGTTCAGAGACCTCATCGGTGCCGCCCTCGATCGATCGGCCAACCGGATCGACGGTATGCAGACGACCAATTGACCGCTGTGGCTGGTTTCGAGCATCTCAGTGACAGGCAAGTTCATCGAGGCCATGTTTGGAACGTTGTGGTGGGCTCGTTTAGGTCACCCGACGGCCAGATGTTCGAGCGCGACATCGTCCGTTCTCCCGGCGCGGTAGCGGTGGTACCAGTCCTTTTCGACCCGGAGGGCCGGGCTTCGGTGGTTCTGGTTCGTCAGTACCGACCGGCGTGTGGTCAGGAGCTGATCGAGATTCCTGCCGGAATGCGGGATGTGCCGGGCGAACCGACCTTCGAGACGGCACGCCGAGAACTAGCCGAGGAGGTAGGTCTGTCGGCTCAGGTCCTCGAACCGCTCGCCCGTTTCCATCCTTCACCGGGGATGACCGACTCGGTGACGGAGATCTATCTCGCAACCGGGTGCACGTCAATCGGACGGGACCTACAGGGACCGGAGGAGGAGTTCATGACCGAACTCCACCTTCCTCTTGACGACGCCGTGACGGCTGTTACGGACGGGACGATCACTGATGCGAAGACAGTCATCGGTGTCCTGCGGGCGGCTGAGCGGTTACGGACCACCGACCAGGGCGCGTGACGTGGCGCCGTTGCCTGATGCCAACGCAGACGACCTCTTACCGTTCGAAGCGGAGGAGTTTCTCACCTGGTTAGCAAGCGAGCGCGGTCGCAGCGTCAACACTGTCGCGGCGTACCGGCGAGATCTGATCTCGTACTGCATGTGGCTGAAGTCGATCGGCACAGACCTGATCTCAGCGCAGCGTCACCACCTCGATCAGTACGTCGGCGAACGTCGATCGGCTGGCCATGCTCCGTCGAGTGTTGCTAGATCGTTGGCAGCCATCCGCATGCTTCACCGGCATATGGTCACCGAGGCCATCAGGCCAGATGATCCCACCGCCCGACTCGACGGGGTTCGAGTCCCGTCCGGACTGCCGAAGCCGCTCAGTGTCGATCAGGTCATCTCCTTGATCGATTCCTGTGCGAGCAACACTCCGGTCGGGATCCGCGACCGGGCGATAATCGAATTCATGTACAGCACCGGCGCCCGGGTTGCCGAGGTGTCTTCACTGTCGAATGGCGCGATCGATATGGGTGGTCGAACTGTGCGTCTGCTCGGCAAGGGCGACAAGGAGCGGATCGTCCCATTTGGAAGCCCCGCAGCTTCCGCGCTTGACGATTGGTTCGAAAATGGCCGACCAGCCTTTGTGCCTCAACGTTGGAGCCGCCGAGGCGATGCCGAGGCCATCTTTTTGAACCAACGCGGTGGACGGCTGTCACGGCAGGGAATCTGGCTCATTCTGCGGGTGGCGGGTGAGAGAGTCGGCATCACCGATCACCTCTCTCCACATGTCCTCCGGCACTCCTGCGCCACCCACATGCTCGACGGCGGAGCGGACCTTCGCTACGTCCAGGAAATGCTCGGGCATTCATCGATCTCGACGACGCAGGTTTATACACGGGTCAGCCAAGACCTTCTGATCGAGACCTACCGAACTTCTCACCCCCGTGCTCGACGATGATCGCACGATTACGACACCTTGCGAGGCGAACCGCTGAATCCGTGGGTCGGCGAGCGCCAGAGCCAGAACTTGAACATTGGGCGAGACAGCAGCTGACAGCGGTCGAACGGCAGCTCTGGGACCGGTTCCACCCCCGCGACAAGCGTCACTCGATCGGGGTTGCGAGGCGATTCGTCGGATTGGAACCCGATGCACCGACGACGGCGATCGCCGGGGCGCTGCTCCATGACATCGGCAAGATCGAAGCACCGAGCTCGGTTCCGGCCAGGATCGCTGCTGAGCTTCTCGGTCCCATCACGTCGGGGATGGCCCGGCTGCGGGAGCATGAGGCAATTGGCAGCGAATTGCTCCAAGAGGCCGGGTCGGACCCAGTGACAATCGCTACCGCCCAAGGCAGGGGACGGTGGGGGCCGGCGGTCCTGCGTGCAGACGATCTTTGAGTCGAGAAGTGTCAGCGAAGCACCAGGACCGAGCGGGTGGCGACCGTCACGGCCCTCATAAGCATCCAGGCAGCCAGCAGAGTCCAGACCAATGCGACGCCTGGTCCATCCCGGACCTTCGGGATGAGCACCATAGGAACAATGAGGGCCGTCTGAACCAACGACGCGATGCCGAGGAAGCGATGATCTCCAGCTCCGATCAAGATGCCGTCACCCGCAAACGCGATCGCTCCGGGAAGAAGCAGCACGCCGAGCACAACGAGACCAGACACAGCGGACGATCTCACGACAGGGTCAGTGGTGAACACTCTCGCGATCGGACTAGCCAACGCGACGATGCACACTCCGAGAAGAGCTCCTGCAACCGACGACAGGACCATCACACGAGATGCAATTTGCCGAGCGGCGGTCCTATCGCCCGACCCCAGCGACTGCCCGATCAGCGTGTGCGCAGGCACCGCCAACGCATCGAGCGTGAGTGCTACGAGCATGAACACCCCGGCGACGATCTGATGACCGGCTAGATCGGAAACCCCGCTGCGAGCTGCAAGCACCGATGCCCCTGTCAACACCACCATCATCGATCCGACCCGGAGGGCGAGATGTGCTCCGATACCCAGGAGGTCCGTCATTGCGTCACGATCGGGGCGCCGTTGTCCTGGCCTCGAGATGTGCTTGCTCAGGATCGGAATGAAGGCGAACGCCACAGCCCATTGGCTGATTACTGTCGAGAGCGCCGAGCCAGTCACTGAAAGGTCGTAGATGAACACCAGCGGGAGTTCGATGACGACGTTCAGGAGGTTTCCCGCTCCAAGCACCCACAACGGGCGTCTGTAGTCGCCGACACCACGAAGAATTCCCTGCGCCGCTATCGCTATGAGGATTGCCGGTACGCCGAGCGCAGCAATTCTCAGGTACCGGACGGCATGGTCGGCCGCCAGGAGCTCAAGGCCGATCGCACCAACGATTCTCGGAGCAAGGATCACCAGCGCCGGAACAATTGCCGCCGCCAGAACGAATGCCGCCCAGAGCGCCTGTGTGCCGAGTGCTCGCGCCCGATCGATTCGGCCGGCACCCACGGCGTGGGCGACCCGTTCAGTGGTGCCATATGCCAAAAAGTTCGAGCCTGCAACGACAACCGCAAGCACCGTTGCGGCACCCGCGAGACCGGCGAGTTCGTCCGTGCCGACTCGTCCGATGATGGCCGTGTCTACGGCCACGTAGAGGGGCTCAACCGCCAACGCCCCAAGGGCAGGCCACGCTAACGAGAGGAGCCGTCGATCAATCTGGCGCCGGTCGGCAATGCGTTCGCTCAGCAGGGCAGAAGGCCAATCGCCGTGTAAGCACGCTCCAACGTCGCCGACGCTACCGCTCTCGCCCGGCTCGCACCGACGCGCAACAAGCGCTCCAACTCAGCCCGGTCCGCCATGAGTTCGCGGTATCTGGTCTGGATCGGATCGAGCAGCGCGATCACCGCGTCAGCGGTGTCGGCCTTCAGCGGACCGTATTGGGAGTAGCTCTCTGCCAATTCGCTCGCTGAACCTCCCGTGGCAGCTGCGAGGATGTCGAGCAAGTTGGAAACGCCTGGTTTCGAAGTGACGTCGTACCGCACTTCTGAGTCGGAGTCGGTCACCGCTCGCTTGAACTTTCGAGTGATGACCTGAGGGGAATCGAGCAGATACACACACCCGGCGTCGGTGTCACCGGATTTGGACATCTTCGAACTGGGATCTTGAAGGTCCATGACACGCGCACCGACTGCGGGCGTCACCGCCTCGGGAACGACGAATGTGTCACCGAATCGATTGTTGAAACGCAGCGCGATGTCCCGAGTGATCTCGATGTGCTGACGCTGGTCGTCTCCAACCGGAACCTCATTGGCGTCGTAGAGAAGGATGTCCGCCGCCTGCAGTGCCGGATACGTGAACAGGCCAGCTGAAACGAACTCGGACTCCCGACGCGCCGATTTGTCCTTGAACTGGGTCATCCGAGAGAGTTCGCCAAACGACACCGTGCACTCCATCACCCAGCCGAGCTGAGCGTGTTCGGGAACATGGCTCTGGACGAAGATGGTCGCCACCTCCGGGTCCAGACCGATGGAGTAGAGGATCGCCGCCAATTCCACCGTCGCCGCTCCCACAAGACCCGGTTCCGTGGCGGTCGTCAGCGCATGGAGGTCAACGATGCCATGGAAGACATCCTTGTCGTGCTGGCCGCGTACCCAATTCACGAGGGCACCCAAGTAGTTGCCGAGATGGACCGATCCGGTGGGTTGAATGCACGACAGGACACGCGTCACGGACCTGAAGGCTAGTGGCGCCGTAGCGGTCACCGGCTGCCCCGCGAGGCTCGGGTAGCGTTCTTCTTGTGACGATCGAGGTGGCAACCGGGGTCTACGAGGGACCGTTTGACCTCTTGCTTCAACTGATTCTCAAAGAACAGGTTGACCTGTACGAGATCGATCTTGTGAACATCGTCGACGCCTATCTCACCGAAGTCGAGCGAATGCAGGACCTCGACCTCGATGTGGCGACCGAATTTCTCCTGATCGCAGCGACGTTGGTCGAACTGAAGACCAGACGGCTGTTGCCCGGTGCCGACGATGGCGATCTCGATGAGGAGTTGGCACTCTGGTCCGAACGAGATCTCCTTCTCGCCCGCCTGCTCGAGTGCAAGACGTTCAAGGATGTCGCACGGGTGCTCAGTCAGCTCGTTGATGAGGCCGACCGGTGTTTCGCGCGCCGTGTTGGTCCTGATGAACGATTTGCCGGACTCGTGCCCGATCTGCTCGAGGGCACCTCGCTCAGGCGAATTCAGAGTGCTGCGATCAGGGCTCTCATGCCGCGTCCGGAACCGGTAGTCGATCTTTTCCACGTCACACCCATCACGATTACGGTGGCGGATGCAGTCGCGGAACTGCTTGACGAATTGCCTCGGTCGGGTCGGATCGGTTTCCGACGCCTCACCGGCGATCTGGCTGACCGAATCGAGGTCATCGTCAGGTTTCTCGCCGTGTTGGAGCTGTTCAAACAGGGAGTTGTCGAGATCGAGCAGTTCGACCGCTTCGGCGACATCGAGATCGTCTGGGTCGGGGGAGTCGACCTTGATCCGGCCACGATGACCATCGACACGTACGAGGGATGATGATGGAACCCATTGAACTTCCGACTGAGACGAACACCATCGACGACATGCGACGCGAGGTGCTCATGGCGATCGAGGCCATTGTGCTCGTCGCCCACGAGCCAGTGGCCACCGACTTGATAGCCCAGCTCGTGGAACAGCCGATCCCAGTGATCGAAGAGTGCTGTGAGCTGCTCGCTGCCGAGTACGGGGAGAGAAGCAGCGGATTCGAACTCGTCCACGTCGCTGGTGGTTGGCGGTACCAGACTGTTGCCGAACTGGCTCCGTATGTCGAGCGATTCATCCTCGATGAGCAACGCTCCAGACTCTCTGGTGCTGCGCTCGAGACGCTCGCTATCATCGCCTACAAGCAGCCGATCTCACGGGCACAGATCGCATCGATCAGGGGAGTGGATCCCGACGGTGTGCTTCGCACTCTCATGGCTCGGGGGTACATCGCCGAGGTCGGCCGCGATGGTGGTCCCGGACAAGCAGTGCTCTTCGGCACCACCGAACTTTTCTGTGAGAAGCTCGGCGTCTCGTCGCTCGATGACCTCCCGTCGATCGCCGAATTCATTCCGGATGCCGATGTCGTCGAAGCACTCGAACAGGGTCTTCGCATCGAGCCCTCCGACGGCTCGGGCCCACCGTGACATGACTCAACCCCATCAGGGCGAGCAGCCGTGGTACCTCGACGACGCTGAGCGGGCCAAGGGCGAGCGGCTGCAGAAGGTTCTCGCTGCTCATGGCTGGGGGAGTCGTCGGGTCTGTGAGGAGATGATCGCTTCCGGGCGTGTGACCGTCAATGGCCTCACGGCCGAGCTCGGCCGTCGTGTTGACGTTGAATCGGACGACGTCGAAGTCGACGGCGTACCGATCGGTGTCAAGCCCGGACTCGTCCACTATCTGGTCAACAAGCCGCGTGGTGTGATCTGCAGCGTTGGCGACCCACACGGGCGGCCGACAATCGTCGACCTGGTCCCGCCCGAGCCAAGAGTTCACCCCGTCGGCCGGCTCGACCTCGATACCGAGGGCTTGATCGTCGTGACTAATGACGGTGCCCTGACCAACGCCATCACCCACCCCTCGCGCGGTGTGGAGAAGGAATACCTAGCGTCTGTGCGACGGGGACCGGTGTCGCCGGGAGCGCTCAGAACGCTGCGACAGGGCGTCGAACTCGACGATGGGCTCACGGGCCCAGCCGATGTGTCCCAACCAGAGCCGGGGCTCTTGCGGATCACGATCCATGAGGGTCGCAATCGTCAGGTGCGACGAATGTGCGATGCCGTGGGACATCCGGTCGAACGGCTTGTCAGAGTTCGCATCGGCCCGATACGTGATCGCTCGCTGAGCCCGGGGTCTTGGCGGCACCTCGACGCCTCTGAACTCATCGCCCTCAGCCTCGAGACCGGTGCGGGCGGGTACGCTCCGGGCACGTGAGCGCCCCTGACCAAACGTTGCCAGCCGGTGTCGCCAATGTGGTCGGCCTGGGCCTTATCGGTGGTTCGATCGCGTATGCCCTCACTGCCCGGGGCTGGACCGTTCACGGCGTCGACATCGATACGACAACGGTCGATCGGGCCCTCGCTCTGGGCGCAATCTCAGCATCCGGACTCTCGCACCATGCTGAGCTCACCTTCATCGCTGTCCCCGTCGACCAGGCAGCCGAGGCAGTCGAACACGCACTCACTCACACCGATGGGCCCGTCACCGACGTCGGTTCCGTGAAGTCTCCGCTGTGTAGTCGATTCAGCGATCCGCGTTTCGTTGGCGGTCACCCGATGGCAGGCAGTGAGCTCGATGGTCTAGATGGTGCTGATGGCGGGATGTTCGACACGGCAATCTGGGTCCTCACCCCGAGTACGGCAACCGACGACGCGGTGTTGTCGACGGTCGCGGGTGTGATTCGCTCTCTGGGCGCCGAAGTTGTGGCGCTCGACCCATCTTCCCATGATCGCCTTGTCGCCGTGGTCAGCCATGTGCCCCACCTCACGGCCGCAACTCTCATGGGCCTTGCCGTCGAGCGCTCCGAGGAGCATGCCGCGCTGCTGAGGCTTGCCGCCGGAGGGTTCAGAGACATGACGCGAATTGCGAGTGGATCTCCCGGGATCTGGATTGACATCTGTCGCCAGAACCGCCATGCAATTTGTGAGGCTCTCGAGGAACTCGAGTCGGCGCTCTCCGGAATTCGTGAGATCATCGAATCTGGTGATGACGCCGCCCTCTATGAACGTCTGAGCGCGGCTCGATCTGCTCGCGCCAACCTCCCAAGTCGGGTCGCCGACCCCGCCGCGCTGGCAGAGATTCGCATCGCCATCCCGGACCGCACCGGAGCGGCCGCAGAAATTTTCACTCTTGCTGCTGAACTAGGCGTGAATATCGCCAACTTCGAGGTCGTTCACTCAGCGGAAGGCGCTCGAGGCGTCGCTGTCGTGCTCGTGGATACATCTGCCGTCGATCTGTACCGAGGTGGCCTCGTCGCCCGTGGGTTCCGCCCATCGGTCCACCAACTCTCATGAGCATGACGCTGGCCCCGTATTCACGCCCTCCCGACGGAACGGTTGTGGTACCGGGTTCGAAGAGCGTGGCAAATCGGATGCTGATCTGCGCCTCTCTCGCCTCTGGTACGAGCCGACTCGTCGGACTCCCCGACGGTGACGACACGGAGGCTCTACTCAATGCTCTCCCGGACGTCGGTGTTGGCATCGAGCGAGTCAACCCACACTCTGCGAATGTGACTGGCGTCTCGGTGCCGGGTGGGGGTCTGTTGTGGAGCGGTCTCGCAGGAACGTCATCGCGCTTCATGATTGCTCTGTCGGCGCTCGGCCGTGAAGCCGTCACGATCGACGGAGCCTTGCCGCTACGACGGCGCCCGATGAGACCACTTCTGGACGCTCTCGCTGATCTCGGTGTCGTCGTGGCGACTCAGAGCGGCTCCCTCCCCGTCACAATCACCGGTCCTGCCAGAGGGGGAGAGGTGGAACTTGCCGGTGATGTGTCGAGCCAATTCATCTCGGCCCTGATGATGATCGCTCCACGACTAGACGATGGACTCACACTCCACCTCACCAGTCGGCTCGTCTCTCGTCCATACGTCGAGATGACGGCTTCCGTCATGGCGATGTTCGGACACACCGCCACGTCGGTTACAGACTCCGAGATCGTTGTCCACGCTGGCGGGTACGAAAGCGCCAACCTCGCGGTCGAGCCCGATGCATCATCGGCCAGCTACCCGATGGCTATCGCAGCCATCACTGGTGGGACGGTTCGCGTTCCCGGACTCACCGAACCGTCGCTGCAGGGCGATGCCGAAATTCGCTCGATACTGGCTTCCATGGGATGCGAGGTGTCCACCGACGGCTCCCACACCGTTGTCACCGGACCCCCGCATGGACGACTGGCACCGTTCGATCTCGACATGTCGGATATTTCCGATCTCGTGCCAACGATGGCGGTGCTCGGTACTCAGGCGACTGGACCATCGCGGATCACCGGCGTGGGATTCATCAGAGCCAAGGAAAGCGACCGCCTCGCTGTGCTCGCACAGGAGCTCTCAGCACTCGGCGGCGACGTCCGAGAGACTGCAGACGGCTTGGAGATCACGCCGGCTTCCCTGCACGGAGCATCACTGCGCAGTCACCACGATCACCGGATGGCCATGGCCTTCGGGGTCCTCTCAACCGTCATCGAAGGGATCGAAATCGACGACCTGACGGTGGTGAGCAAGAGTTGGCCCGGCTACTGGGACATGATCGACGGGCTGAGACGGTGACAGCCACCGTTGCAGCGTTTGACCTCGATGGGACGCTGACCGACAGGGATTGCCTCATCCCATTCGTCACCGCTCTTGTGGGTCGGCGCACCTTGGTCAGTGCGCTCGCCAAACACATCATCCGAAAGCCAGCGAGCGTTCGGGACCGAGACCAGCTGAAGGCTGTCACCGCACTGACCCTCAGTGGTGTCGAGCACGAGGTGGCCACAATGCGAGCAGAAGCGTTCATCACCGATCACGTCATGGGCTGGCTCAGATCCGACACCCTCGCCAGACTCAACCAGCACCAGAGCGCCGGACACCACGTTGTCATCGTGTCAGCCTCCTTCGAGATCTACGTGTCGAGACTGGCTGAGCGTCTCGGCGTCGACTATCTCGCAACCAGACTCGACGTCGACGATGGGCGTTTCACCGGCCGTCTCATCGGCCCGAACTGTCGGGGCGATGAGAAGGTCACCCGTCTCACGGAGTATGTACGCCAGCGGCTCGACGCGCATCTCGATGATGTCGAACTGTACGCCTATGGAGACTCCGCAGGAGACCGACCGCTGCTTGACATCGCCGATCACGCCTGCTTCGTCAGACGAATTGACCGATGGTCACCGGTGTGACGAGCGGATGGTGGCAGGCCACATAGTGCCCATCTCCGATCGAGCGCATCTCGGGCACCTCGCTACGGCAGCGTTCGTCTGCCGACGAGCACCTCGTGTTGAATCGACAGCCCGGTGGGGGAGACATCGGCGACGGCAGCTCACCTTCAAGGTCGACATGTGTCGGCGTCACTGTTGGATCGGGTACCGGAATCGAGTCGAGCAACACCCGGGTATACGGGTGGGCGGGCCGAGCGTAGAGGTCATCGCTGTCAGCGATCTCGCAGATACGACCTAGGTACATGACCGCCACACGATCGCTGACGTTCTTAACAACCGCAAGGTCGTGGGCGATAAACATCATGGTCAGACCGAACTCCGCCTTCAGGTCTTCCAACAAATTGAGCACCTGGGCCTGAACGCTCACATCGAGCGCCGAGACAGGCTCATCACAGATGATGACCGCGGGATCGAGCACGAGTGCCCGGGCGATGGAGATTCGCTGGCACTGGCCACCCGAGAACTCATGAGGGCGGCTCTCTCGAGCCCGGATCGGGTCGATGCCGACACTTTCAAGCACTCGATCGACCGTCTCAGCGATTTCCGCTTCGCTGCCCCGCTTCCAGATCCTCAGCGGATCAGCAACGCTGTCCCAGACCTTACGACGCGGATTGAGTGACGAAATTGGATCTTGGAAAATCATCTGAATCCGGGTTCGAGCGGCACGAAGATCTCGCTTCGCCAAGCCGACCAAGTTCAGGCCTTCAAACTCCACACGTCCACCCGTCGGGGCCGGCATCTGCATGATCGCCCGACCCGTCGTCGACTTGCCACAACCGCTCTCGCCCACAATGCCAAGCGTTTCGCCTCGGGCAAGATCGAAGTCCACACCCGAGACCGCATGCACTTTGCGGCCCCGCCCCGCTGGGAACTCAACGACGAGGTCCTCCACACGCAGGACCAGATCGTCGCGGTCACGCAGATGCGGCGCCGACATCACGAACCTCCTGAACCCGAGATCGAAACTCGAACGTCGCCCGCCGCGCGCAGTTCAGCATCACGCTCGGCGAACTCGGCGGATCCAACGGGATACCAGCAGGCGTAGAGATGCTCAGGATGGGACGTCGACACCAGCGGCGGCTCCTCGACATGGCAACGTTCGCGAGCGTAGGCACAACGTGGCGCAAATCGACAGCCTGCGGGAGGATCGACGAGATCGGGTGGGCGGCCGGAGATCACCGGCAATCGGGTGTGCGACGGGTCATCCAGCCGCGGGATCGAGCGCAGGAGAGACATGGTGTACGGCATGCGCATCTCACTGAAGAGCACGTCGGTCGGAGCGGTCTCGACCAACTTTCCTCCGTACATCACTGCGATCTCATCGGTGTGACCGGCCACTACGCCGAGGTCGTGGGTGACGAGAACCACCGACATGTTTCGATCTCGTCGTTGCTCGGCGACGAGTTCAAGTATCTGAGCCTGGACTGTCACGTCAAGTGCTGTTGTCGGCTCATCAGCGAACAGCAACGATGGACCACAGGCCAGCGCTATGGCAATCATGACACGCTGGCGCATTCCGCCAGACAACTCATGTGGATACTGCCCGATCCGACGTTCCGGCTCGGGAATACGTACATCGGTGAGAAGGCGCACCGCCGTTGCTCGTGCGTCTGCACGTGACATCCCAAGATGGAGGCGCAACGGTTCGGCGATCTGCTCGCCGACCTTCATGACCGGGTTGAGCGACACCATGGGGTTCTGGAACACCATCGACATCTCGCGTCCCCAGTAGGGACGCATAGTGGAGCGGCCACGGCCAACAAGCTCCTCACCGGAATACCGGATCGACCCAGTGACCTCAGCAGTGGACGGGAGCAAACCCATGATCGTGCGTGACAGCACCGTCTTCCCTGAACCAGATTCGCCGACGATCCCAAGCGCGCGTCCTCTCTTCAAGGTGAGGCTGACTCCGTCGACTGCACGTACCATCCCGCGCTCGGTGCGGAAGTGGGTGCGAACATCCTCGAGGGCCAGGAGCGGCTCAGCGTCGGTGCGGTGTTCGGTCTGCAGAGGGGTCACAGCGAGATCTCCTTCACGTCGAAGTAGTCCCGGATCCGATCCCCGGCGTAGTTCAGTGCGAGAACCGTGATGAACAGCACGAGAATCGGTGCGAACGAGATCCATGGGGCTCGCTCAAGGTCCCGAGCGCCAGCGCCGTAGAGAATCAACTTGCCCCAGGTGAAGCCCTTCTCGATCGACAGGCCCAGAAAGGCGAGACCCCCTTCAGCCACGATCGCCACCGCCATACCGAGCAACGCGAGGGCTGACATAGGAATGACAACATTCGGCAACAGCTCGCGAATGATGATGCGCCCATCGCCCGCCCCGAGCGAACGAGCGGCACTCACGAACTCACGGTCCGCGAACGACAGGGTCGCGGCCCTCGCCAGCCGGCCCACCGGAGCGATGGCAAGAAGGCCGAGCGTGACGGAAATAGTGAAGAGCCCCCGATCGACGAGCGAGGTGATGAGAATGGCCAGAATGAGCGCCGGAAACGACAGCAGGATCAACATCACGATGGTGATGATCCGGTCGAGCCAGCGCCGGTAGTAGCCCGCGATGATGCCGAGACCTCCGCCGATGATCATGCCAAAACTGATGGCCACAAAGCCGATGATCAACGACGTTCTCGCCCCGAAGACAACCCGGCTCAGAAGATCGCGGGCATCTTGGTCGGTGCCGAACGGATGAGTCCACGAGGGGCCGTAAGGCGGCCGCGAGCCGGCAACGATGTAGTTGGCATTCGGATCTTTGACCGGTAGCCACGGCGCAAGGATCGCGGCCAGAACCACCAACACGATCCAAGACACACTCAGCCAAAACCCGAAACCAATACGCCGCTTCGTACGGTCGATCTCGACCGTCGCCGGGGGAGTGACGCCAGTGTCCGCGGAATCGGCGCTCATCGACGCACCCGCGGATCAAGAACCGAGTACAACAGGTCAACGGCGATGTTGACCAGGACGAATGTCGTTGTTGCGATCATCACAATGGCCAGAACCACAGGGAAGTCCTCTCG
The DNA here is from genome assembly GCA_027730505.1 of Actinomycetota bacterium. GTDB lineage: Bacteria > Actinomycetota > Acidimicrobiia > Acidimicrobiales > Ilumatobacteraceae > Casp-actino5. The sequence continues at coordinate 254 of JAQCGT010000038.1, read as the reverse complement.
CAGAATTGCCTCGACGATGGATGATCCGAGACCCGGAACCCTGAAGATCGTCTCCACGATGAGCGAACCACCGATCAACGCTCCGGTGTTAATACCGAAGACGGTGATGAATGAGAAGAGGGACGGTCGAAGCGCATGCTTCAACAGAACTCGGTGGCGAGGTACACCCTTCGATCGCGCCATGAGGATGAAGTCCTCCTGCAACGTCGTTACAAGGTCGGTGCGCAGAAGTCTCTGGTACACCGCTGCAGCCG
>JAQCGT010000037.1 GCA_027730505.1 Actinomycetota bacterium | reverse complement strand
GTATTGGATTGATCGAGTGAACGAACAGGTCGTCCGATGACATTGACGTTTCTCACCCGCCGGCCCGATAGTGGTCTCGGCAACATCCGGCGGTCGCCGGGTGATCCGAGCCGAAACATCGATTGGGTGCTGATGTCGGTTCAGTGGCTTCTCGTCGTGGTGGGGTGTTTCGTCGTCTACTCGGCGTCCAGAACGAGAATCGAGGGTGACCCCTACGCATTTGTGAACCGCCAGGTGGTGTTTGCAATCGTCGGGTCGGTGGTCATGACAGTGGTCATGTCGATGGACTATGAGGCTCTGAAGGATCGAGCCGTGACGTTGTATGGGGTCACGGTTTCGTTGCTTTTGCTCCTTCTTCTGCTCGGGCTTGCGCGCGGCGAGGATCGGATCTCGTTCGATTTGGGGCCGATCAACATCCAGCCAGCGGAGTTGGCAAAGTTTGCGACGATGCTCCTTCTCGCCGCGTATCTGGCCGAGGAGCGCACGGATGAGGTGAGTTACCCGAGGTTTCTCGGTGGTCTTGTTCTCGCCGGTTTTCCGACGGTCCTCATCATCGTCCAGCCTGACCTTGGTTCGGCCTCGGTGCTGATCGCCCTGGTGATGGGCACGCTCCTCGTTGCAGGTGCCCGGCCCAAGTACATCGCAGCGGTAAGCATCCTGGCGATCCTGACCGTCGTCGCCGCCTTCGTGACGCGTCTCGTCAACTCCTATCAGGTCAACCGCCTGAAGGTGTTCCTCGACCAGGAAACGACCGATCCGAGCCTTCAAGACGCCGTGTATCAGGCGAGGAATGCGATGCGGGCTGTTGGCACCGGCGGCATCTGGGGCAAGGGGTGGTTGCAGGGTCCCCTGACCAACGGCCGAGATGTCCCTGTCATGTGGGCTGATTTCCCCTTCGCTGCAGTGGCCGAGCAGTTCGGGTTGGTCGGCGGTGTTGTGCTTCTCGCTCTGTTCGTCGTCGCGCTTGTGCGGATTTGGAGGATCGCCGGACTGTCGAAGGACCTCTTGGGCACGTATATCTGCGCGGGAGTTTTCACGATGGTGCTCTGGCAGGTGTTCCAGAACGTGGGCATGACCCTCGGGATCACCCCGGTGACAGGTCTTCCGATGCCGTTTATCTCATATGGAGGCTCCAGCTTGGTGGTGTACTGCGCGATGTTCGGTCTCGTGCAGAGCGTCCACATGCGACGCATGAGGTAAACAGGCTCAACACCGGGCTGGGCGGTAGCATTGGGTCGTCATGGACACGGCTCTGTACCTCTCGCTCCTCGTGAGCGCCTGGGCCGTCTCCGTCATCACCATTCGTCTGTTCGCTCCCGGCGCGCCATGTGCTGCCGAGGGATCGGACAGCCGCAGCCGCCACGCGAGTGGCTGCGTTGAAAGGGAACGCTCACATGGAACAGTCCACCTCCCACGGACCCGGCGACGGGGACCGTCAGGATCTCCCCACGCCCACTCCGGCTCTTGCCGACACCTCCGCAACGGATAGCGCCAGCGAGTCAACGTCGTCGTCGCAGCGCCGCCGCCGGGGGTCACGTGGTGGCCAAAACCGGAACAAGGCGACGACCGAGTCGACACCCAGCAATCCGGAGGAGTTGCCGGAGTCGATGAGGGAGGGGCGCCCGCAGTCCGTGGACGCCGCCGAACGGGCGTTGGTCCGGCGACCCCAGATCGGTGACACGATGCCCGTGCCGTCAGTGCCTCCGCCTGGGCCCGCTCGTGCCGACAGTTCGGAGGGTGGCTCGACAACGAGCGCCGGTCAGGGTCAACGACGTCGACGCAAACCGTCGGGTGCGAAGCAGTCTCAGACGCAGGTGCAGAAGGCTTCGGCAGAGCGTGAGCCAGGTACAGGTGCTTCAAAGGGAAATCGCAATCGCAAGCGCCGCAGTTCGAAGGGCGCATCGGCCGAACTCTCACCAGAGGTGCTCGAGCAGCGCCGCGGCCGTGAGCGCAATGGAAAGCCGCTCGGTCGGTACCTCATGTGTGTACAGGTCCGGGAGGGGATGACCCAAGTCGCGGTGCTCGAGGGTCGCAATCTGATCGAGCACTACGTCAGTCGTCCTGCCGACGATGTCAGCCAGATCCACGGCAACATCTACTTGGGCCGGGTGCAGAACGTACTGCCGGGGATGGAAGCAGCGTTCGTTGACATTGCCACTCCCAAGAATGCTGTTCTTTATCGGGGCGATGTTCAATACGACGCAGAGGACATCGAGGCCGCCGGACAGCCCCGGATCGAACAGATTCTGAAGAACCGACAGATGATCCTCTGTCAGGTCACCAAAAACCCGATCGGGGCGAAAGGTGCGCGGCTCACCCAAGAGGTGTCTCTTCCTGGCCGGTTCGTCGTTCTCATCCCGAATTCGTCGACCTATGGAATCTCGAAGCGTCTTCCCGACGATGTTCGACGCCGCCTGCGCGGCATTCTCGACCGTGTGAAGCCGGAGAATCACGGCCTCATCGTTCGCACCGCCGCCGAGCACGCAACGGAAGCCGAGTTGACCGCCGACATGCGGCTTCTCCTCGCCCAATGGGAGCGCATCGAAGCTCTCGCTGGCGAAGCCAAGCGTCCCGTCCTGCTGCATCGTGAGCCGGAGTTGGCGGTCCGTGTCATCCGTGAGGAGTTCAATGCTGATTATCGAGGCGTGATCATCGACGATGAACGACTCCACGCCGAAGTGAAGGAGTACGTGTCAGCGTTCAATCCCGAGCTCGCCGATCGCATCGAGTACTACGACCCTCACGCAGAGGGGCTGGCGCTCTTTGAGCGGCACCACGTTCACGAGCAGGTGCACAAGGCGCTGGACCGCAAGGTCTGGCTGCCGTCTGGAGGGTCGCTGATTATCGAGCACACCGAGGCACTGACGGTCATTGACGTGAACACGGGCAAGAACGTGGGCACCTCAAACCTCGAAGAGACCGTCTGCGCCAACAATCTCGAGGCTGCCGAAGAGATCGCGAAGCAACTTCGTCTGCGAGACATCGGCGGGATCATCGTGATCGACTTCATCGACATGGAGATAAGGGGAAATCGGGCCAAGGTTGTCGACACCTTCCGCTCGGCCCTGGCGCGCGACAAGACGCGCACCCAGGTCTTCGATATCTCCGAACTCGGTTTGGTCGAGATGACCCGCAAGCGAATCGGCGAGGGGCTACTCACCGAGTTCTCGGATCGTTGTCCCAATTGCGAGGGTCGCGGCGTCGTCGTCGATCACGCACTTCTCGATTGAAACCCGGTTGGAGCACCCCGTTCGGGTCGCTAGCATCCCTCAGGCTATGTACGCAGTGATCGCCACAGGCGGTAAGCAGGAGAAGGTGGCCGAGGGCCAGCAAATCACCGTCGAACGTCTCGACGCCGAACAGGGTGCCGACGTGTCGTTCGTCCCGGTGTTGGTCGTCGATGGCGAGCGGGTTCTGGCCAGTGCCGCAGCGCTCGCATCGGCCTCGGTTAAGGGTCGGATCGTGGGATCAGCCGCAGGACCGAAGGTCAATGGTTTCACCTACAAGCGGCGCACCAACCAGCGTCGTCGCTATGGCCATCGTCAGCACTACAGCGTCGTCGAGATCACCTCGATCACGGCCTGAGTTCGGAGGACCAGAATGTCGAAGACCAAGGGTGGCGGTTCAACCCGCAACGGACGTGACTCGAACGCTCAGCGCCTCGGCGTGAAAGTATTCGACGGCACGGTTATCACGGCGGGCACCATTCTGGTGCGCCAGCGCGGGACGCGTTTCCATCCCGGCCGTAACGTCGGCATCGGTGGAGACGACACGCTGTTCTCCCTCGTCGATGGTTCCGTGAAGTTCGGCGAGCGCAAGGGCCGCAAGGTCGTCGACGTCAATCCCGGCGCCTGATCAGACGTCGATTCCGATGGGGAGTTGCTCCCTGTCCCATCTGAGCAGAGCCATCGCCTGACGGCAGGCGTATCGGTCGGTCATGCCACTCACCCACGAGACCGCAGCGCGAAGTGCTTCGGGGCTTCCCGCACTGAGATCTCTCGGCACGTCAACACGTTCATCAGCGAGCAGATGTGGCCGATCGGCATAGTGCTCGACCAGCGCCCGCAGCATGGTGATGACTGCCTCGGCCTGCGCCTTGGAAGCCGGCCGCAGGTAGATGTTCTCGTAATTGAAGCGCCTGAATTCGCTGAGTGCCTCAGCAATCGGCGCGGTCATACCGATGCGGCCGGTCTCGATGGTGGCGTCGATCATGGCCCGCACGAATGTGCCGAGCTGTCGGCTCCGCGTGCTACCACACCTCGATGAGACGATCGCTGGCAGCATCTCGGCCGAGACGATTCCGGCAGCGACCGCGTCTTCAAAGTCGTGGCAGACATAGGCGATGCGATCGGCCCACGAGACCACCTCGCCCTCTGGGGTCGACGGTGCCGGTCTGCTCCATGAATGGTTCCTGATGCCATCGAGCGTTTCGACGCACAGGTTCAGCGGTACCAGCGTTTCGTCGGCACCCCACACCGCATGGTCGTATCCACCGTCGAGATATGGAGTGAAGGCATCTTCGCTGGCGTGGCCGCCCGGCCCGTGTCCGCAATCGTGGCCAACGGCGATGGCTTCGGCCAGCGTCACATTGAGGCCGATGGGCCCGGCCACCGAACGGGCCACTTGGGCCACCTCGAGGGCGTGGGTCATCCGAGTGCGCTGATGGTCATCAGGAAAAACGAAGACCTGGGTCTTGCCTGCAAGACGACGAAAGGCGCTGGCATGAAGGATTCGATCTCGATCACGTTCAAAGCAGGTTCGCCATGGGTCTGGTTCCTCAGGATGGGCGCGATCGCCTGCACCGTGGGCTCGAGTGGCCAACCTTGACAAGGTGAGATGTTCTCGTTCCTCGCGTTCGACCCGGCCCGCAGCGCCAGATGACCCGGTGCCTGCCCACGAGTCTTCGTGGGCCAAGGCCACCCCACCAGCGAGGTGGCCCTGCATGGTTGCTGCCCACCGCTGTGCTCGTTCGGCGGGATCGTCGGTCGACTGCGTCGAACTCATGGTCCAACCCTACGCCGGAGGTGTCACCGTCGCAGTTCGAGGTTCGTCGCTAGCGTGACAGCGTGTCCCAGTTCGTCGACGAGTGCCAACTCAACATCCGTGGAGGAGACGGTGGCGCCGGTTGCGTCTCTTTTCGACGTGAGGGCCCCGTCGTCAACGGCGGTCCCAATGGCGGCGACGGTGGCAACGGCGGTGATGTCTGGTTGATCGCTGATCACAACGTGGCCTCACTGCTTGCGTTCCGTGATCACCCTCACCGGCGGGCGTTGAACGGCGTTCACGGGAAGGGTAAGGATCTCCACGGTCGTCGCGGTGAGTCGCTGGAGATCAAGGTTCCGGAGGGCACGGTGGTGAAGGACATGTACACCGGAGAAGTCCTGGCCGAGCTCTTCCGGCACGGTGATCGCTGGCTCGGCGCAGCAGGAGGCCGGGGCGGCCGTGGCAACGCCCGTTTTCTCTCAAATCGTCGCCGGGCTCCCACCTTTGCCGAGCAGGGCGAGCATGGGGAGGAACGCTGGTTGCGACTCGAGATGCAGTTGATGGCCGACGTGGCGCTCGTCGGATTCCCGAACGCGGGGAAGAGCACGTTGATCAGCGTGATCTCTGCGGCGAAACCGCGTATTGCTGACTACCCCTTCACCACGCTCGAGCCGAACCTGGGTGTTGTCTCACTCGACTCGGAGACCGAGTTCGTCGTCGCCGACATCCCGGGCCTCATCGAGGGCGCGAGTGATGGCAAGGGTCTCGGCCATCGCTTCTTGCGGCACGTCGAGCGTGCCCGGGTGTTGTGCATCATGGTCGACATGGCGGCGCTCGACGGAACGACACCTGACGAACAAGTCAGAGTTCTGCTCGATGAACTGGGCTCGTACCGTCCCGACCTTCTCGATCGGCCGCGTCTCATCGTGGGCACCAAAGCTGATCTGTTGACGCCTGACGATGTGCAGAAGCAGGGCTGGGAGCATCCGGTGATCTCGGCGGTGACGCAGCAAGGTGTGAGGGATCTCGTGGGTCGGATGGCGTCGCTCGTCCACGAGTCACGCCAGATCGAACCCATGACCGAAGGCGTCGTGGTCATCAGGCCAGAGGCCTCCGGCGCTGTTGTCGAGCGCCTCGGTGACAACGAGTTCCGACTGGTCGGACGCGAAGTGGAGCGAGTCGTCGCATTGAACGACGTCACGACCCCGGAGGCGCTCTCATGGATCGACAGCCGTCTTGAGCGACTCGGTGTGCTGAAGATGCTGTCGCGGGCCGGAGCCACCGACGGTGATGTGGTGTGGATCGGTGAATTCAGTTTCGAATATCGGTCGGACCTGTGAGGGGGCTGGCGTGAGGGTTGTCGCCAAGATCGGCACTTCATCGTTGACCGATGATGGCGGTCGAATCAAACACGATGCAATTGCGGCGCTCTGCGCTGAGGTCGCCCAACTTCGCTCGCGGGGCGACGAGGTGGTCATCGTGACGTCCGGTGCAGTGGCCGCCGGTGTCGCGGCGATGGGGCTCGCGACTCGGCCGAGTGACATGGAGACCCTGCAAGCGCTATCGGCGGTGGGGCAAAGTCGCTTGATGGCGGTGTATGACGCCGAGCTGGAACGCCATGGCCTCGTCGGTGCGCAGGTGCTTCTCGACCCTCATGACTTCGTCGACAGGCGTCAGTACTTGCATTCTCGACAGACCATCGATCGACTCCTCGAACTTGGCTGTGTGCCGTTGGTCAACGAGAACGATGCAATCGCCAACATCGAACTGCGCTACGGCGACAACGATCGCATGGCGGCGCTGCTGGCGCACAACATCGCAGCAGATGTATGTGTGCTGTTGACCGATCTCGATGGCTTGCACACCGCTGATCCTCGCTCGGACCCGAACGCTGAGCTCGTCGAGCGGGTTGCCGCCGACGATCCGTTGTTGGCGATCAACGCGTCCTCGACTGGAAGCGGACGCGGTTCTGGTGGCATGGCGTCGAAACTGACAGCTGCTCGTATCGCCTCATGGTCGGGCATTCGCACGGTCATCGCTCGGGCGTCACGCGAGAGCGTCTTGGTCTCAGCAGTCGACGGTACCGCTCTCGGCACGACGTTCGAGGCACACGATCGGCGTCTCGGCGCCCGCAAGCTTTGGATTGCGTTCGCCGCTGAACCCCAGGGTCGTGTTGTGGTCGACGCCGGTGCTCGTTCGGCGCTGACGGATCGCGCATCGAGTCTTCTGCCGGCCGGGATCGTCGAGGTGACGGGACGGTTCGAAGAGGGTGACACCGTCGAGATCGCAGGTCCTGACGGTCGTGTGTTCGCCCGTGGGATGTCGTTCGTCGCCGCACGCGACCTGAATGCCGTCATTGGAATGCGTACCAGCGAACTTCCGTCCGGAATGGTGCATGAGGTCATCCACCGAGACGATCTCGTCTTGTTGCCCGACTGACGAAGTCCCTGATTGCGGCTGGCCTCGGCATCGTCACTGACTGAAAGAGATTGCTGATCGCCCAGTGGGCGATCGCTCCTACTGCGGCGGTTGCCGCGATGCCCGCAGCTGTCCACACCGTCGAACGGTCGTCGAGATGGATGGCCGCCGCAAGGGCAGCCATGATGAGTCCAGCGACAATCGCTGAACCGAGCAGACGAGCGACCTCGTGTGTCAGGGACCTCAGTTCAAGCTCAGAGACCCAGCGCCGGTGCAGCACGATCACTGCGAGGACGGCGGCCACGAGGTACGCAATTCCAAGGGCGACACCGAGGCCGCCAACGCCAAGGGGTCCGACCAGCATGAAGGCGAGCGCGACGTTGAGGCCATTCTCGATGACGTTCAACCAGAACGGGGTTCGTGTGTCGTGGTGGGCGTAGAAGCCACGAAGCACGAACAGGAAGACGGAGAATCCGACGAGCCCGACGGCCAAGCCACGCAGGGCGTCTGCGGTATTCGCCGTGTCTTCGGCGTCGAAGCGACCGCGCTCCATCAGCACCCGGATGAGAGGGGCGGCGAGCACGATGAGCATTGCCCCGGCCGGTGCGGTGACGGCGACGATCGCTCGAATCCCTCCGGTCAGTTGGCCGGCGAGTCCGACGCGGTCCCCGGTGGCGACGGCACGAGCGAGCCGGGGCTGCAGCGTTGTGGCGATTGAAACGGCGAGCAGGCCATGAGGGAGAACGAAGAACGTGAAGGCGTCGAAATATGCCGAGGCGAGCGCCGAGCCTGGTTCGGCCAGGTTGCGAACGACGGCCAAGGCGATCTGGTTGGCGATGACGAACCCGAAGGTCCAGCCTCCCATCGTCATCACCTTGCGGACGTCAGGATCACGGGGGGCCCATACGGGACGCCAGAACGGTCCTGATCGTGCGACTGCGATGGCGACGACGATCGCCATCACAGCGATCCCGGCGGTGGCGCCGAGGCCGAGGGTCCAGGTGAGTCTCGAGTCCACGCCGATGTCGGCGATGCTGCGATCTGCGCTTCCGGCTCCAGGAAGCGACAGCAGTGAGGCGATCACCACGAGATTGGCGAGCACCGGCGACCACGCGGCGGCCAGAAAACGTTCTCTGGCGTGCAGCAGCGCGTTCATGATTCCGGTGAGTCCGTAGAACAGGATCTGTATCAAGAACAGCCGTGCGAGCGTCGTGCCTGCGGAGCGAAAGGCGTCGGCGTCCACCTCGGGCGACAGGGTGATCGAGTAGAGCCGGAAGATGAATGGAGCGGCGATCACGGCGATGATCGTCAATGCAATGACGGCGGTCATCGCTGTCGTGACAATGGCGTCGACACGGCGACGCGTATCGCGACCGTCCACTGATAATGACGTGAAGACAGGAACGAGTGTCGCCGAGAGCACGCCGCCGATGAGGAGGTCGTAGACGATGTTCGGGGTCTCGTTGGCCAGCTTGTAGGCATCAGCCAGCGCCGTCTGGCCGATGACGTAGGCGAAAACGATCACCCGCAAGAGTCCGGTGACGCGCGAGGCCAGGGTGCCTGATGCCACCACAAGGTTCGACCGCACCAGTCCCGACATCGTCCCGACGCTAGTGCGGCGCAGGTGTCTGAAACCGGCGCTCACGTCGACTGGATGTCACACTGGTTCGGTGCACCGCCAGATCGCTCTCGTCCGACGTCCCGGCCCGCTCCTGGCGGACGGCATCGTCACGCACATCGAGGCATCACCCGTTGACGTCGATGCGGCCCGACGCCAATGGGAGGGCTACGTCGAGACGCTGTGCAGCACGGGGTGGGAGATTCGTGAGGTGGCGCCTGCCGACGACTGCCCGGACGCCGTGTTCATCGAAGACGCCGCCGTGGTCTTCGACGACATTGCCGTGACCACCCGACCTGGCGCTCCGAGCCGGCGGGCGGAGGTCGAGGGCATGAGTGCGCCGCTGATGGAATGCGGTTTGGAGGTCATCGATCTTGGCGCCGGTCACCTCGACGGAGGCGATGTCTTGAAGGTTGGTCGATCGGTCTTCGTCGGCCTCGGAGGCCGAACCGACACCGACGGCATCGAAGCCCTAACACACATCATCGAGCCACGGGGTTGGACGGTGATCGCTGTGCCGGTCAGCAGGGTGTTGCATCTGAAGTCGGCCATCACTGCGTTGCCTGACGGAACGATCATCGGTTACCTGCCACTGGTCGATGACGTCTCACTCTTCGACAGGTTTCGGGCGGTGGACGAAGAGTCAGGGTCGCATGTCGTCATCACGGGCGATGACCGGCTCTTGATGGCCGCGTCCGCACCTCGCACCGCATCGATGCTGCGTGCGGATGGTTACCAGGTCGATCTTGTCGACATCGCCGAGTTCGAGAAACTCGAGGGGTGCGTCACCTGTTTATCGATCCGCGTTCGCTGATGCGTGGCCGGTAATCTTCCCCGGTGACCCCCACCGTTACCTCAACTGAGCCCGTCGCCGAGGTGTTGACTCGGCGAAGAGTGCTCGCATTCGGTCTCTTGACCGCAGTCATGGCATCGGGCTACGGGGTGATGTTCACGGTGCTCGACGACTTCAGGGATCTCTACGGCATCGCCGAAGGGTCGTTGGGTCTCATCGTCGGAATCGGCTTCGGTTCGTCGTTCCTCGCTCAGGTTTTTCTCGCGCCGGTCGCCGATCGGGGACACGCTCGGAAATTGGTCATCGCGGGGATTCTCGTCAACCTGGTTGGGCTGCTGATCCTTGGATTCGGCACTCGGTTGTGGGTGCTACTCCTCGGGAGAGTCATCTCTGGTTTGGGACTCGGAATGGCATTCCCTGCAATTCGCAGGATCGTGATTCTGGGCGATCAGAAGCGACTCGGTGACAACCTCGGACTGCTGCTCGCGTGCGATGTGGCCGGTTTCGCGGCGGGCCCAGCCCTGTCGGCCGTCCTCGTGGGCCCTCTCGGTCTTGCGGCTCCCTTCCTCGTCATCGCTGGGGCCTCGGCGGCCTGCCTGCCGCTGGTGTTTCGCATTCGTGTCGACGAGAGCGTCGTTGCACATGCCACCGAGACCAGATTCGCGTTTGACCTGTTGCGGCTCCGTCCCTATCTGGCGGCCGTCTGTATGGGCGCAGCACTGTTCATGATGATCGGAACCTTTGATGCGCTCTGGGCAGTCGTTCTTGACGATCTCGGAGCGGGGGAGTGGCTCGCCAATGTCGGGGTGACCGTATTTGCTCTGCCGCTGATCATTTTCGGTGAGTTCGGTGGTCGGCTGGCGCAACGAGTGGGGCCGTTCAAACTGGGGCCCCTTGGTCTTGGTCTCGGGGCGTTGTACATGTCGTTGTACGGCTTCATGCCCGGGGCCTGGGCGATGTTGGCCGTGGCGACCGTTCACGCTGTCAGTGACGGATTAACGGTGTCATCGACCGCCGTCGCGGTTGGGATGGTCACTCCCGATGATCGGCATGCGGGAGCCCAGGGGCTGCTCGGCGGTGTGCAAACTCTCACGGCCGGCGCGGTGGCGGTGGTCGCTGGTGTGCTGTATCAGTACCACGGGCGAGTGGTCGCGTATCTGGCGTGCGGCGTGGCGATGTCCGTGCTTGTGGGCATCTCACTTGTGCTCAGCGGCCCGGAGTGGCGTAATCGACGCGGTGGTGACGCACTTCTCGATCCCGCCAGTGCCGTCACCGGACACGCATGATCGGCTGGATCAGCGTGCCCCGAGTGTCTTGGTGCCGGGAAGGGTGCTGCGTTCGCCGTCTCCCTCGTTGATCGCTTGACTGGCAGCGATCAGTTGACGGTCTCGTAGCCACAGTCCGATGAAGAGGCCGACGACGGCGATCGCCCCGTACGTGGCGCCTGACGCGAGCATGGCGAGCGCCGGTGCGGGACATGTCCCCGCAATCGACCATCCTGCGCCGAACAGGATTCCACCGGTGATGTGATGTCGCTCGACCTTCGAACGTGCGAGTGAGAGTCGACCGCCGTAGCGCGTCTCGGTCCCGCGTCGTTCGAGGATCCAGAGCAATGGGAGCGACACGCCGATCGCGAGTCCCATGAGGCCGAAGACGTAGAAATCGGTGAGGCGCAATGTGTTGTGAATCGTGTCGTAATCGTGCAACTTGCCCGCTGCGAGAACGAAGCCAAATCCTGCTCCGAAGAGGCCGCCGACGAGGTTCATCTGCTTGGGCATCACGATCCTCCGAGAGCGGTGAACGAGGTGAGAAGGAATGTGACAACCACAGCGGTGCCCATGAACGTTGCCGTTGTCGTCCAGCTGGCTGGCGAGCGTTGTGCTGTTCCGCAGATGCCGTGACCGGAAGTGCAGCCGCCAGCAACGCGGGCGCCGTACCCCATCACGATCGCTCCGAGCAGAACCACGACCCCGATCGCTGGTGCCGACCATCCTGCGGCTGTCATGGCGTCGTAGCCCTGTCGAATCTCGACGCCCGGTCCGAGGATGGTGGCGAGAAGTCCGCCGACGAAGATCCCTCCGAAATACCAGACCCGCCACGTGACTCGGTCAGTGTCGTGCCGCACGGTCTTGATCGTCTGCACGTACGCGCCTGATGCCCCGAGCGGTTGGTTGGCGACGACGAAGAGTCCGACGACGAGTAAGCCGAGCAGTGGACCGGCGATCCACCACGGGAGTTGGTCTGGTAGTAGTCCCATGCCCGGATTGTTATCCCTCCGCTCTGCGTGCGCAAGGTTCCAAGCCTCTTGGGCACCCCGATAGCGTGACGAAATGGCTGATGATCGACCCGATGAGGGGGCACGCCCGTACGGCGGTGGTGATGCTCCCGAGGGCGCCAAGCGGGTTCGGATCCGACATTTCGCCAGGGCGAAAGAGCAGGGCATCAAGATCACTGGGCTGACGAGCTACGACTACCTGTCGGCGACGATCTTCGATCAGGCGGGTATCGACTTCTTGCTCGTCGGTGACTCAGCAGGAAACACCGTTTTCGGGTACGACACCACGTTGCCAGTGACGATCGACGAGTTGATTCCCTTGACCCGCGCTGTTGCGCGCGCGGCCAATCGGGCGCTGGTGATCGCTGATCTGCCCTTCGGCAGCTACGAGAATGGGCCCGAAGAGGCATTGAACACGGCGATCCGATTCATGAAGGAGACCTCGGCGCATGCGGTCAAGCTCGAGGGCGGAGTTCGTAGCGCGAAGCAGATCAAGCGGATCGTCAGGGCGGGCATACCGGTGATGGGCCACGTGGGCTTCACACCGCAGAGCGAGCATGGACTTGGTGGACACCTGATCCAGGGTCGCGGGGAGGCTGCAGAAGAATTGCTCGCCGATGCCCGTGCGGTGCAGGACGCTGGCGCATTTGCTGTGGTGCTCGAGATGGTTCCGTCGACGGTGGCGGCCCGGGTTACCGCCGAGCTGTCGATACCGACGATCAGCGTTGGCGCGGGTCCGCAATGCGATGGTCAGCTGCTGGTCTGGACCGATTGGGCGGGGCTCTCCACTGGCCGGATCCCGAAGTTCGTCAAACAGTACGCCGACTTGGCTGGCACTCTGGCTGAGGCGGCGGAACGGTTCCGCTCTGATGTTGAATCAGGCGTGTATCCAGCACCGGAACACGAATATCCCGAGTGAGGACTCCTGATCAGGGTTCATACGCGAGGTTCGGCGCCAACAGGCGTTCTGTGTCAACCAGATCGAGACCCTTTCGCCGGGCATAGTCCTCAACCTGGTCTTTGAGTATTCGTCCTACTCCGAAGTATTTGCTGTCGGGGTGCGCGAGGTAGATACCTGAGACCGATGACCCCGGCCACATCGCCCATGACTCGGTGAGGCGGACTCCGACCGTGTTCTCGGCGTCGAGCAGAGCAAAGATCGTCTCCTTCTCGGAGTGGTCAGGCTGGGCGGGATATCCCGGCGCAGGCCGAATGCCTCGATACTGCTCGGCGATGAGCCGCTCTGGTTGGTCGTCCTCGTCGGGGCTGTATGCCCACAGGTCACGTCGAACGAGGAGATGAAGGTATTCGGCAGCGGCCTCTGCGAGACGGTCTGAAAGTGCTTTGACCATGATCGACGAGTAATCGTCCCCCGTGTCGGAGTAGCTGCGGGCGAGTTCGTCTTCTTCCTCGCCGACCGTCACGACGAATGCACCGATGTGGTCGTGTACCTCGGCGTCGGGCGGGGCGACGAGGTCGCCGAGTGCCAACGTTGTCCGTGATCCGTCAGCGGTCCGCCCGCGCTGTTGGCGCAGCCCATGGAGTCTGGCCAAGTGTGAGCCCTCGTCATCGAGGACGTCGATGTCGTCGCCATTGGACTGGGCTCGCCACAGCCCGACGACTCCGACGGGGGACAGGGCCTTCGTGCGTTCGATCATGTCCAGCATCGCTTCGGCATCGGCCATGAGGTTGTCCATCGTTCGAGCGGCCTCGCTGTCCGGAGCGGATGAGCGAACGTCGGCGCGGAGTCCCCAAGCGTTGAAGAACGGCGCCCAGTCGATGTAAGGGCGCAAGGTCGCCACGTCGAATTCAATCGTTCGAGTGCCGGTGAACGTTGGTGCTGTGACGCTGCTGCTGTCGAAGCTCAGCCGAACTGCAGCTTCCCGGGCGGCGGCGAGCGGAAGCCGATCGCGGTCGGCTTCGGCACGGTGGTAACGCTCGACGACCCGGTCGTAGTCGGATCGCAGGTCGGTGAGGAACTCGTCCCGTCCGTCAGGGTCGAACAGCGATGAGATCACTCCCGATGCACGACTGGCGTCCGGCACGTGGACCACGGGTTGATCGGGATATGCGGGTGCGATCCTCAGCGCGGTGTGCAGTCGACTTGTGGTGGCGCCGCCGATCAGGAGCGGAATCCGGAGGTCGCGGCGTTGCATCTCCTCGGCGACCCGAACCATATGGTCGAGCGACGGCGTGATGAGGCCTGACAGGCCGACGATGTCAACCTCGTGTTCGATTGCCGCGTCGACGATGTCAGGCGTCGGGACCATCACGCCAAGGTCGATGATCTCGTGATCGGAGCAACCGAGCACAACAGCCACGATGTTCTTACCGATGTCGTGCACGTCACCGGCAACTGTGGCAAGGAGAACGCGCCGTGTCGAACGGGTGGGTCCATCGTCGGGGTCGAGCGCTCGAGCGGCCTCGATGTGGGGCGTCAGGTGCGCTACGGCTTCTTTCATGACTCGGGCCGACTTGACCACCTGCGGCAGGAACATCCGACCTTCACCGAAGAGGTCACCGACTCGGTTCATGCCAGCCATCAGGGGGCCTTCGATCACCTCGACCGGATGGTTGACCGAGAGTCGAACCTCTTCGACATCGGATGCGATGTGCTCGGTGATGCCGTTGATCAGGGCATGGCTGATCCGCTCTGCCACCGGCAGCAGGCGCCATTCGTCGGGATTGCGAGCATTGCCGGAGGCCCCTTGATCGATGAAGGCTGAGGCGAACTCGATGAGGCGTTCGGTGGCGTCTGGTCGTCGGGCCAACACGACGTCTGCGCAGCGATCGTGCAAGTCCGGGTCGATCTGGTCCTCGACAATCAGTTGTTGTGCGTTCACGATTCCAAGTCGCATTCCCGCTGCGATGGCATGCCGGAGAAATACCGAGTGCATCGCTTCTCGCACGTGGTCGTTTCCTCGGAAGGAGAACGAGAGGTTGGACACGCCCCCGGACACGTTGGCCGTTGGGAAGCGTCGCATCAGTTCGGCTGTCGCATCGATGAAGTCGATGCCGTATCGATCGTGCTCAGGGATTCCTGTGGCGAGCGCGAACACGTTGGGGTCGAAGATGATGTCGTCGTCAGACATGCCGACGACGTCGGTGAGGATCTGGTGTGCGCGTGAACAGATCTCCAATCGCCGCTCGAGTGTGTCAGCTTGGCCGTGTTCGTCGAAGGCCATGACGATGACGGCGGCTCCGTGATCTCGGCACACTGTCGCTTGGGCGATGAACTCGTCTTCGCCCGCTTTCAGCGAGATCGAATTGACGACGGAGCGCCCCTGAACACATCCGAGTCCTGCCTCGATGACATCGAAGCGGGAGGAGTCGATGACGACTGGAACTCGTGCGATATCGGGTTCGGTGGCGACCAATTTCAGGAAGTGGGTCATCTCTGCTCGGGCATCGAGGAGGCCCTCGTCCATGTTGACGTCGATCGCCTGTGCGCCTGCAACGACTTGGGCCCGTGCGATGTCGAGGGCCTCGGCGTGCTGACCGTCTTTGATGAGTCGGAGGAAGCGACGCGAACCGAACACGTTCGTGCGCTCGCCGATGTTCACAAAGGGGATGTCATCGGTGAGCGTGAGCGGTTCGAGGCCGGATAGTTCGAGTCGCGGGATGCGCGTGGGTATGCGCCTTGGGGCGATCCCGGCAACGGCATGGCTGATCGCTTCGATATGAGCCGGCGTCGTGCCACAACATCCGCCGACGATGTTGACCCAGCCTTCGCGGGCAAACTCACCGAGGACCGCTGATGTGTGCTCTGGTGTCTCGTCGTAGCAGCCGAGCGCATTGGGCAGGCCTGCGTTCGGGTACACGCACACGAGGGTGTCGGCGATGTCGGAGATAGTGCGTGCGTGGGGTCGCATCTCATCTGCGCCGAGGGCGCAGTTCAGTCCGACCGACACGGGGTTTGCGTGGCGGACCGAGGTCCAGAATGCTTCGACGGTTTGTCCTGAGAGGGTCCGGCCAGAGCGGTCCGTGATCGTGCCCGACAGCATGATCGGGAGCTCGATGCCGGACGATCTCGCATGGCGCCGTGCGGCGACGATGGCGGCCTTGGCATTGAGGGTGTCGAAGATGGTCTCGATGAGCAACAGGTCGACTCCGCCAGCGGTGAGAGCCGAGATCTGCTCGGCATAGGCGGTTGCGAGCCTCTCGAAGTCGAGCGCTCGGTAGCTGGGGTCCTCGACCCTCGGGGACATCGACAACGTCTGGTTGGTGGGTCCGATAGAGCCTGCGACGAAACGAGGCCGGCCGTCGGCAGCGGCGAATTCGTCTGCTGCCTCACGGGCGAGACGTGCGGCCTCGGTGTTGAGTTGCGTCACAACGTCTGCCGCTGCGTACTCGGCTTGGGCGACTCGGGTGGAGCTGAAGGTGTTGGTGCAGATGATGTCGGCGCCGGCGGCAAGGAAGCGGCGGTGGATGTCCCCGATGATTTGAGGCTGTGTGATGGAAAGGATGTCGTTGTTGCCGAGCAGCGCCTGTTGGTGGTCGGCGAGTGATCCAGCTCGGAAATCGTCCTCGGTGAGGTCCAGCAGCTGAATCTCGGTTCCCATCGCGCCGTCGAGGATCAGGATCCTTTCGGATGCTGCAGTGAGTAGTCGCGAGCGTGTCTTGGTCATGAGGTTTCCCCGAGACGATCGACGATGGCGAGTACGAGGTCCGCCTGGTTGAGGGTGTACAGGTGGAATTCGTTGAGGCCGACCTCGATGAGCTGTTGGATCTGCATGGTGGCCCAGGAGACGGCGGCTTCGTGGCGGTCGTCGGCCTGTGTGAAGTGTTCGACCATCTGTTGTGGCACCGAAGCACCACAGCGCTGGGCGAACGCACTGATCCGTTCGAGGTCATGGACCGGCATGATTCCCGGGATCACAGGGATGGCGATGTCGCGCGAGCGAAGTGCGGCGAGGTACCTGACCATCGCCTCGTTGTCAAAGAACATCTGGGTCATCGCTCGGTTCGCCCCCGCAGCCACTTTGGCGCTGAGTACGTCGAGGTCGTGGTCGAGGTCGGGTGACTGGGGATGGACCTCGGGATAGGCGGACACCGAGACGGTGACGTCGACGCCAGCCACCTCGGCACGCTGGCGGATCGCCGCCACCAGTGCAGCGGTCGATTCGAAGCCTTCGGGGTGTGGGCGGTAGGGGGCGTCGATTCCCTCGGATGGGTCACCGCGAAGTGCAACGACATGTCGGACGCCGAGTCCGAGGTATCGATCGACCACCTCGTCGACCTCGCGCCTCGGGACGCCGACACAGGTGAGGTGAGCCGCAACCGGGCACCCGGCGTGCTGGGTTGCCAGTTCGACAGCGGCGAATGACTTGTCCTTGTCGGCTCCGCCGGCGCCGTAGGTGACAGACACCATGGTCGGCTGCGCCGTGCTGAGGTGGTTCATCGCTCGTGCAAGCGATTCGGCTCCCTTCGGCGTGCGAGGGGGGAAGACCTCGTAGGAGATGGCGGGACGTCCGCTCATGTTGCTCCCTTTCGGGCGATCCAGAGTCCGACCGCAATGAGGCCGGTCTGACGACCTTTCGGCTCCACCATCTGGTGATCGATCTGGAGTAGGCCAGCGTCGGCGAACCAACCGTTCATCTGCTCGGAGGTGAAGCCGAGTCGACGATGGGCATGTTCGACGCGGAGTGCTTCGTTGGAGTGGCGCGGAAGATCGACGACGAGCACTCGGCCGCCATCGACGACGAGGTCGGCGGCTGCGTGGATGGCCCGTGCTGGATCGTCGAGGAAGTGCAGCACCTGATGCACGACGGCAACGTCGAATGCGGATCCGGGCATGGAGGTTGCGAAGATGTCCGACTGCCTGAGTTCAGCGTGGTGGATTCTGGCTCGGTCGAGGTTGGCCCGAGCGACACGGAGCATGGATGGATTCGAATCGAGTCCGACGATGCGGTTCGCCATTGGGGCGAGGAGTTCGATCATCCTGCCGGTTCCGGTTCCGATGTCGAGAACGTCGCCTATTCCGTGGCCGTTGGGGGAGAGAAGGTGGACGATTGCCGGTTCGACCAACTCGTCGGGGGTGTGGAGTGTCCGCTCTCGATCCCACCGTTCGGCCACCTCGGCGAAGTGTTGGTGGGCCAATTCAGCGCGGCGCTCGCGAACTGTTGTGAGCCTTGCGAGATCGGCAGCGAGTACCGGGTCGTCTCGGTCGAGAGCGGAAACCAACAGGTGTACGAGCGAACCAGCCCCATGAGAGGTGGGTTCGCTGCGGTGAAGGGAGAAGAAGACGTAGTTGCCTTCGCGGTGCCGAGCGCAGACCTCCGCCTCGACGAGGAGTCGGAGATGTCGGGAGATTCTGGGCTGTGACTGTCCGAGAATGTCGCATAGGTCACTCACCGAGCACTCGCCCTCGCTGAGCACATTGACGATGCGCGCTCGTGTGGGCTCGCCAATCGCCCGCATGACGTCGACCGATCGGTCGAGAGTGATGGTCAACTCGGGCATGGCCGAACAATATAAGGAAATCTTTATGTACGCAAGAACCTATAGAGGTGTGATCCGGATGAAGCCGGGGCGGAATGGCAGACTGCCAGGGTGACGATTCTGGAAGGGCTGGAGCGACTGGCGGGATCGGATAGGGACCGTGCTGATTCGCTGGTGGTGGGCGATGAAGCAGTCTCTTGGGAGGAACTCCTCGACCGTGCCGACCGTGCCGCCGCAGGCATTGCCGGCCTTGGAGCGGTTGCGCTTTGCGCAACACCGAGCCTCGATACCGTCGTGTCAGTGCTCGCAGGGCTCCGGGCAGGGGTTGCCGTCGTGCCCATCGCGCATGACTCCGGTGCCGATGAGCGTCAGCACATCATCCGAGATAGCCAAGTGGCAGCCATCCTCGGGCCATCTGATTGGGATGACATCGGTATCCCGTCAATTGCGCTGGATGGAAGTGGCGCGACCTCGGTCGTGCCGACTGACGTCGACCTGTCGGGGGCATCGCTCGTGATGTACACATCTGGCACCACCGGACCGCCGAAAGGGGTTCTGCTGACCGATACGGCGATCGCGGCCTGCCTCGACGGGCTCGCCGATGCATGGGAATGGACTGAAGACGATCACCTCGTGCACGGGTTGCCGCTCTTCCACGTCCATGGGTTGGTACTCGGCGTGCTCGGCGCGCTCAGGCGGGGGAGTCGTCTGACGCACACCGTGCGGCCGACTCCTGCGGCATATGCGCTGGCTGAGGGAAGCCTTTACTTCGCGGTGCCGACCGTGTGGACCCGAGTCGTCGGAGATCCGTCATCTGCCCGTGCTCTGAGCAGCGCCCGCGCGCTTGTCTCGGGCAGCGCGGCGCTGCCCGTTCCGGTGTTCGAGGG
>JAQCGT010000036.1 GCA_027730505.1 Actinomycetota bacterium | reverse complement strand
TCCGCTGACGTTGCGCTCAAAGGACTCGCCTACCTGCTCGAGGCGATGGCGAAACTGCGCGCCGATGGACGCGACATCACCCTCACCATCATTGGACGGCCGAAGCCCGGCAAGTCGATGGATCTGATCGACCGTCTCGGCCTCGCACCCCATATCGACTTCGTCAGCGGTGTGAGCGATGAGCGCATCGTCGAGTTGTATTCAGAGGCCGAACTCGCCGTCGTGCCCAGCCTCTACGAAGGCTTCAGCCTTCCCGCCATCGAAGCCATGTGCTCGGGCACCCCGCTCGTTGCCACCGACGGCGGTGCCCTACCCGAAGTGACCGGCGCCGACGGCGAAACGGTCTTCAGATGCACTGCTGGCGATGCCGGTTCACTGGCAAAGACACTCGCCATCGCGCTCGACAGTCCCGAGGCACGAGCACGGGTCGGAGCAGCAGGGCGCCAGCGGGTGCTCGAGCGCTGGACATGGCGACGTTGCGCCGAGTTGACCGTCGATCAGTACCGCGAAGTCCTTGCCATGCCCGACAATGTCGCCAAGTCACGTCACAATGGACGGCTCTGAATGTTGACGATTCGATTCGATGAGCTCGGCCTCACCGAGGGCAATCGTGTGCTCGATGTCGGCGCAGGCTTCGGCCGACATGTGTACGAATGCGCACGCCGGGGCGCGCGAGCGGTGGCTCTCGACTACGCAGCCGACGAGGTGGCCGAAACCCGGAACACCTTGGGGGCCATGGTGGCGGCCGGCGAGATCAGCCCCGATTCGTCCCCCGGGGTCCTGAGAGGTGATGCGACGCGCCTGCCGTTCGCAGATGGCACCTTCGACGTCGTCATCACATCAGAGGTGCTCGAACACATCATCGATGACACCGCAGCGATCGCCGAGATGGCTCGAGTGCTTCGGCCGGGCGGTCGCTTCGCCGCCAGTGTCCCCGCACGACTTCCCGAGACCATCAATTGGCGGCTCTCCGACGAGTACCACGCGCCGGCCGCCGTCGGAGGCCACGTACGGATCTACAGCCGGGTCGAACTCGCTGCAAAGCTTCGTGCGGCCGGTCTCGAGGTCACTGGTGGACACCGCACCCATGCACTCCATTCGCCGTATTGGTGGCTGCGCTGTGCTGTCGGGCCCAACAACGACGACCATCCACTCGTGCGCCGCTACCGACGTCTGCTCGAACACGAGATCATCAATCAGCCGCGAAGTCTTGCGCTGGTTGAACGCGCACTTGCCCCCGTGCTCGGCAAGAGCCAGGTGTTCTATGCAACCCGGAGTGGGGCATGACCAGCCGTTGGGGCATCCCCGATATCCCCGGCGTGTTGAGCGCAGCCGAACTCTCGTTGTCGGCACAGCACCTCGCCGCGCTCCAGAGATCATCGGGGATGATCCCGTGGTTTCCCGGCGGTCATTGCGACCCGTGGAACCACGTCGAGTCGGCCATGGCACTTGACATCGCAGGCATGTACGACGAGGCGCATCGTGCCTACCGCTGGCTTGCCGAGATCCAACGTCCGGATGGCTCGTGGCACAACTACTACCTCGTCGACGATGACGGGGACCGCACCGTCTCGGAGGCCAAACTCGACACCAACGTCTGCGCCTACGTTGCAACTGGGGTGCTCCACCACATCTTGAACGCACCGTCGATTGACATCGCAGATCGAGCCATTGCCGAGTTCTGGCCGGTGGTGCGCAACGCGCTCGACTGGGTGCTCGGCCAACGGCGCTCCGACGGGCTCGTCCTTTGGGCCGTCGAACCCGATGACCAGCCGTGGGATTACGCACTGTTGACCGGCACGTCCAGCATTCAGCACTCGCTGCGATGCGGCGCAGAAGTCGCAGCGATGGCCGGCGAGGACCGGATCGAGTGGCGCGAGTCGGCCTCGCTGATGCGCCGTGCGGTGGCCGACCGACCGGACGCGTTCGAGCCGAAGGAGCGGTGGGCAATGGACTGGTATTACCCGGTCCTCACCGGAGCACTGGACCCTCACGAGGGTAAAAGCCGACTGGCTGCGGGCTGGCCGGTGTTCATCATGGAAGGGTTGGGTTCGCGTTGTGTGAGCGATGAGCCGTGGGTGACGGCGTCCGAGACCGCTGAGGCCTCGATCGCCCATGCCGCCGTCGGCGACATCGACGCCGCTGCGTCCTTGCTGGCCTGGACCCGGTCGCACCGCCGTGATGACGGCTCGTACTGGACCGGCATCGTGCATCCCGACAACATCGTCTTCCCCGATGCCGAGCACACGTCCTACACCGCTGCGGCGGTGATCCTTGCGGCGGACGCGATCACCGGCACCACGCCGGGAAGCCGCCTGTTCACCGTGGACGGCCTTGGCGTCCTCGGCCACTGAGATCTCGGGTCATACACTCAGCGCGTGAGCAGGCTTCTCGGAACCACCCCCGTCCGCACCGTCGTGTCCGTGTGGGCATGGATCACCCTCGGTGTGCTGGTGCTACTCGCTCTCCCCATCGTGGCCGTCGTCCGGCTCGTGACCTCGCCCTTCGATCGCGGTGCGTATCTCGCCGGCTACTGCTTTCGTCGCATCGCTTGGGCACACCAGGTCATCAACCCTCTGTGGACATTCCGCGTCGAGGGCGATACGCCAGCCGATCCCCGCCACCCGTATGTCGTCGTTGCGAACCACGAGAGTTTCGTCGACATGCTGGCGATCTCACAGCTGCCGATTGAGATGAAGTGGGTGGCCAAGAGCGAGTTTTTCAAGATCCCCATCCTCGGCTGGCTGATGCGGCTCGCACGAGACATCAAGCTGGTTCGCGGCGAGTCCGGATCCGGAGCCCACGTGTACGAACAGGCAGCGGAACGTCTCAGCACGAGGGTGTCCGTCATGTTGTTCCCCGAAGGGACTCGAAGCACATCCGGCGACCTCGGCGAATTCAAGGATGGTGCATTCAAAATGGCGATCAGCAACCAGGTGCCCGTGCTGCCGCTCGCCGTCCACGGAACACGAGCCGCTCTGGTCAAGCACGATTGGCGATTCGGACTCTGCGACGCCACGGTGCGCGTCCTCGATCCGATCCCAACTGACGGCATGACGGTCGACGATGTCGGTCAACTCCGCGATCTCGTGAGAGAACGAATCGCTGATGCCCGAGCCGAGCTCGCGGCGCGCGCCTGAGCGATGTTCCAGGCACCACTGCGCGCCCTCGGCTCTCTCAGGCCGAACGTTCCTCCGGTAATCCTCGCCGCAACGTCGGTCAGCACCGTCGTGTTCACCTCCACGCCATTCCTCATCACCGAACTGGCTGATGAGCACGGCGTCAGCACCGGCCGCGTCGGGCTGATCTCAAGCCTGCAGCTGGCCGGATTCGTCATCGCGTCGTGGGGAGCGGGGCGTGTTCTGCGTCCGCGTCGACGCCTGATGGTCATCGCCGTCCTGATCGGGCTCGTTGCCAACGTCTCATCTGGGCTGGTCGACTACTCCGCAATGCTGCCGTTGCGCTTTGTCAACGGCATCGCGCTTGGCACCATCGCATGGCTCGCATGGGCCGAGGTATTCGGAGATGACGAGCGCATCGGGGACGTCGCCGTCATCGGGCCGATCGTCGGCACGGTGATGTCGCCGATCGTCGGCACCTTCGGCGATCGGTTCGGACCCGACAGGTTGTTCATCGCCCTGGGGCTCATCCACGTGATTCCCCTGCTGTTCGTGCGTGCCAGCCGACTGTCGTCGCCCGATCGTGTGCACAAGAGCCGGCATAGGCCGACGGGGTCAGCGGTCGCCGCCATGGTGGCGCTCGGCCTGCTCACCCTGGGCGGCAGTGCCGTGTTCGTGTTCGCCAACTCGATCGGCCGCGATGAGGTCGGCTTGGGGGCATTGACCGTTGCGCTGTTGTTCTCGGTGAACTCGATAGCCGGTGTGCCGTCATCCCGGTTTCGGGGCGAGCGCCGCAACGCCGCTCTGTGGGTCTCAAGCACAGCGACTGCAGCATTTCTCATCGCCGTGGTTCATCACCCGATCGCATTCGCAGCTGGGCTAACCCTGTGGGGCTTCGCCTTCTGGATGGCCGTTCCAGCGGCATTCAGTGTTCTTGCGCGGAATTCGCTCTACCCCGCAGAACGAGCCGGTGACGCTCAGGCCTACATGGCCGTCGGTCGGATGATCGGGCCGATCATTGGCGGAGTCCTCTACGACGTCAATGCGTGGGCACTCGGCATCGTGGGCTCGGGCATCATGTTCTCATCGGCTGTTGCCCTCGGTCTCTTGGGCCGGCGCCGATCGCCGGTCAGTGCCGCTGGAGCACCCTGAGCGAGCCAGTCGCCGACACCTCGGTGAATTCACCCGAGGCGAGCACCGGGAGATAGATGCACTCATACGGAGGCCGACCGCCGTCGGCCGGATCGGGAAACACGTCGTGGATGGCGAGCAAGCCCCCGGGTGCGATGTGGCGAACCCAACCCTCCCGGTCGGCGATCGCCGGTTCTTCACCGTGGCCGCCGTCGATGAACACCATCGCCGCCGGTGTCGACCAGATTGCCGCGACGGTGGCTGATCGACCGACCACTGCGATCACGTGGTCCTCGAGCCCGGCATCGTGGAGCGTTGTGCGCAGGAATGGGAGCGTGTCCATGAGCCCGACACGATCGTCGACGACGTCTGGATCATGGTGTTCCCATCCCGGTTGTGTCTCGGCCGAGCCCCGATGGTGATCTACCGTCACAACGGTGCCCTCGCACTCGACCGCCACCGATCCGAGCCAGAGCGTCGATCGACCACAGTACGAGCCGACCTCAACGATGGGTGCCCCCGGACACCGCTCCCAGGCCAGGCGCGCAGCGGCGGCCAACGCATCACCCTCCGCATCGGGCATGAATCCCTTCGTGCGTTCAAGAACGGTACGGATGGACGGGTCGAGTGGCACATTTCGAGGCTACGTGCTGGCAGGATGGAGAGGTGCAGGAGGCGCTTGACGATCTCATCCGTTTGCTCGACCTCGAAGAGATTGAGGTGAACCTGTTTCGAGGTCGCTCCCCGGACGAGAACCGTCAACGGGTCTTCGGAGGCCAGGTTGCCGGCCAAGCCCTCGTGGCTGCGGCACGCACAGTGGAAGAGCCCGGCCGCCTCGTGCACTCGCTTCACGCCTACTTCCTCCGCCCCGGAGACCCTCACGTCCCCATCGTGTATGACGTCGACCGCATCCGGGATGGCCGCAGTTTCTCCACCCGTCGGGTCGTCGCGATCCAGCACGGTCGAGCGATCTTCAACCTGCAGGCGAGTTTCCACGACCATGAGACCGGCCTTGATCATCAGACGCGTCCGCCGGTCGACGTCCCAGATCCCGAGTCACTCCCCGACTTCCACGAGCGGATGGAGCCCTATCGGGATCAGCTCGGGCCGGCATTCGACATGCCGCGGCCGATCGACATCCGCTACACCGGCGACGATCCCATGTCGCGCGGCGCACAGCGCTCCACCTCCCAGAAGGTGTGGATGCGAGCCAACGGACAGTTGCCGATCGACCCGACGCTGCATGCCTGCATCGTCACCTACGCCAGCGACATGACCCTCCTCGACACCACGTTGCTGCCCCACGGACGAAACTGGCTCGACGGTGTACAGATGGCATCGCTCGACCACGCCATGTGGTTCCACCGCCCCTTCCGTGCCGATGAATGGCTGCTCTACGAGCAGCATGCGATCTCATCGTCTGGTGCCCGCGGTCTGGCAGCAGGTTCGATCTACACCCGACACGGCGACCTCGCGGTGAACGTCGTCCAAGAGGGTCTCATTCGAGCCCAGTGATGACGCGGTGGCCCGCCATCATCGCCCTGTCGGTTCTCGTCGGTTGCGGCGCTCAATCCGACGAGAGCATCGCGAACAACACGGTGGCGACAACGACGAGCTCAGCTGCTCCGGCCACGTCGTCAACGGCCGTGTCGCCGACAGTGAGTGACACCACCACGACAACGCCCGATCCATCCCCCGCTGGTGGGAAGCCCGAGGTCGCGCTGACCACCCTCGCTGAGGTGGGTCCTCTTACCGACGCAATGGTCGATCCAAGCGGAACCAACGTGCTGGTCGTCGAGCAGTCAGGACGGATCCTCGAGATCGGTTCGAGTGATGTCAGCGTCATCGCCGACCTGACTGGTCGAACGGCGGCCGACGGCGAACGGGGGTTGCTTGGAGCCACGTTCACCGCCGATGGTGAGTGGCTCATCGTTCATCGCACCTCGACCTCCCCGGGGGAAGAGGGCGACACCGTCATTGAAGCGCTCGAGGTTCGACCTTCGGGCGAGATCATCGCTGACGCACCAACGAGGCTCCTCACCATCGACCAGCCCTTTGCCAACCACAACGGTGGGGACCTCGTCGCGCTCCCCGATTCGAGCCTCCTCGTGTCCACCGGCGACGGAGGCTCGGGCGGCGATCCGAACCGAGTCGCACACCGGCTCGACTCGCTGCTCGGCAAGATTCTTCGAATCGCGCCGCCGGGGAACGCGCTGGTTCCTGCGGACAATCCGTGGTTCGATGACGACGAGGCGCTCGATGAGATCTGGTCGAGCGGTCTTCGCAACCCGTGGCGCATCGACGTCGACCCTCTGACGGGTGATCTGTGGGTTGCCGACGTTGGGCAGAACCGCTTCGAGGAGATTTCGGTTGCGCCAGCGAACGGCGCGATTGCTGGCGGCGCCAGAGCCGATTTTGGGTGGAGTTCTCGAGAGGGCGATGCGACGTACAACGACGATGTCGCACCCGACACCAGGACCACACTCGTCGAACCGATCCATGTCTATCAACATGGTCCAGACGGCTGCTCGATCTCGGGCGGCATGATGTACCGGGGTTTGGCCGTGCCCGGCCTCTGGGGCTGGTTTCTGTTTGCTGACCTGTGCGCCGGTCAATTGCGAGCGCTCAACCCGGTGACCGGTGAGGTCGTGGTGCTCGGTGCGGTCAGCCAGCCGACCGCTGTGGTCCGCGGCATCGGCGGAGAGCCCATCGTCGTCACCGCTACCGGCGACGTGATCAGCGTCGGACCCCCATGAACATCCCCTTGAGGGCGTCATAGTGCTCGATCACGTGTCCAGCGCCGAGCACGACCGCTTCGAGTGGCACGTTCGACATCTTCACCGGCACCTCGGTCTCACGTTCGATTCTCTGCGCCAGTCCGCGTAGAAGCCCGCCGCCACCAACGAGGTACATCCCTCTCACTAGAAAGTCCTGTGACAGTTCCGGCGGCGCCTTAGCGAGACAGCGCACCACGGACGCAACGATCGACGAGATCGGATCCTCGATCGCTTCACGAATCTCCTCGGCGCTGAGCACCACTGTCTTCGGGAGCCCCGACATCAGGTCTCGCCCGCGGACCTCGGCTGTTGAGTCTTCGCCCGTCGGTGATGCCGAACCGATCGCCATCTTGATCTCTTCAGCGGTTCGCTCACCCACCGCAATTCCATGTTCGCGTCGGATGTGGTTCTGGATCGCTGCGTCGATGTCGAACGACCCGACTCGAACCGCTTCGAGCGCAACGATCCCGCCGAGCGAAATCACCGCCGTCTCACTCGTACCGCCACCGATGTCGATCACCATGTTCCCGACCGGCTCGTCGATCGGGAGGTCGGCGCCGATCGCCGCCGCCATCGGCTGTTCGATCAAGTTCGCATCAGCGGCACCGGCCCGCCGTGCTGCATCAGTGACAGCGCGACGCTCGACCTCGGTGATGGCTGACGGAACGCAGATCACCACCTTCGGGCGAGTGAAGCGGCTCACACCAACCCGCTGCAACAACAGCCGGATCATCCGTTCGGTGATCTCGAAGTCAGTGATTGCACCGCCTCGCAATGGGCGGACGGCCACGATGTAGCCCGGGGTCCGCCCGATCATCTGCCATGCCTCGCGACCCGTGGCCAACACCTCACCGGTCTGGCGATTGAGCGCGATGACCGATGGCTCGTTGAGGACGATCCCACGGCCCTTCATGTACACCAAAGTGTTCGCAGTGCCGAGATCGATGGCAAGGTCACGAGCCACTGTCGTCACCATCCTCGGTCGTTTCACCGATCCGTCGAACGCGGTCCGTCACATCTTTTCGAGCCTCCGGGGACAGTGCGTCGATCTGCCGGCGAAAGTCGGCAACCGCGTCGCGGGAACGACGTGACCTGATGGCAAGACCCACCACGAGCACCAGCGCGACCACGCAGACGATGAGAATGACGGTCACGAGTCGGCCCCCGACACCTCATCGGGGCGTCGAACGGGCGTGGCCCCGGTTCCCCAATCGGAACCCTCGGCCCACTCCTCGCGTTTCCAGATGGGTGCAGAGACCTTCAGCGTGTCGATCGCATGACGCGCCGCCTCGAATGCGACAGGGCGATGGGGTGACGACACACCGACAACGACCGAGACTTCACCCAACTCGAGGCGCCCAACCCGATGGTGGATCGCCACTCGGGCAACATCTGGCCATTGGCGACGCACGTGTGATGCGATCTCAGCGAAGATCGGCTCCACCTGTTCGGTGTACGCCTCGTAGGTGAGAGCGACCACATCGGCTCGTCCCTCGGCATGATCGCGGACGGTGCCCGAGAAGACCACCACGGCACCGCAATGCGGGCGAACCGCCCAGTCGTGCACCTCTCCGACCGAGAGCACCTGATCGGTGAGCGAGAACCAGTCGTCTGATCCCTCGGGTCCGCGCACGTGATGATCGTAGCCGTCGCCGGGCAGCGCGACGCCAGAGGAAGTCTCTCAATCACTACAGTCCTGTGACCGTGGATCAACCGACGCCACCTCCCCACGAGCGCGAGTGGCGCCACCCGGCGGAAATCTCTGCCGAACACCGGATCGTCTTCGCAGCTGAGCCGCCCAGCAGGCGGCTGCGCGCCGCTGCGGTCATCAGTAGCGCGCTGGCATGTATCGGCATCGGGCTCGCCGCATGGTTGGTGGCAACGGGATCGACAGGACCGGAGGTCGGCATCTCGAGCCGAAGTGCCCAGCGTCCAATGGTCGTCGCGGTCCCCGTCGACGCGGCCGCCGGCGTCGCCGTTCTCACTTGGCGAGGCATGGCACGGGCTGATGGAGCGGATGGTGAGGCCGATGGCGTCGCCTCAGTTTCGCTCCTCGATGGCACTCGGATCGAGGTCCGTCATCGTTCGTCCGTTGGGGATCTCGTCGTCGTCTCGATCGATGGTGATAACACCGAACCCTTCACGGCGATCGCACCGCTCAACGACACCGTCATGTCGATCGTTGGGAACCACCCGGATTCGCTCAGCAAGCGTCTCGTCGATGTCGAGTCATTTGCGGAACTGTCATCAGCACCGGCGTCTATCGTCGACGGAACCCCTGTCCTCGATACCGACGGTCACCTGATCGGACTGTGTAGCCCGCATGCCGACGGAGTCGATCTGATCCTCATCGACGAAGCCGTGCTCGCTGTACTGCACGCCGGCTGACTGCAACCATGATCACCAGCCCGACGACGATTGCAGACCCGGCGATTCCAAGCGCAAGTTCTTGGCGACGCTTCGGTGTCACCGACGACCACCACGGCTGCTCGGTGCCCTCCACGTAGGCCTGCTCGTTGGTCACCGTCGGCTGCCAACCGGCGCTGCGCAGCCGGTCGTTGGCCACCACCCACGGAGCCGTTATGTACGGCCCGAGTCCCGGAGGAATCGGCCCTCGTTGGAAGCGCCATCGGAGGTTTGCCACCCCCTCGGAGAGCCGACCGGGCAGCGGCAGGCGCCATCGCGCTCCGCTGAGCGCTCGCACCCGGTCCCCCGGAATCCACCCGTCGGGGGCCACGTTCACCGGACCCTCCATGTCGCTGCGCACGACGGCGACCACCGCCGTTGCGAGATCATCGAGGTGTAAGAACTGTGCCGGAGGGTCCTCGTGTCCCCATCGTTGGCCCGAACCAGCGATCAGCGCACGGGCCAGACTCGACGACGCAGACGTGGCTACCGTCACAGCGGGTCGCAGCACCGTCACCGAACGGCCCTCGGAACCACGACGCCAGCGATCGACGACATGCTCGACTGCGGCCAACTGACGAGCGAACACGAATGACGGCTCAGGGCGGATGGGGGCATCCTCCGTGATCGGAATCGGATTGTTGAGCTGGGCGCCGTACACGAGGGCTGACGACATCAGCACGATTCGATGAGCACCGCTCGCGCGCACCTCCGCCATCAATGACTCGCCCTCGGCGGTAGCGCTCGAGCGACGGGCCCCGAGCCCGTCGTGGTCGCCCACCCGCAGGTCGACGATCACATCTGCCGGCTCGCCGCTGTCGACGAGGTCGATACCCGATTCCGACTCGAGAAGCGACCGCACACGCTCGGTCAGCCGAGGAGCCCCCTCGCGCACGAGCACCGCTGTCGCCATCACCGGGACGCTACCCGGGCTCTGGAGCCGTAGCATCGGAGTATGGCCGAACCGCCCGACGACCCCTTCGGCGGACTTCCGTTCCTCGGCGATCTTGCGCGAGCGATGTCCGGTCAGGGTCCGATCAGTTGGGAAGCGGCCCAGCAGTTCGCTCAACTCGGCGCCACCGGCGGTACCACCGAGGCCAACGTCGATCCAGCGAGTCGGATCGCAATCGATCGCCTGGCCGGCATTGCACGCATGCATCTCACTGATCTCACCGGCATCGATCTCGACGAGTCGGCCCCTTCTGTCGTCACTCCTGGCCGGTGGGCGGCGGACACGCTTGAGGCGTATCGACCATTGTTCACCGATCTCGCCACGGCGCTGTCACGACACGCCGAAGCCGACGAGGGCGCCGGCGATCCGATGGCCCAGATGATGGCCGGGCTCAGTCGCATGATGGCACCGGCCATGCTCGGGATGGCCGTCGGATCGATGGTCGGGGACCTCGCCCGTCGCGCATTCGGCGTGCACGACCTCCCGATTCCGCGCCAGAGTCCGACGTTGTCGCTCGTGCCATCAACGATCGATGCCTTTGCGAATGAGTGGGAGATCGGCGCCGATGAGATGCGCATGTGGGTCCTCGCTCATGAATATGCAGGGTGGATCGTTGGTTCGGCCACCGGGCTGTCGTCGACATTGTCCGGGCTGATCCGACGCCACGTCGGGGCCTTCCGACCCGACCCCGATGCGATTGCCGAACGGCTCGGCTCCCTCGACATGTCCGGAGATGATCCGATGGAGGCGCTCCAGCGGACCCTCGGCGACCCTGAGGTGCTCCTCGGCGCGATCAGATCACCCGAGCAGCGCGAGTTGGCGCCAGCACTCGACGCCGTGGTGGCGGCGGTGGTCGGGCTGACGGACTGGTTGGTCGATGCGGTGTCGGTTCGTGTCGTCGGCGGTGAGGCGTTGCGAATCGCAGAGGCGGTTCGGCGCCGACGGGTCGAGTCGAGCTCTGCCGATGTGTTTGTAGAACGCCTGCTCGGCGTTCGCATCGATGATGCTCAGGTGCGGGAGGGCAAGGCCTTCGTGCAGGGTGTGGTCGATCGCATCGGCGAGGATCGTGCCATCTCCACCTTGCTCACCCATCACGATGCGGCCCCAACGGCCAACGAGATCACCGCTCCCGGGCTGTGGCTCGCCCGTCTCGGTATCGAGTGAGCGGCGGGCGGTTGGCTCCGGCTCCAACGATGTAGGTGACGGCGCCGACACCGACCACCACAGCCAGGTAGGTCAGGCCCAAGGTGCCCGGCATGTCGACGAGCACCGGCACCGTTGCTCCAGCTACCCATCCGAAGTGGAACCGGGTCTCGAATGTGGCGAATGCCGCACCCTGATTCGACTCGGGCCCGTCGCGTTGCACGATCGTCTCGAATGCGAGCCGGGCCACCGCAAGTGCAAGGTTCACCGACACCGAGACCGCAACTGCCATTGCGTATCCACCAACGACCGCCGCAACGCCAGCAACGATCGCTGGAACCACCAGGGCGCCGGCCAGCATTGGCTCAACCCCGACCAGCCGCTTGAGCCGGGGGCCGATGATGTTGCCGAGCATCGGTGCACCCGAGCCGAGTCCGATCGCGGCGGCGAGCCAGATCGCTGGCGCGCCATCGGCGCGGAACCAGAAGGCGATCTGAAACAGTGTGAATCCAACGGCGAAGCGCAACACGGTCATCGCCACCCAGGCCACGTGGATGTCCGAGCCCGTCACCTCGCCTTCAGCGGCGCTCGGAGCGCTGCGATCATCCTCGATGTCCCCTGGCAGACCTCGGGAGAGGACGACAGCGGCGGCGAAGAAGGTAGCCCCATAGGCGAGCGTGGCACCGGGGCCGAGTAAGTACTGCAGTCCAGCTGCTGGCACGACCGCTGCAGCACCGGTGAGCCCAGCGATGAGCCCGAGCTTGCTGTTCGCCTCGACGAGGTCATCGGAACTCGGTACCACAGCGGGCACAAGGGCCTGTTTCGACACGGCGTAGGTCTTTTGCAGCACAAGCGCCGCAAACACCAGGGGGAAGAGCCAGAACTCGTCGGTGAGTCCAATCATTGCGATCTGAACCACTAGGCGTAACGCCGCCACGGTCATCACCATCGCCCGCCGACCACCTCGAAACCGGTCGATGAACGGGCCGATCAGCCGAGCGACGACGAGAAACGGTGTGAATCCGACGAGCAGGAAGGCCAGCAGTCTCGATCGCGCTCCGTCGAGATCGACGTCGAAGAAGAATGAGTCGGCGAGCGCCACGACCATCGACGCTTCGCCAGCGGTGATGGCCGCGTGGACGGCAGCAAGGGAACGGAACCGGCCGTTCGAGGTCTCGGTCACCTCGTCGATCGTAGGGCGACGGCGCAGCGGTCAGGCGCGTTCGAACTTGTAACCAAGGCCTCGAATCGTCACGATCCGCGTCGGATCGCCCGGATCGCTTTCGATCTTCGAGCGGAGACGCTTGATATGCACATCGAGGGTTTTCGTGTCGCCGACATAGTCAGATCCCCACACCCGGTCGATGAGCAACTCCCGGGTGAGCACGCGGCCGGCATTGGCGAGGAGAAGCCGAAGCAACTCGAACTCCTTGAGTGGCATCGACACACTGTCACCGCGGACGGTCACGACGTGCCGAGCGGGGTCAAGGCTCACATCGCCGACGGTGAGTGCCTCATCGGGAGCGAGCGCGATCTCGCCGGTGCTGTCGCCAGACGTTCGACGAAGCGCTGCCCGCATCCGCGCCACCAGTTCCCGCAGGCGATACGGCTTGGTGACGTAGTCATCGGCACCGACCTCGAGGCCCACCACCGTGTCGATTTCGCTGCCTTTTGCCGTCACCATGATGATCGGCACTTGGGACGTGAGCCGGATCTGACGACAGACGTCAATACCGCTCACCTTGGGGAGCATGACGTCGAGCAGGATCAGATCGGGGTTGATGTCGGCGAACCGTTCAAGGGCCTCGTGTCCGTCACGCGCAACGGTCACGGTGAACCCTTCCCGGGCGAGGCCGATCTGCAACGCCTCGACGAACGACTCCTCATCTTCGACGACGAGAACGTGCTGACTGCTCATGGCTGACTCTCCTCAATAGTGTCGCATTGATTCGACTCCGAATGCTCCGGCTTGTTCGCCGCCGGCAAGGTCAAGGTGAAACGGCTGCCCTCACCTTCGACCGACGTAACACTCACCTCGCCACCATGGTTCGCCACGACATGGCGCACGATGGCGAGCCCGAGGCCGGTGCCACCGGTCTCACGACTACGCGCCCGATCGACGCGATAGAACCGTTCGAAGATCCGCTCGAGGTCCTTCGCCGGAATCCCCACACCACTGTCCCGAACCTCGATCTCAATCGACCCTGCCTCACGCCGGGCGGTGAGGCAGACCTCGCCACCGGACTCGGAGTACTTGATGGCATTGTCGACGAGATTCCCGAGCGCAGATGAGAGCTGCCGCGGATCGCCGGTGACGCACAAAGGTGGAGGAGAATCAATCGAGAGTGAGACCTCCCGCTGTTCCGCTGCTTGAGCGAACCGCTCTATGACACCGTGGAGCAGTTCGTTCACCGAAATGTTCATGAGATCAGCGATGTCTTGTTGCTCGATCTCAGACAGTTCGAGAAGGTCGTCGATGGTCCGGCTCGCACGTTCGGCCTCTCGAACCATGCGCTGCATCAACCGCTGAACGGTCTCGACATCGTCTTCGCCAACGAGTGCATCTGCCAGCACCGCTATCGCTCCCACCGGCGTCTTCAGTTCGTGACTGATGTTGGCGACGAAGTCGGTCCGCATCGCATCGAGGCGGCGACGGGTCGTGACGTCCTCGACGATCGCAACTGCACCACCTGATGCCAACCGATGCGCCTCGACGACCACCGTCTGCTTCGGAGGACCATAGAAGTCGATCGTCTCGGGGACATCACCGCCATGCAGCGCCCGGCGAACGTGCCGTTCGATGGCGTCATCGATCAGCAAACCCGAATGTGACCGGCGAAGTTCGGTTGCGATGCTGTTCCTCGCCACAGTGTCGCCCGTCGGCCCGCAGATGATCACCGCTGAGGACAACACATCGAGCACCTCAGCCTGAGGAACGACGGGCGGCGCTTCCACCGATGAGATGTTCTCCGTCGGGCGACTCGACCGCCGAGGTATCAGAAGGCCGAGCGACACTCCAGCGAGAGCGGCGACAATGACGGCGACAAGGGTCACGGGGGTCTCGATCACTCCCCGCTGTCGCGGTCGGACTGTTCGTCCCGTTCCCGGAGACGTGTCAGCGCCTCCTGCTCAGGCATCCACCCGGTGGCGATGTACCGGACCTTGTTCCCGAGGTTCACCGCGTGATCGCCGAGGCGCTCATAGAAACGGGCGACGAGTGCCAACTGCACGGCCACTTGAAGGTCGATTGTCCCCGACGCATGGCTCTCCAGAATCTGCTGAAGAAACTGGCGATGAACATCATCGAGATACCCGTCGATGTCCGGCAATGCTGCTGCCTTGACAGCATCCCCGTTGACATAGGCGTCAAGCGCCTCTCGGTACTCCTTAGTTGCCTGATCACTGAGCTTTTGGATGATGCCACGCAGCTTGGGATCAAGTTCATGGCCATAAATGCGCCGAGCGGCCTTGCAGACGTTGCAGCAAAGATCGGCAGAGCGCTCCATATCGGCCGAGATCTTGAGCGCTGACGCCACCTCTCTCAGGTCGCCAGCCACAGGGGATTGCAGCGCGAGCAACCTCAGCGAACGTTCCTCAATGTCGAGGGCTCTCGCATCAACCTCGGCGTCGCCGAGCAGGACATACTCGGCGCCCTCGATGTCCTGATCAAGGAGAACACCGGTGACCCTGGGAATCAATTCGGTAACAAACGCACCAAGGCGCGCCACGAGCGACCTGATCTCTTCAAGGTCGCGATGAAAATCCGCCCGCAACTCGGCCATCAGCCGAACCGTCCTGTCACGTACTGCTCCGTCCGCTCATCATCTGGGGTGGAGAAGATCTTCGATGTCGGGTTGTACTCGACCAGCACACCGGTGCGCCGATCACTCTCCGGGTTGACCTCCGTGGTGAAGAAGGCCGTTCGATCACTGACTCGAGCCGCCTGTTGCATGTTGTGTGTCACGATCACGATCGTGTACTCGGAGGTGAGCTCTCTCATGAGGTCCTCAATCCGAGCAGTGGCAATCGGGTCGAGGGCGGAACACGGCTCATCCATGAGAATGACGTCAGGTTTCACGGCAACGCAACGGGCGATGCAGAGGCGCTGCTGCTGACCACCGGAAAGGCCCAGCGCCGAGGACTTCAAGCGATCCTTGACCTCGTCCCACAGCGCAGCCGACTTGAGAGACGACTCGACGATGTCATCGAGGTCCGACTTCTTCTTGACGCCATTCAACCGCGGGCCAAAGGCCAAGTTGTCATAGATCGACTTGGGGAACGGATTTGGCTTCTGAAATACCATGCCGATGCGTCGACGCACCTCGGTTGCGCTCACCGCCGCGTCGTAAAGATCGACTCCGTGGTACTTCACCGAGCCCTGAACTCGAGCGGTTTCAATCAGGTCGTTCATCCGATTCAAGCAGCGCAAGACGGTCGTCTTGCCGCACCCTGATGGGCCGATGAACGCCGTTATCTCCCGTTCAGCGATCTCCATCGACACTTCACGGACAGCCCTGAACTCCCCGTAGAAGACCTCGAGCGAGGAAAGTTCGAACACCGGATCAGAACCGGCCTTGTCATCTGCGCTAACGGTTCCCGTTGTGACGGCCATATGCCCGTCTCCCCTCTGTCGAGTCGTGGATTCGGTGGTTGTGTCCCTCGAGAGGGACGCTTCATCGGTCATGTCAACGCCTTCCGCGCTCGAAACGGTTTCTCAGAACGATCGCTGCCAGGTTGGCAGCGAACACGATCACGAGCAGAACCACGATCGCTGCTGAAGTCGACGCGGCCCAGTCCTCACCGGGTCGCCCCGACCACGTGCTGATCACGATTGGTAAGGCAGTGAATCTCTCCCGGAGCGAGTCGGGCAAGAACGATTCGCCACCTGTCAGGAAGCCGGTCGTTGCGCCAACGAGGATCAATGGTGCCGCCTCTCCAAGCGCCCGTGCGAGCGCGATGACCGTTCCAGTCAAGATCCCGGGCGCCGCATACGGAAGCACATGACTTCGAACCACCTCCCAACGGGTTGCCCCGACCCCGAAGCCTCCTTCGCGGATACCGTTGGGAACGGCTCGAAGCGCCTCAGCGGCCGTAATAATCACAATTGGTAAGACGAGAATAGAGAGTGTCAGACCGGCCGACACGACAGTTCGCCCATTCGCATCAGGGCCGGTAACGCTCCCCAACGCCTTCACAAAGATCGTGAGACCAAGGATGCCGTACACCACCGATGGCACACCTGCAAGGTTTCGAATCGCAACTGAGATCAACGAGTTGAGACGACCGTGTTGCGCGTATTCCTCAAGGTAAATCGCCGCCGCGATACCGAGCGGAAACGTGAGCACGACGACGAACACGCCGATGTAAAAGGTGCCGCGAATAGCCTGGCCAAGACCGGAATTCTCCGGCTGCGATCCGAGTCGTCCTGTCAGGAAGTCCCCCGTCTCACCGGCAAGGACTCCCCACCCGTGGGTGACGACATCGAAGATCAGGACGCCCAGAATGGCAACCGTCGCCAGTACCGCAACCCACAGCGATACCTGGAAGGCGCGGCCGAAAGGGTCGGACTGACGAGCGGTCAGACCTGAACGGACAGTTTCTGCAGCTCGCACTGAGGATGAGGATGGGGTCGAGAGTGCCATATCAGTACTTCTGCCGAACCCGCCGAACGAAACGATCGGCGACGAGATTGAGTAGGAGAGTCAGAAGGAACAGGAGCGATCCGACGAAGAACAGGCTCTGGAAGGTGAGCCCCTCACCGACGACTTGGTCGGTGCCGGCGGCCTGCGATGCGATCGCGGCGGTCATGGTCTGGCCTGGCCCGAGCACATCTACGCTAAAGAGGGAACCACCGGTCGCGCCAGCCGCAATGAAGACGACCATCGTCTCACCGATCGCCCGAGAGATGGCGATGATGAGAGCGGCAACGAGTCCAGACACGGCCGCAGGCACCACCACTCTCAGGACCGTCGACACCCTGCGTGCTCCCATTCCGTAGGACGCCTCACGCAGAGTGTCGGGCACCGAACGCATTGCATCCTCGGAGACGCTCGCGACCAAAGGAATCGTCAAAATGCCGACGCCAATACCTGCTGCAAGCATGTTGAACTGTGTTGCCCCGGAGAACAGCCTCTGGACAACCTCAGGTGAGATGAACGTGAGGGCGAAGAATCCAAGAACAACACTCGGAATACCCGCCAGAACCTCAAGCGTCGGTTTCAACACTTTACGAACGGAGGGCTTGGCGTACTCCGACATATAGATCGCAGCCCCGAGACCAAGGGGTACAGCAACCAGCATCGCCACGATGGTGGTGAGCAGCGAGCCAACGACCAAGGTCTTGATGTCATACATCCCTCGACGCGGGAACCACCCGTCGGTCCACAACGTCGAGTAGTCGACCTGAGACACGAACGTCCATGTCTCAGCCGCAAGGGACCAGACGATCATCCCGCTGACGATGATCGAGAAGAACGCAGCAGAGAAGAACGCATAGCGCCCAAGTGTCTCGGCAACAGCTCGACGACCAGTGAGTCGGAGCGCCTCCAAGTTAACAGGCGTTCGGGCAAGCGGCATTCGCTGTGAAGGAGGTTCGATTGGAAGACTCGTCATAAGGACCCCTGAACGTCAGGAACACGCAACGGTAGTCGTTGTGGGGGACGGGCATCGCCCGTCCCCCACCGTGACCACAGAGCTAGGTTGATTCTGCTATCAGCCGGCAACGACCGTGCGGCTGTCCCAGGTGCTGCGCAGAGATGCCAGATCGGCATCCGACAAACTCACGTATCCGACCTCGGACACCGAGGCAATGCCGGCGTCACTCAGGTAGTAGTCGACATAGGCGGTGAGCGCCGGGTTCGACTCAGCCTTGGCCTTGTTCACGTAGATGAACAACGGACGTGAGATCGGGTACGAGTTATCGGCAATCGTCTCGTCAGTCGGCGTGACACAATCGCCACCCGCTTCTTCAGCGACCTGAAGGATCTTGACGTCGGCGGCTTCCTTGGCGAAGGCGAAGCCCACCCAACCCAACGACGTGTCCGAACCCTGAATGCCCTGAATAATGACGTTGTCATCGGCCGATGCTTGATAATCAGGACGGGTTGTCGCATCCTGCCCGCGATCCTCGTTGAACTCCTCGATGACGATCTCGACGAACGAAGCGAACGTACCTGACTCCTCACCGGGGCCAACGAGCGACAACGGCGCATCCGGCAGCTCGCCGGTCTCACCAAGTTCAGCGGCCAGCGCGTTCGCGTCCGCCCACGATTCGAAGCCCTGAGATTCTGGACCCGTCAACGCGTAGATCTGCGGGAACGACACACACTCGACAGCGGAATTGGCCGTGTTCGTCATCATCGTGATGCCGTCATTGCCAACCCGCAACTCGATCATCTCAATACCGTTCGCCGCGCACTCTTCGAGCTGTGCCGGCTTCACCTTCGACGACGCGTCATTGATGTCGGTCTCACCAGCACAGAACAGCTTGAAGCCATCACCCGTACCAGGACCATCAACCGAGATATCCACGTTCGGGTTCTCCGCAGCAAACTTCTCCGCCACAGCAATCGAAATCGGCTCAACCGTCGACGAACCCGACACCACAACAGTGCCCGAAATGTCGCCCGACGAGGTGGCTGTCGTCGCCGTGGTCTCCTCGGTGGTCTCCTCTGACGGCTCGTCGGCCGTGTCGTCTCCGCCGCAAGCGGCGATAGCGAGCGATGCCGCAACGCCAAAGGCTGCAACTCGCTTAGAAAGTGGTTTCACGCTGTCATCTCCAATCAGATGTCGTTCACGGGGGACTGTCACTGCAGGAGCAGCGACGACCGGAAACTAGGAATCGAAGGTGAACGACCTCACCGGAGTGGGTGAACCTCAGGTGAACTGTCAGCGAC
>JAQCGT010000173.1 GCA_027730505.1 Actinomycetota bacterium | reverse complement strand
CGCCGCGATTCGGGAGCCGAGGTCGTCGCAGAGCAACATGGCGATCCGGGGCATGACGAAACGCTAACGGTGATGCAGCGTCGCTCGTTCAGGCAAGTGGGGAGAGTTCCCCGGCTTGCCACATCTCGACGAGCCGGAACTTCTGGATTTTCCCCGAGCCGGTGAGTGGGAACGTGTCGGTGTTGAACCATGCCACTGGTGTCTTATGTCGGGAGAGATGTTGGCGGACCCAGTCCTGCAGTTCAGTGACCGTCGGTGAGGTGCCGGGGGTGGGGCGAACGACAGCACCCACTATTTCGCCCCACTTGTCATCGGGCAGACCGATGACAGCGATTTCGGCGACGGACGGATGTCGGAAGAGCACCTCTTCGATCTCGCGCGGGTAGATGTTCTCACCGCCGCGGATGATCATGTCCTTCAGGCGGCCGACGATGTAGCAGTAGCCGCGTTCGTCCATCGAGCAGATGTCGCCCGAGTGCAACCAGCCATCGGCATCAATGGTCTCCGCTGTCGCCTGTGGATTGTCGTTGTAGCCCAACATATTGAGGTAGCCGCGGGCGCAGAACTCACCTGGCTCGCCGATGGGAACGGTGTTGCCATCGGCGTCGACGATCTTGATCTCGACATGTGGCAATGCAGTTCCGAGCGTGTTGGCCTTGTCATCAACGGCATCGTCGGGTCGGGTCATGGTGGCGACTGGCGACATCTCGGTCTGTCCGAACACGATGGTCAGTTTGGCTCCGACCTCCCGCTCGAAACGTTCGACGAGTGCTGCAGGCACCGTCGAACCACCGGACGTGATCGTGCGGAGGCTCGATAGATCGCGATCAGCGAACGTCGGGTGTTCCATCATCGCGATGAGCATCGTCGGCACACCGCCGCCGAGCGTCACCTTGTATCGCTCGATGGTGTCGAGAACGTGACCGGGTTCGAATTCCTCGACGGTGACGAGGGTCAGCATCCTCGTTCCCGAAGCGAGCACGGCGAGCACAGATCCGCCGGTGTGGAACAACGGCATGACGCCGAGCATCACGTCGCCGGGTTCGGAGCCGTTGCGTAGGGTCGAGTGCAGCCCGTTGGTGACGAGACCACGGTGATGCAGGCTCGCGCCCTTCGGGAATCCCGTTGTTCCTGACGTGTACTGGATCATGACGAGGTCACCGGGGTCAGGGGAAGGGAGCACAGCCGCTGAGCTCCGGCCCTCATCGACCAATTGGGAGAGCGTGTTCAAGGTGATGACCTGTTCGACGCTTGGGCAGCGTTCCATGAGGTCGGCGGCGATCGCCGTGAGGTCACGACCTCGATACCCCGAGGACGCGATGACACCAGACGATTTCGACTGGTTGAACACATACGCCGCTTCGTCGGGGAGCAGGTTGGGATTGACGGTCACGATGACCATGCCGGCCAGTGCGATCGCGTACTCGGCGACGACCCACTCGGGGAGGTTCTGAGCCCAGATTGAGACGCGACTCCGCGGTTCGAATCGGTCGACCAGCGCTTTCGCCACGGCTTCGGCGTCGGAGAGCAGTTCAGCGAAGGTCCAGCTCGCCCCAGTGCTGCTTGAGACGAGGGCCGGCGTGTCGGGCCGTTCACGCGCGGCGCGCCGAAGCACGTCGCCGAGAGTCAACTCGAGAATCGCCGGCTCGGACGGGCCGACCGTGTGGCTGAGGGTGAGCGGTGGTGTGGTCATCGAGAACTCCTCATGGTGCGTTGTTTGTTCATTGACGGGGACGTTCGCCGTAGTCGCCGAATGGTCGATCCCGTTCGCGCACCGCTTCGCGGAAACCGACCTCACGGGAGCGCTCGACGAAGTCACGCCCTTCCTGCGAATGCCGTGCCACCCCGTCGAAGATCGTGGCGAGTCGACGTGAGGCGGGTGGGTCATACATGTGGTCGGCGACGGCATTGAGCGATCGGGTGATCATCTCGAGCTGGTTGGTCGGCACTTGTGCGATCCGCTGGGCAAGGCTCATCGCTTCACCGTGGAGGTTGTCGTCGGGCACGACGTCGAGCACTAGTCCCATCGCGTGGGCTTGGTGGGCGTCGAACTCGTCGCCGGTGAGCATGTAGCGCCGTGCGTGTTGGAGACCCATGCGCGCAACCCAGTTCCATGGGGCTTCTGGCACTCCCCACACGCGCGATGGCGGATATCCGAATCGGGCCGACTCAGCGGCGAGGATGAGGTGTGCGTTGAAGACGATGTTGGTTCCACCCGCAATGCACCAGCCGTGAACCGCAGCGATCGTCGGCTTCACTGAGTCGTGAAGTTGCGCCCACGTGTCGGCGAACTGGCCGATCATGTGGAGGTCGGCAGCGCTGTCCCAGATACGTCCGGTGCGTCCGCGGTCCTCCTCGGCTGCCTGTTCGTCAGTCGACCAGTCGAGCCCGTAGCCGGCACAGAAGGCGGGTCCTTCGGCGTCGAGAAGCAGGACCTTGATCGACCGTTCATGCTGCGCGGACTCGATGGCCTCTGCGAGTTCATTGCGAAGTGCGGGAGTGATGGTGTTGTACGCCTCGGGACGACACAGCGTCATGCGACGCACGCCGTCGACATCGGTCACCGCAACTGCATCCCCCATCGATTCCCCCGAATCTCGCTGCAATCGACGGTAGCAAAGCGTTTCCGTCATTCCGGTACGGATT
Source organism: Actinomycetota bacterium (assembly GCA_027730505.1). Lineage (GTDB taxonomy): Bacteria > Actinomycetota > Acidimicrobiia > Acidimicrobiales > Ilumatobacteraceae > Casp-actino5. The sequence goes on along the minus strand of JAQCGT010000173.1, from coordinate 555 downwards.
CCACTCCACGCTCTGACACGGAGGCGTCATCATGACTCCGGGTGCCACCGGCGGTCCAGAACATCGTCGGTGGCACCCACCCCTCATCCCGACGATGAACCGCATCGACTGATCACAACCATTGACCAAGGAGCCGTCATGACCACACTTCTCGAACTGCGCCCCGATCCGCTGATCCAACGCTTCAACGACTGGATGGAGGGATGGGATCCGTTCCGCCGCGACGGAATCGTGCGACGGGATCACATGATCCGGGTCGAAGAGCACACGAACGACGGTCACCTCATCATCCGCGCTGAACTGCCTGGCTTCGACCCTGACGACGACATCGACGTGACCGTTGCCGACGGCATGCTGACCATCGCCGCCGAGCGCTCCGAGGAGCACACCAACGACGACGACGGGCGGTTCAGCGAGTTCCGGTACGGCAGTTTCCGCCGCACCCTGCGGGTTCCAGAGAGCACCTCACCCAGGGACATCTCGGCCGACTACGAGCACGGAATTCTCACCATCGAGGTACCGATACCGGCCGAGGTCAAGGCCGACGGGACGAGG
>JAQCGT010000172.1 GCA_027730505.1 Actinomycetota bacterium | reverse complement strand
ACCTTCGATCATCGCCGGACCCCCCATACCGATGTTGGAGTCCCGTGTAGCGATCACCACGTCACAGCAACCGAGGATCGCTGCGTTGCCCGCGAAGCAATACCCGGCATTGATGCCCACCATGGGCACGGTTCCTGACAATTGACCCCACCACAAGAACGCGAGACAGTCGAGACCGGTCACGCCGCCGGTGTCGGTGTCGCCGGGGCGGCCCCCACCACCTTCGGTGAAGAAGATCACCGGGAGTCGTAACTGCTCGGCCAGTTCGAAGAGTCGGTCCTTCTTGCGGTGGTTCTGGTGGCCCTGTGTTCCCGCCAACACGGTGTAGTCGTACGACATCACGACGCACTGGGCGTCACGGCCGGCGAAGAGGTCACCGTTGACCGACGCGATCCCGCCGACGAGTCCGTCAGCTGGCGTGTTCGCAATGAGGTCATCGAGATCACGGCGCTTTCGCTGCGCGGCGAGGACCAACGGCCCGTACTCGACAAGAGAGCCCGCATCGATGAGGTCTTCCACATTCTCTCGAGCAGTCCGCCGTTGCCGGTCGCGTCGACGCTCGACCGCCGCGGGTCGGGCATCATCGGTGCCGAGCCGATGCCGTTCGATCACTTCCGCAAGATCGGGACGCTCGAGGCCGAGCGGCGACGAGACCAGTGCGCCTGCCGATGAATCGGCTGCAGCCACATCGGCGACGACCGATGCATCAATACTCATCAGCACATCACCCGGGCGAGCGGTGTGACCGACCTCGACCGCAAGGGCGGTGACGACTCCACCGACGGCGGCGATGATGTCGTGGTGCAACTTCATCGACTCAAGGAGACCGATCACCTGCCCCTCGCGCACGCGGTCACCCGGCGCAACTTCCCACGTCACCACCGTGCCCTGCATCTCGGCCGTCACCTCGACCATCGAACCCTCAGTCATCCCCATGGTCCGATTCTGACAGTCGCCCGCCAGCCGGCCCGACTCGGCGAATGTCAGAGTTGACCGGGCTTGCGCTGGTAACTCGTGATCGACTGATCACCCATCACCAGATCCGCTGCAACAGCGGCGAACAGCGCCGGCACGATGAAATTGGGACGCCCCGTGGTCTCGGCCACGAACATGACAGCAGCCAGTGGCACTCGATAGCCAGCGCCGAGGAACGCCGCAATGCCAATGAGCGTGTAGAGCGTGAATCGCTCGGGGTGGATCACCTCGCCAACAGCTCGACCGACAATCGCCCCACCGACCACCAATGGCACGAACACCCCGCCGACCCCGCCGCCGACGACTGTTGCTGCTGACGCCACCGAGCGGATCACGAACACGGCGATGAGAAGCCAAACGGCGATATCGGCTTCGACGAAGAGCCATTCGGTCATGACCTCGTATCCGGCACCGAGGCTCAAGCTCTGCCCGGTCAGTTGGCGCGACACGATGAACAAGCCAACGAGGGTCACTGACGCGATGGCGAGTCGGATCGGGAACGCCCGAACGGTGAGCCCCTTCGCCATTCTGATCAACTTGGCGAAGGCCCTTGCTCCCAACGCGCAGGCGACGCCGATTGCCAACGCACCGAAAAGGTCCCGGATCTCGAACTGAGGAATCGGAATGACGGTCGCCGACAACAACGGAGCGGTGTCGCTCAACGACACGAAGGTGAAGTATCCCGATGCACTCGAGACCAACGCAGGCAGCAGCATTCGTCGGGCGAGATCGTCACGAAACGGAACTTCAAGCGCGAAGATCGCCCCGGTCGCCGGCGCTTTGAAGATGGCTGCAACACCTGCCGCAGCGCCTGCCACGAGCAGCGTTCGATGGTCACTGCCTCGAAATCGGCCTTTGAGCCGGCGTTGGATCTGGGCTCCGAGTGCTGATCCGCCGTAGAGCGAGGGACCTTCAAGACCGAGAGCACCGCCCGAACCGAGTGTGGCGATGGCAGCGGTCACCCGTGCGACGAGCGCCCGCACACCGAGCCGGTAATTCGAGTCGTGAAAAGCATGAAGGTATTCATCTGATGTCGACGGGGAGGTGCCTGCCCCGATCGTGCGCAATGCCAGAGCTGCGATGATGAGGCCGATCACCGGAGCGATCGCGCCCAGCCAGAGCGGGGCCTCGGCGATCTGGTGATACACCTCGTGCACGCCGAGTTCGAACAGTCGGACGGCGAGTCCGGTGACGACACCGGTGACGGCGGCCAGCAACACGACCTCGCGCGAGCGGCGGACCAGTTTGTGGATCTCGTCGCGTCGCTGAGAGAACACATCGGGGCGCATTGATCGAACCACCCGATTGTGGATGACTCTGCTGCGCGGCACGTCAGAGGATCATACGGTGCTGGAAGCCGTCCAAGAGAGTTCCGGTCCGGTCACTCGGCGAGCGAGTCGATCATGCGGCGGAGTCCGTCGGCGAGGGTGATGGTGGGTTCCCATCCGAGCAATGTGCGGGCCCGGGTGATGTCGGGGCGTCTGACTTTCGGGTCGTCGGATGGGAGGGGGCGGTGCACGATGCCGGGGTCGACGCCGAGCACGGCACGGATCTCGTCGGCGAGTTCGGCAACGGTGAATTCGTTCGGGTTGCCGATGTTGACCGGGCCGGTCACATCCGAATCGAGCAACGCCAGAATGCCGGCGACCTCGTCATCGACGTAACAGAAGCTGCGGGTCTGGGTGCCGTCGCCATACAAGGTGAGTGGTTCACCGGCGAGTGCTTGGTGCACGAGGTTCGTGACGACCCGACCGTCGTCGGGTTGCATCCGAGGCCCATAGGTGTTGAAGATCCGCACGATGCGAGCATCAAGACCATTCGCACGTTGATGGGCGGTGGTGAGTGCTTCAGCGAACCGTTTCGCCTCGTCATACACCGAGCGTTCACCGATCGGGTTCACGTTCCCCCAATAGGTTTCGACCTGGGGATGTTCGAGCGGGTCGCCGTACACCTCGCTCGTTGACGCCAACAAAAACCTGGCCTGGTGGGCGTGCGCGACAGCGATCAGATTGCCGGTGCCGGTCGAACCGACCGCAAGCGTCTCAAGTGGCCGAGCCAGATACGCGGGCGGTGACGCGGGACTGGCCATGTGCAACACCGCTGACACCCGACCACCATCAATCGCAGCACCAACCGCATCAACGAGCCCGTCAGCGCACACATCGCGCTCAACGAAACAGAAATCGTCTCGATGTTCAAGATGTTCGATGTTCGCTCGACGACCCGTCGACACATCATCA
>JAQCGT010000171.1 GCA_027730505.1 Actinomycetota bacterium | reverse complement strand
GGTGGCAAAGCGATCATCACCAGTGCTGCCCGCCCCAAGTGGACCGGCGTGCACCCGCATCGAATCGGACATCTGGCCACACGAGAAACACGACGGCACCGGGTGTTCGACGACGATCTCGGCGAAACGCTCGCGAGCGGCACGCGCCTCGTCGATCGATACGGGGTCTGTGTCAGCAAAGACAGGATCCCACGAGCGTGCCGTCACGATCACGGTGTCGTCTGGATCCCGCAGTTCCCAGGTTTGCTCCCTCACATCACCGGGTTGAAGCGCGTGGATTGTCAGATCGACCTCAAGTGGGATCGGCGCTCGGATCGACGCGGTGAGGGGACGATCCGTGAGATCACCGAGTGCTGCGAGAAAACGCTGTGACGTCCATCCACCCTGTCCAGAACCGGTCGGTCCCTGGAACCAGCCACCGATGCGTATCGTTCGATGCGGTGTCATCACCCAATCATTGTCACGGCGTGCCGTCCGACGACAAGCGAGGGCGCGGTGGGACGGCCACTCGGTGACAGAGCCGCAGGCATCACGTCGTGACGCGGGATAGCAGCAGATCGATGTCACCCGCTGACGCCGCGTCCCACATGTCAACCAGACGGTCTTGCGTCGGCCCCTTGAAGGTGGCGTGTACGTGGCCGTAAGGGTTCATCGTCCTGTTGGTTTCGATCATGGACGACGACTTCGGCAGTGAGTTGAGCTCGTTCGCCACTGAACCCGAAGTGATTGAGTAGTCGGTGTGACGACCCTCGGTAGCGTGACCGTCATGCCGGCGATCGAGGTGCGGAATCTCGTGAAGGAGTACGGCGAGCACCGCGCCGTCGATTCGGTCTCGTTCGAGATCGCTTCCGGCGAGGTGTATGGACTGCTCGGCCACAACGGTGCCGGCAAGTCGACCACAGTCGAGATCCTTGAAGGCCACCGCAGTCGCACGAGTGGGTCGCTGAGTGTGCTCGGCATGGACCCGGCGTCTGCCGGTCGTGAGTTCCGCGACCGGATCGGCATCGTGCTTCAGTCGTCTGCCGTGGAGCGCGAACTCACCGTGCGCGAAAGCCTCGACGTCTACGGCTCGTGCTACTCATCACCGCGACCGGCCGACGAGGTGATCGCCATGGTGGGCCTCGAGGAGAAGGCGAATGCCCGAATCGGATCGCTGTCGGGCGGACAACGGCGTCGCCTCGACCTCGCCCTCGGCATCATCGGTGATCCCGAGGTGCTGTTCCTCGACGAACCCACCACCGGCTTCGACCCGGTCGCACGGCGGCAATCGTGGGAACTGGTCGAGCGCCTCTGCGCCGGCGGTATGACGGTTCTGCTCACCACCCACTACCTCGATGAGGCCGAACATCTTGCCGACCGTGTCGGCGTTCTCGTTGGTGGTCGACTCGTCACCGAGGGAACCCCCGAGCAGTTGATGGCGATGTCACCGACCACGACGGTCAGTTTCGACCTCCCATCCGGGATAGAGATCTCCGCACTGAGGCTCCCCGAGACAGCTGAGCGCGTAGGTCACTCGGTTCGAATCGAGACCGAGCATCCAACAGCGCTGCTCGCCGACCTGACGTCGAGCGCCGTGGCACTCGGTGTTGAGCTACCAGGGCTGACGGTGCGGCGGCCCTCGCTCGAGGACGTGTTCTTGGCGATTGGCAACGAGGACGACCGATGAGCGCGTTCCCGTCGATGGCAACCCTCTGGCTCATCCAGGCCCGCTATCAGTTCCGTACGTTCGCCCGTAGCAAGGTCGGGATGTTCTTCACCCTCGGTCTGCCGACAGTGATGTTGGTGCTGTTCAACGCCTTGTTCGGCGGCGGCACCGTCGACACCGCAAGCGGGTCGTGGTCTGTTCAACAGTTCTACACGGGCGGCCTCGCTGCGTTCACTGCTGTGTCGGCGACCTACACCAACCTCGTGAATGTGGTGCCGGTTCGCCGAGATGAGGGGATCTTGAAGCGGTGGCGTTCCACGCCGGTGCCGCTCGGCGTCTACCTCGGAGGATGGGTGTCGTCAGCGCTGGCGATGGCGCTGCTCGGGGTGCTCCTGCAGTTGACGATCGGCGTGGTGTTCTATGACCTCTCGATCGAACTCGCCAAGGTGCCGGCGATGATCATCACCTTCGCCGTGGGCGTGACGGCGTTCGCCATGCTCGGCCTGGCGTTTGCGGGCGTGGTCCCCGATGCCGATTCCGCACCGGCGGCTGCCAACGCCACGATTCTGCCGTTGGCATTCGTCTCCGACGTGTTCATCCCGCTTGACGATCCGCCCCGGTGGCTCGAGGTCGTTGGTGACGTGTTCCCGTTGAAGCCCTTCGTCAACGCCTTTCAGGACACGTTGAACCCGACGGTCACCGGATCAGGATTCGACACGTCAGCGCTCATCTATGTGGCGCTGTGGGGTGTGGTCGGTGCGTTGCTGGCACGGCGAACCTTCCGGTGGGAGCCGTCGGTCGGTGGCTCTGGTCGACGTTCTCGTCGACGTCGTTCTTCGAGCGCAGGCTGACTCAGTCAGCAGCGAGAGTCGCCGCTGCGGCCGCAACACCGGAGCCACCCATGGGCGCATCCATTGCGGTGAGCGCCGTCTCGATGGTTCCGAGCACGCCGAGCACGGTCGGTGCATTTGTATGACCCATGTGGCCGATTCGGAACGAGGCCGACTCGTCACCACCGATGCCGAGACCAAGTGTCACTCCCATCGACACCCGGGAGATCTCACGCATGCGCGAGGCGTCGATCGTCCCGGTGGTGATCGTCGTGACCGAGTGCGATCGCTGATGCGGATGTGTTGCGACGAAGTCGATTCCGCCTGGGGTCGACCACGCTGAGACTGCGGCGCGCACCGCGTCGGCGAGGCGCTCGTGGCGCTCCCAACGGGCCTCAAGTCCTTCTTCGTCGATCATGCGGAGCGCCTCGGCCAAACCGAACAGGTGGGAGACCGGCGGTGTTCCACAGAACCGCAGGTAATACGGGCCATCCTCGGTGCGGTAGGTCCAGTCCCAGTAGCGGCTTCGCAAGTCAGCATGTTCGTGAGCGGCGAGCGCCTTCGGCCCGGCCCAGACCATGGCGAGTCCCGGAGGGGTCATGAGGCCCTTCTGCGCAGCAGCGATGGTGACGTCGACGCCCCACGCATCCATCTCGAACCGTTCACAGCCCATCGAGGCGATGCAGTCCACCATGAAGAGCGCCGGATGACCGGCCGCGTCGATCGCAGCGCGCAGTGCTGGAACGTCGTTGCG
>JAQCGT010000170.1 GCA_027730505.1 Actinomycetota bacterium | reverse complement strand
TCGCACATGTTCGAGCAGGACACCCAGAACGCACGTTGATCATCTCGCGGATGCGCGGGTACCACGGCACGAACTACGGCGGAACCACAGCGCAGGGCCTACCGCCGAACAAGGAGGGCTGGGGCCCCTTGGTTCCTGAGGTCGTGCAAGTTCCCGGCGACGATGTTGAAGCACTCGCCACGCTCATGGCCGAACGGTCCTCAGAGATCGCTGCGGTGATCACCGAGCCGGTTCAGGGCGCAGGCGGCGTCTGGCCACCCGAGGAGGGATACCTCGAGTCGGTTCGGCGCCTCTGCGATCAACACGGTGCACTCCTGATCTTCGATGAGGTGATCACCGGTTTCGGCCGACTCGGACAGTGGTTCGGCAGTATTCACTACGGCGTGACCCCCGACCTCATCACGTTCGCCAAAGCCGTCACGTCCGGGTATCAACCGCTCGGCGGAGTGATCGTCTCAAAAGCTGTCTCAGAACCCCTCGAAGCCGACCCGGACTACGTCCTCAAGACCGGATACACCTATTCGGGCCATGCCTCGGTCGCCGCTGCCGCAATGGTCAACCTCGACATCATCGAACGCGAAGACCTCCTCGCGTCGGCGGGTCGGATCGGATCCAGGCTCTCGGCGGGGCTGCGATCACTTGCCGACGACGGGCTGATCGCTGCCGTTCGCGGGGACGGAGCCGTATGGGCCGCCGGCATGCACCCAGGCGTCGATGCGGCGAAGGTGCGCGACCACATGCTCGGCTCAGGGGTCATTGTGCGCGCCATCGCCGATCACTCGTGCGCGTTCTGCCCGCCGCTCGTCACAACCGACGACCAGGTCGACCGAATCGTCGACGCATTGTCCTCGGCGCTGACCACTGTCGCTGCGTCCTGATGGGACGTCTTGACGACATCGACCTCGGGGCCCGGCTCAGCGTCGCCGAATACGAAGAGCGTCTCCAGCGTGCCCAGCGGGCACTGCTCCGACTCCGGCTCCACACCGGAGGACACCTCGAACGAGCTGAACTCGGCCCCGGCGTCCTCGTCGTCATGGAAGGGTCCGATGCGGGTGGCAAAGGTGGAGCGATCAAACGCATCGTCGAGCCGCTCGATCCTCGGCACTATCGGGTCTGCACCTACGCCAAACCGAGTTTCGAGGAGAAGCGTCGGCACTTTCTTTGGCGGTTCTGGAAAGACGTTCCCGGTCTCGGCGGGTTCGCATTGTTCGACCGGAGTTGGTACGGACGGGTGCTCGTCGAGCGGGTCGAGGGCTATGCCAGCGAGGCCCAGTGGCGCCGTGCCTACGACGAAATCGTCCAGTTCGAACGCAACCTCGCGCTCGAAGGTGTCGCCATCATCAAGTTCTGGTTACACATCTCGCCGGAAGAACAGTTGCGACGTTTCGAGAAGCGTCAGGCCGATCCGCTCCGACGCTGGAAACTGACCGATGAGGACTGGCGCAATCGAAACAAGCTCGACCGATACGTTGAAGCGACCGAGGAGATGTTCGCCAGAACCGATCACGACCTCGCCCCATGGCATCTCGTCTCCGGTGAGCAGAAGCGCTGGGCCAGAGTTCAGATCGTCGAGACGGTGCTCGCTCGCATGTCCGAGGCGGTAGACACGTTCGAACACCCTGATTGGGGAGAGGATGGATTCACATGAGCAAACCAGACCTGAAGGGTCGTAGAGCGATCGTCACCGGAGCCGCGAGCGGCTTCGGTGCCGGACTCACCAAGGCGGTGACCGCACTCGGCGCCACCTGCGTCGCCACCGATGTGGACGAGACCAGGCTCGCTGAGGTCGTCAACTCGTGTCCGGAAGGGTCAGCCGTCGGCGTTCGGCTGGATGTGGGAGATGCTCGAGCCTGGTCGGCGCTCATCGATGAACATGGCCCGTTCGACCTGGCGGTGCTGAACGCTGGCGTTGCCACGAACCACATACGACCCGAGGGTGCTCTGCCACTCATTGGTCTCGACGGCGAGCGCTACCGAACCGTGATGGCCGCCAATGTCGACGGCGTGGTGTTCGGCGCACAGCACGTGCTGCCCCACATGGTCGAAACAGGATTTGGCGACATCCTGGTCACCGCATCGGTGGCCGGTCTGGTGCCGATCGCCCCAGACCCGATCTACGGCCTCACGAAGCACGCCGTTGTGGGATTCGTGCGCTCCATGGCTGCTGCACTTGATGGCTACGGCGCCGGCCTCGACGTCCACATCTCTGCCATTTGCCCCGGCTTCGCCGATACGGCCATCCTCTCCGAGGAGGCCAAGGCGAACATCCAATCACTCGGACTCGAGATCCTCACCGTCGATCGCGTCGTCGAGACAATGCTCCGGGCAATGGCAGACCGTCGGAACGGAGCGCAGTGGGTGGTGTGGCCCGGCAGAGATGACGAGTGCTACGAGTGGAATCCCTTGGTCACCCTTCCAATCCGCCCCCTCGCCGCCCGGCCAGCCGGCGACGACTGACGATCGGATCAACATGGCCACAGCAGAGAACATCGAACCCCTCTGGAACCCGCTCGATCCGGGCTTCCGAGCCGACCCCTACCGGCGTTATGAGCGTCTTCGCACCCTCGATCCGGTGCACCGCATCGACGACCACCACCTGGTGCTCACTCGATACGAGGATGTTTCTCGGACGCTGCGAGGCGCTGAGTTCGGACGGGATATCGAGCGCCACTCGAAGGCCCCCATCGTCGACCCCGTGATGAAGCGCCGCCGGGAGCGTCAAGAGAACCGGTCGAAGTCGATCCTGAATCTCGATCCTCCTGATCACACCCGCCTCCGGCGACTCGTCACCCAGGCGTTCACTCCGAGGGCCGTCGAGGCGCTGCGGACGCGCACCGAGCAGATGGTCGACGACGTGCTCGCGCGCGCTCTCGAGCGCGGATCAATGGAAGTCATCGACGAACTTGCGTTTCCGATCCCCTTTCAAGTGATCTCCGCTCTGCTCGACATGCCCACCGATCGTGCTGATGAGCTGCGCGACTGGAGTCAGCTGCTCACCGCCACCCTCGAACCGACCACCACCCTCGAGGATCTGGATCGCGCCGATGGCGTTATGGGCCAACTCATCCCGTATCTCATCGAAGTGATCGAACACCGACGCAGCAATCTTGGGGACGACGTGGTGTCGGCACTCCTCACAGCGGAGTCCGAGGGTGACCGTCTCGACATGACCGAATTGATCGTGTTCGTCGTGCTGCTTTACGTGGCTGGACACGAGACCACGGTGAATCTCATCGGCAACGGTCTGCTCGCTCTCTTGCGTAACCCCGATCAACTCGATCGATGGCGTAACGACCCATCGCTCGATGCGACCGC
>JAQCGT010000169.1 GCA_027730505.1 Actinomycetota bacterium | reverse complement strand
TCGTCGTCGAAGGCACCACCGTCATCTTGTACTACAACCCGACCGAGGCCCTTCAGACCGTGCCCAACGTCGCCGGTTTCACCCTTGAAGAAGCCCGCCGCCAACTCGTGTCACGCGGTTTCACCACCAGCGACACGACCGAAGTGAGCGACGTGGCCGTCGGGCTCGTCATCCGCACCGAACCCGCCGGCGGCGAACGCATCCGTCAAAGCGAACCCGTGCTCATCGTGGTGTCCGGCGGACCCGACGAAGTGTCGGTACCCGCTCTCGTCATCAACCAACCCGAAGCCACCGCCGTCGAATTCCTGCAGAACGAAACCGGGCTCGTCGTCACCGTCGAACGCATCGTGGATGCCGCCGTGCCCGAAGGCACCGTCATCCGCACCGACCCGGCGCCGAGCACCATCGTCAAGCGCGGCTCCGACATCACCGTCTACGTGTCATCCGGACCCGGTAAGACGACCGTGCCGCCACTGATCGGCGCCACCGAAGACCAGGCGGTGACGCTGCTCACCGACGAGTCACGCCAACTCGTACCCATCGTCGAGTATCGCGATCTCGACGACCCAGACGACCCCAACGACGGACTCATCATGGAACAGTCGATCGAGGGCGGCACCGAAGTCGACAAAGGCACCGAAGTGATCATCGTGGTGGGCGTGGCACCCGAACCGACCACCACCACGAGCACCACCACGACGACGACCACAACCGTTGCACCGACCACGACGACCACGACCCCCACGTCGACGACAACGACAACGGCTGCAACGACATCGACGGCACCATCCACCACGGCAACGCCCACCACCGTCGCAGCCGAGACCACCGCCGCTCCCGCAACCACCGCCGCTGCCTGACCGAGGGTTGACTCAAACGGCTAGCCTTTCGAAACAAACGCTGTTTCGAGAAGATCGGCTATTGCGAACCATCCCGGCCGAATGGAACGGGCATCAGATCGATGCTGCTGTCCCCGAACCGATTGCGCATCTCGATCTCGCGTTTACCGCAACCACACGACACACCATTGAGCGTGCCCCCTTCGCCATCAATGCGCTTGATCACACCGGCAGCATCAGAACCGTCATCATCGACCAGTTGCTCAGGCGAGCCGAAGGTGTCACCTCAAGCGACGTCGAACGCGTCGATGCGCCGCCCGCTCACACCGCCATCGCGCTCGACGAACCCGACCAGATTGCACACGACAACCCATCACATCTGATCGCAGCCAACCTCGCCGTCGTCACCGACGCCATCGACAACCACGACGCCCTCACCATCGACGTGTTGCACAGATGGCACGAACGGCTCATGGCCGATAGTGATCTTCCACCGGAACAAATCGGCGCGTGGCGGACCGAACTCGGATGGATCGGCGGGCCCAATCCACGCCACGCCGCGCACGTCGCATCGCACCCGATCTCATCGACCAGCACATCGGTGACCTCGTCGCATTCACCCAAACCCCACGACCTCGACCCCATCACCCTCAGCACCATCGCCCACGCCCAATTCGAAACGACCCATCCATTCAGCGATGGCAACGGACGGATCGGGCGGGTACTCGTCGCGTACCTCCTGGCCAGCCGCTTCAACACGGCTGTGCCTCCGCCGCTGTCAGCGCAGATCCGCAGTGACATCGCCGGCTGCCAAGCCGGACTCACCCTCTATCGCCAGGGCCTCACCGACCAATGGACCAGATGGTTCGCCGACGCCATCACCCGATCAGCCGACGTCGCCATCGACATCATCACCTACACCGAAGAACACCTCGCGCGATGACGAACAGACGCGCTCATGCTGCGATCCGACTCGGTGGCACACCGAATCATCAGCCTGCTTCCCACACACCCCGTGCTGTGCGCTCAGACCGTGACCCAACTCACCCCGGTCAGCGAACCAGCAGCGAGAACAGCACTCAGACAACTCGCCGACCTCGACATCGTGGAATCGATCAGCATGCGCACACCGACGACAGGCCGACCTCGTCACTGGTATGCAGCAACCACACTGCTCGAACTCACCGGCTGACGACGCCGGTACACACGTACTTCGGAAATTTCGATATGAAGGGGAAATGAGTTCTCGCAGTTTCCCGATCATTGCGTCTGCCCTACTTGCCGGCATCACCGGAGGATTCATCGGCGCAATGGGCGCCACGGATCCAGCACCAGTCGATGCCAACCGGGGAAACATGAACCAATACGTGCCGATGCTGAATTCTCAAGACATCTCGGCACGCGATACCAACGGCGTTGCGGACCTCGCCACAACGTCAATCTCGCCGGAGCGAATTGTGGATACCCGCGCTGGGGCCTTTGCTCTCGGCGGAACAAAAGAGCCGTGGTCAACAGGAGAGACCCGAACGGTGCAAGCTGGAGGCCTCGGCTCAATCCCGGACGATGCTGCAGGAGTAGTGGTGAACATCACCGCGCTGAACGCAACGGAGGAGGGGACCTTTCTCACGGTTTTCCCATCTAGTGAATCAAGACCCGAGGCATCAACGTTGAACCCAACGCAGGGAAGCATCGCTTTCAATGCGGCAACCGTCCTGCTCAATGACGGAGCGTTTGATGTCTACAACTACATCGGAGACCTCGACGTAATTATTGACGTCACTGCCTATCTCACGAGAGACCTCAGCGAGTCAGTGGCCCGCCTGCAGACCGGGGAACCTCTCCTACCCCTCAAGGGAATCGCAGGTGTCACGTTCGCATTGGACACCTCCTACTACAGCGACTGGCATAACTATCAATACTCCGACCCCGCAGGTCGATTCGGCGCACCGGTGCCTGAAGGCCGGTATTCAGAGTCAGCTGAGGTGGAGTTCACTGCAGCAGTGCAAGACATCACCAGGGCCGGTTTTGAACTCTGTCTTAGAATTGAGTCGAGCACAGAGGGAGGTCTGGACGACTCAACAGTCTGTGTTGACGAGTCGACCCCTGCCGAGGACGGTTACCTCTGGATTACCAGCAGCCGAGTACCCCTACCTCAATCCGGCGTCATTTCACTCTCGGCAAAGGCAGCTCGCACCGATGGAAGTTGTGGAACCACGTTCGGCACGCAATGCACCGCGATCCTCGAGTACTTCGGTTTCAGGGTGTTTGACAGCGCCGACTAGTTCACGAACAACGGTTCACGAAGTTGCGCAACAGATCGTGACCGGCGCTCGTCAAGATCGACTCGGGGTGGAACTGCACACCCTCCACGTCGACCTCACGGTGCCGCACACCCATGATCATCCCGTCGCCTGTCGTCGCCGTCACCTCGAGCACATCGGGAACCGAACTCGGCTCCAGTACCAACGAGTGATACCGGGTC
>JAQCGT010000035.1 GCA_027730505.1 Actinomycetota bacterium | reverse complement strand
CGCTGATGCCTCAGCTCGGTCGTGGGTCACCCAGATCGACGTCATCCCCTCAGTTCGAAGTAATGAGACGACATCGCGCATGAGTCGATCATGGAGGTGACTGTCGAGACCGGTCAGCGGTTCGTCGAGGAGAATCAGCTGCGGCCGTGGCGCGACGGCGCGTGCAAGGGCCACTCGCTTGGCTTGGCCTCCCGACAACTCGTCGACCCGGCGGTGCGCGAACTCGTGCATCTCAATGAGGCTGAGCAGTGCGTTCACTCGCTCAATCCGGTCTTGCGAAGTCCATCGTGCCCGTCGCAACCCATAGGCGATGTTCCCACTGACATCGAGGTGCGAGAACAGGTGGTCGCCTTGGGGGACGAGCCCGATGGCACGACGGTGGGTGGGCGTATCGGCCAGATCGACCCCGCCGAGAGCGACGTGCCCTGAGTCGAGGGGAAGGAGTCCGGCGATTGCTGCGAGCAGAGTCGACTTGCCACAGCCGGACGGGCCGAGTAGCGCCACGATGTCTCCTGCATCGACTCGCAGGTCGATCCCCGACAGCACCTGTCGATCACCTCTCGACACACACACGCCACGTAGGTCGAGGGCGCTCATTGCCCGACCCTACGTGACCTGAGGAGCCGCTCCACCCCGATGGTGCTGGCCACGACGACGGTGGTCAGAATCACGGACAGAGCGTGCGCGCGGGCACGAAAATCTCCGCCGGTTCTCGCCAAGAGTCGATCGATCACGAGCGGAAGCGTCTCGGATCCCGATCGCGAGAGCAGACTCGTGGCACCGAATTCGCCGAGCGAAATCGCCACTGCGAGTCCGGCCCCTGTTGCGAGTGCCGGCACCACAGCGGGAGCGAATGCGGTGATACGAGCCCGCAGCGGAGGGGCACCGAGTGTTGATGCCACGTCGACGCTGTCTCCACTCACCGATCTGAGCGCTGCGACCGCCGATCGGACGACGAAGGGTGTCGCCACCAGAGCGTGGCCAATGGGCACCATCAGTGCTCCGGAGCGCCAGTCGATGGGCCAGGTGTCGAACGTGATCAACATGCCGAGGCCGATCGTGACCGCAGAGATACCAAGCGGCGCCATCACCGTGACGTCGGCGACCTTGCCGATGCGGCGGTCACAAGCGAGAGCGGCGACCACGCAGAGCGCGACTGCAACCGAGATGGTCGACGCCACCGCAGCGGTAGCCGCTGAGACACCGAGCGAACGGACCGGGTCGACTCCGAGGTCAAGCCCGGGTCGGATCGACGTGTCACCGAGCGAGGTCCACGCCGACAACCTGAATTGGTTGTCGACTCGTAGTGACCCGATAGCGAGCGCCACCATCGGCACGGTGACGAGCCCCACCACCGGAAGCAGAACGGCGCGAGCGCGACGTGGAAGCGGAGTTCGCTCGCCCGGTTCGAAATGCCACTCTGGAAAGAGGCGACGGAGGCTGAACACGCTGAGAGCGAGTGCGCCGAGCACCAGCACCTGGACGATCGCAAGCACGACGCCACGATCGATGCGTCCGAAGACGACGGTCTGCCTCCAGATCTCCACTTCGATGGTTGTTGCGTCGATGCCTCCGAGAATTCGCACGACCCCGTAGCTCGTGAACGACAACGCGAACACGATGGCGGCCGAGGCGGCGATGGCGGGGCTGACGAGGGGCAGCGTGATCGTGCGCATCACAGTCATCGGTGATGCCCCGAGTGTGCGTGCGGTCTGTTCGAGTGCGGCTGGCATAGGCGTCGTTCCGACGATGCGGACCACAACGGCCACGTTGAACACGACATGCGCCGTCACCACGGCGATCCAGCCGCGTTCGAGGGCCTCGGGGAGTACCGCTTGGATACCGGCCGCCATCACCACGGTGGGTAAGACGAAGACCGCCGTCATGAAGGACAGGAGCGTGGCGCGGCCTCGGAAGTGGTGGCGAGCGACCACGATTCCCGGAAGCACGCCGATCACCACCGTGGCGACCGTCGACACGGAGGCTTGGGCCAGTGTCGCAAGCACGATGTTGACGGCGCGTCGCGCAGCGACAGCGTTCGGGTCCGAGATGTTGGCCAGGGCACGGGCCGAGAGGGTGATGGCCGGCGTGATGGCGAAGATGAAGACGAGGAGAACTGGCACCGCCGCGAAGGTGAGGCTGATGCGACGGGATGGCTGGTTCAGCCGATGACGGACGTCCATCGCTCGATCCAGTCAGCTCGGTTGGCGTCGATGGCGGCCGGATCCATCGCCGCAGGGTTCTCTGGGATAACCGCATGGCGCACGAAGACCGGATCGAGGGCAATGTCGATCGCCGGGAATACGTAGAGGTCGAGCGGCACGTGTTGCTGGAAGTCCTCGGAGATCAAGAAGTCGACGAGGAGGCGCGCCTCATCGAGCATCGATGTTCCCCTGAGCACCCCGGCGTATTCGATCTGGCGGTAGCAGGTGTCGGCGATCACTGACGTCGGCGCTGAGAGAGCATCTGGGTCGTCACCGAAGAGCACTTCGTATGGCGGGCTCGACCCATAGCTCACCACCAGTGGTCGATCGCCACCCGCCCGCGTGAAGGCCCCGTAGTACGCGCTGTCCCAGTCGCTCGTGATCAGAACGTCATTGGCGACGAGGGTCGCCCAATAGTCCTCCCACGAGTCCGCGAACCGAGTGATCGTGGCGAGGAGGAACGCGAGTCCCGGTGATGACGCCGATGGGTCTTGCACGGCGAGCAGTCCGGCATAGACGGGGTCAGCGAGGTCGTCGAGGCTGTCGGGAATCGCCAACCCCTGATTGTCGAACCACTCTCGGTCAGCGTTCACGCACACATCACCGAAGTCGACCGGGGTCACCAGATCGTCGGGGACGGATTCGACCAGTCCGGTGCGCACGGCGTCGAGGCCGGCCGGCCGGTACGGGTCGAAGACCTCGGCGTCGACCGCACGGCCGAGCATCGTCGAGTCGATTCCCCACATGACATCACCCTCAGGATCACCGGCGGTGAGAACTGCCTTAGTGACCATCGTTCCGGTGTCCCCGGCGACGAGAATCTCCACGCTGACACCGCTCTGTTCCTCAAAGGCATCGATGGCTTCGTTGAGTGGCGTGCCCTCGACGGGGAACGAAGAGTACGTGACAAGGGTGAGGCTTGAGGGCCCTGACGAGCCGCAGGCGCTGATCGCTGCGACGAAGATGGCGAGTGACACGGCTCGGATCTTCACGAGGGCTCCATTGTCTTCGGTTCATGGAATATGGCAAGCACCCCCGTGGTGACGGCGACGTCGACCGAGTCGGCGCCGGTCACATTGCTCACGCCGCGCCCCGACAGTGGTTCGAGATCGACGCCGGCGAGTTCCCAGCGGGTGCCTGAGAGATGTACGCCGGTCGCGGTACCGACGAGGGAGATCGTCGAGAGGGTCGATCCCGGCCTCACCAAAAGGCGTGTTCGTCCAGGACCGTGCAGAACACGGATGTGGTGGTCAGCGATCACCGCGTCGATGGTTGGGATGCTCGTGAGTTCGCCGGAGGCCAAGGCACCGAGAACTGCAATGACGTGATCGAGTCGATCACCGCCTCCCGATAGCACGACGAGTCGGTCTGGCGTGAGGTCGGCTGCGGCAGCAAGCGCGAGTTGCGTATCGGTTGAGTCTTTGTCGGCGGGATATTCCTCGATCCGCGCGTGAGTTGCGGCCCATCGGCGCCCGGCGGGGGAGATCGAGTCGAGATCGCCGACGACCAGGTCGGGCTCGATCCCGGCCGCAAGCGCGACGTCGGTCCCAGAGTCTGCGGCGATGATTGTGGTGGCGGGGGGAATCTCGACGAGCGCCTCACTGCTGAGCGGGTCTGCCCCTATGACGACCAGCACGGTCTGGGGTTGTCGTTCAGATGTGATTTCTGCCATCGCTGCCTCCGCCGGCATTACCCGGATCAGGTCGACGGGTCGATGGCCCCAGCCATCCTCTCAGCCCGCTCGGCGCGAGCTCCCCGGTTGTCGATGACGAGAGTACCCGCTCAGGGGTCGATCAGCGAGGCGAGCGTTCTCTCGGCGCTGGCGAGGTCATCACGCGGCTCTGCGGTCAGGCGCGACAGGTACCCGACCGACACGTAGCCGGCTTCGACAGCGCCACCATCGGTGTCTTCTGGGAGTACCTGGGCATCCCCGTATGAGAATTCGACCGCATACGAACCCACTCGGCCTTCGATCGGACTGAGAACAGCCTTGGACATACCTCGAATCGGTTCGAACTCGACGCGTGTACGACGCCAGCCGCGCAGTTCTGCTGTGGGGGTGTTCGGCACGTTGATGTTGGCCACGACGGGCTCTGCAGGAAGGCCATCGGTGAGCAGGCCAGCGACGAATGCGTCGGCCACTTCGGCGGCAGTCACCCAATGTTGGTTGGCGATCATGTCGTCCCATCCCTGACCTTCGACGCCCCAACCCGTCACCGCCTGGCTGACGGCGATCCCGCTCATCCCGCCGTTGCGTGCTGTCAGGCACGCGCCGATCGTGCCTGAGTGATACACGCTGCGGCCGACATTGGCACCAGGGTTGATGCCAGACACCACGAGATCGAACGGCTTGCCGAACGCTCCGAGTCGCCCCATGAACACGCACAACGCTGGAGCGCCGCTCACCGCCCATGCCTCGGGAATGCCATCCACCTGCGCTGTGTGCACTTCGGGCACGTTGCGATGTATCGCTCCGATGGCGGCGCCTGCACCTGAGTACTCGGTGTCGGGAGCCACGACCACGACCTCGCCGTGGCGAGTCATTGCCCTTGCCAAGTGATGGAGCCCCACCGAGTCGATGCCGTCGTCGTTTGTCACCAGAATGCGCACGCGCCCTTCCTACCCGATGGCGGTGTCGCGGAGGTTGATCCTCGGTTGCGTCAGGGTGACGGCAGGGACGTTCGTTGGCTGAACCACACGACCAGTGCAGATCCTGCGATCACGAGCACCATCCCCGGCACTTGGGTCGCACTGATCGTCTCTCCGAGGAACAGCCATGCCCAAAACGTGCTTTGCGCCGGCTGTCCAGCCTGAATCACCCCGATGGTGGCGATGGGCACCGTTCGTTGAGCGAATACCACCAATCCATGGGCCATCATGCCGGTGAGCACTGCAAGGATGCCGATTGCTGCCCAGGTCTCACCGGTCGCTGGGATGAACTCGTCCGCTGAGACCGCCAGGGCGACCGGCGTGGCCGTCACCAAGGCAACGGGCATCATGATCGACATGAATTCGATGGTGGTCACCCCGGTGGCTCTGGCGCGTTTGGTGGCGAGAAGGTACGACACGTAGGCGGATACGGCAATGATCATCAACAGGTCGCCACCGAGGGTTGCGACTCCGTTGTCGGGGCCGGCGCTCAGCACGATCACGATGCCGATGAAGCTGAGCGCTCCCCAGCGCAGCGCGCGCCATTGCGGTCGTTCGTGGAACAAGAGATGGCCGAGCGGAATGAGAAGGATCGGGGTGAGAGCGGTGATGAACTCGGTGTGGGCGACGCTCGTTCGGGTGACGGCGGTGAACAGCACCGAGATGTTGACGCCGAAGAACAGTGCTGCGGGGGCAACGGCCTTCCACGTGGCGAGGCTCGGCAACGGGATGTTCCGTTGCCGTCGGCGTAACAAGAGGATGGTCCACCAGATCAAGGTCGAGACGGCGAGGCGCCACCACGCGATCACTGATCCGGATGTTCCAGGCCATTTGATCACTGAATAGCTGAGGCCAAAACAGGTGGTTGCGCCGACGATGGCGAGTTGGCCGAGGAGGGCTCGGGGGATCGCGGGTTGTGTCCCCGATCCCGTGCCGGACTCCATAGCTCAGTTTCCGCCGATTGCGAGCCAGGCTTCGGCCACGGCTGCATCACCGACGACCTCAACCTCGCCGAGCCTCCCTCGTCGGCCCCAGAGGTCGGCGAGGATCGCCGCCGCCGGCCCGCGGACGGCAGCATCGCCCTTGGCGTGTTCACGCCTGAGCGCAAGGCCGTTGTCATCGACGACCAACCACTCGCCGGACACGTCGGTGCAGTGCAGATGAATTGATCCGTTGGGGAGTTTGGCCCGTCCGCTGGCGAGAAGGTGGGGGAGGGTGAGACTCAGGTACTCGTCGATGCCGTCGCTCGCGATCTCGGGTTCGACCATCGGTGCCTCCCCGAGCGCCAGTTCTGCGTCGGTTCGGTGAATCATGGTCTCGTGGGCCATCCTCCTGAGCCAGACCGCATTGGTCGCCGGCGGGGGAAAGGGGTGCCAGGTCGATGCTGTCGGATCAAGACCGGTCAAGGTCGATACGAGTGTCTCGGCACCGTCAGAGAACCACGCTGCGATGGAGGCTTGTTCATCATTCGCTGGCATTGCGATCGAGCCGCGGTCGGGTGCATCGCCGGTCATCATCGCCGAGGTCGCCCAGCGGTGCACGAAGCCCACATGGCGGATGAGATCACGGAGCGTCCAGTCGCCGCAGGACGTCACGGAAGTGGCGAGGTCTGCTTGAGCAGCGATCGCAGCGAAGCGCTGAGCCTCAGCGCGCACCACGGCGACGTAGGACTCGGCGGGGAGTGGGCATGCCAGGTAGGGGTCGACCGTCATCGGACGCGACGGTAGCCTGTCCCCATGACCGAGGCCGACGCCCGCCACAGCCCGTTGGCCGCCGAGTCTGGCCCTGAGTCGATCATCGAGATCACACCCGCAGCCCTCGAGGTGATCATCGGTCTGCGTGGCGCCGAGGAGGATCCGTCTTCGCTCGGCCTCCGCATGGCGATCGTGTCGCAACCCGGTGAGGAGTTCCGGTACGACCTCGGCTTCGACGAGTTCTTGACGGCGGCGTTCACCGATGAGGTTCGAACCATCGGCGAACTCAAGGTGATTGTCCCCGCCGACTCCGTCGATTCCCTCCGTGGTGCTGTGCTCGATCACACCGAATCGCAAGGCCTTGTGATTCGTAATCCCAACCGTCCATCGGTGCCAAACGTCGAGGGTCTTGAGACCGGTGATGTGCTGTCCGCCGAAGTCGAGGCCGTGATTGCCACAGAGGTGAACCCCGCATTGGCCGCGCATGGTGGCTTCGTGACCTACGTCGGTCACGACGGTGAGGGTGTGGCCTACATGACGATGGGCGGCGGTTGCCATGGCTGCTCGATGAGCAAGGCAACCATGCTCGAGGGCGTCCAGACGATGGTGGTCGAGTCGGTCGAGGGGATTTCCGCTGTGCGAGATCTCACCGATCACACCACGGGCGCCAACCCGTTCTATTCCTGATCGTCAGCGCAATCCGACGACCAGGGTGATCGCGCCGGCAATCCCGAATGCCGCCGCTGAGAGTTTGGTGATCCGGCGCTGATCGAGCCGGTCGGTCAGTGACCGTCCGGCGACGGCGGCGAGCGCGCCTGCTGTTGTGACGCCCAGCGTTGCGCCGAGCCAGGTGACGATGGCGTCTCCTCGGGCGGCAAGCGTTGCGGTGGTGATCTGCGTCTTGTCACCGAGTTCACCGAGCACGATCGTCGAAGCAATGGTTGCGATCACAGCGATAGTTGAACCACTGACGTGCGGAGCTGCAGCGGCGGCATCGGAGTTCGTGCGAAGGGTGTACGCAGCCAGCAGAACGAAGATCACACCACCTCCGACGGCAACCCAACGGGTGGGTAGTGCCTCGCCAAGGATTCCTCCGACGATTGTGGCGAGGACGTTGGAGATCCCATAGCCGACAGCGAGTGCACCGATGACGGTGCGAAGTCGATGTCGCGTTGCGAAACCGAGTGCGAGAAGCTGGGTCTTGTCGCCGAGTTCGGCGACGAAGACGGTGACGAGAGCGAGCGTGCCCGCCGAGATCATCTGAGGGCGATCTCGAGGTCCGCCCAGAGATCGTCAACCGACTCCAATCCAACCGAGAGACGGATGAGCGAATCGGTGATGCCAATCTCAGATCGTTCGTCGTGGCTCAGGTGGGCGTGGGTGGTCGATGACGGCTGACACATGATGGTCTCAGGTCCGCCGAGGGACGTAGCGCACCGGATGAGTTCGAAGCGTTCGACGATGTCGGAGTAACCGCACTGAGGGCCGAGTTCGAATGAGAGGAGCGAACCAAACCGCGCCATCTGCTCGCGGGCCATGTCGAACTGGGGGTGATCCTCGAGCCCGGGATGATGAACGGCTGTGACTGATGCATGACCACGGAGGCGTCGGGCGAGTTCAAGCGCGCTGTTGCACTGTCGCTCGTGTCGTACATCGAGGGTCCGCAGGCCGCGTAGTGCGAGCATGGCATCGAATGGTGATGGCGTGGCCCCGTGGATCACGCCATATCCCCAGATCGTGTCGATCAACTCTCGTTCACCAGCCACGACACCCATCGTCACGTCGTTGTGCCCTGCGATTCCTTTTGTCGCTGAGTGCATGACGAGATCCACTCCGCGCTCGAGGGGACATTGACCGAGCGGCGTCGCGAAGGTTGAGTCGACGACGGTGAACGGTCCGGTGATGGATCCGAGTTCGTCGAGGTCGACCAGGTCCAGCAATGGGTTCGATGGTGTCTCGGCGATGACGAGCATGGTGCGGCCGGACTCGACTGCTTCGGAGATGGCACCCGGCCGGGTCGCATCGACCCACGTGGTCGAGATGCCGAGGCGCGCAGCTGGCCCGTCGAGCAGCGCCTTGGTTCCGGCGTAACAGTTGCGCGAAGCCACGACATGGTCTCCAGCGGAGCACAACGCGAACAGAACTGTTGAGAGCGCCCCCATGCCCGAGCCGAAGGCGAGCGCGGCCTCGGCCCGCTCGAGTGCGGCGACCGCGTCCTCGAAGGCCCGAACTGTGGGATTGCCGTACCTGCTGTAGAACCGTTCGGGTCGAACACTTGTGGCCTGTCGAGCGGCTTCGTCGGCGTCAGGCGCCTCCCAGACGGCCGACGTCCAGATCGGCGTCGACAGCGCCCGGTCATTGGCAATTCGACCAGCTGAGATGGCCTCAGTCGCAGCGGTGTGGCGCGGCCTCTCGTTCATCGGCCGTACGGTACTGGCGCGTCGAGACGAGCAAGCACCTCGTCGTGTAGCAGTCCGTTCGAACTGATGGCGGTCGGTCCAGCGTGACTCGGTCGGCCGAGACGGTCGGTGAGGCGTCCGCCTGCCTCTTCCACGAGGAGGCGCACCGCTGCGATGTCGTACGGCTCGAGACCCACGGCGTCCACCGCTACGTCGACAGCACCTTCAGCGACGAGGCAGTGCTGCCAGAAATCACCCATCCCGCGACTGCGGCGGGCGTCGAGGGCGAGGCGAACAAGCGCGTCGGTTGCGCCGAGTTCGTCCCATCCATCATTGAGAACGATGTTGACCTGGGCTTCGGCGATCGAGGTCACGGTCGACACGGCGCAGCGCCGCCCATCGGCCCATGCGCCACCGCCGGCCGTCGCCCACCAGCGTCGGCCGAGCGCCGGAGCTGAGATCATCGCCACGCGCAACCCGTCACGTCGGTGTTCGAGAGCGATCAGCGTCGCCCAGACGGGGATTCCGCGGGTGAAGCCCGAGGTCCCGTCGATGGGGTCGATGATCCATGTCCAATCTGCGCCTTGTTCGCCCGCTGTCCCGTGCTCCTCGCCGAACACAGCGTGGTCGGGACGGTTGACGGCAAGATATTCGACCACTCGGCGTTCGGCCTCCCGGTCGGCCGCGGTCACCTCTGACCGATCGGCCTTGTGCTCGACCGCGACGTTGCGCGACTCGAACAATGGCAGTGTGACACCATCGCAGATGTCGGCCAGTTCGACGGCCAGAGTCAGTTCGTCGTCGAGCGTGCGGCTCACGGTTGGAACCTCGGTGGCCGTTTGTCCTGAAGTGCGGCAAGACCTTCAGCGGCGTCTGGGCCGAGAAAGTTCAACATCTCGTACGCAAGACTCGCTTCGAATGCGGGAAGCGCTTGGCGCAACCAGTGGTTCAATGCGCGCTTCGTCATCCTGATGGCTTGGGTGGGGCCGGTGGCGAGCGTGGCGGCGATTCGCAGTGCTTCGGGAAGCACCTCTTCGGCTGTGACTGCCTTGGAGACGAGACCGATGCGCTCTGCTTCCCGCCCATCAATGAAATCGGCGGTCATCAACAGATACTTCGCCTTGGCCATACCGCACAGAAGTGGCCAGATCGCCACGGCGTGGTCACCGGCGGCGACGCCGAGGCGGATATGGCCGTCGGTGAACCGAGCGTCGGCATCGATGACGCTGATGTCGGCCATGAGGGCAACGGCGAGACCGGCCCCGACAGCGACCCCGTTGATCGCTGAAACGACAGGGGTGTCGCACTCGATCAGTGAACGCACGATCTCACCGGCCTCGCGCATGACGACCATGGTCTGGTCGTGGTCGCCCACCTGCTGGGCGATCCAATCGAGGTCGCCGCCGGCAGAGAATGCGCCGTCTGCTCCGGTGACGACCACCGCTCGCACATCTGGATCGGCGTCGAGGTCGCGGAAGATCGTCGCCAACTCGGCGTGCATCACGGCGTCGGTTGCGTTCAAGCGCCCGGGGTTCGACAGCGTGACCAGAACGACGCCGTCGGGGTGATCGGTGAATGCGAGTCGTTCGTATCGGTGTCGCCAGTCGGCCATGTTGGCGATCCTAGGTCGGGAGGCCGATCTCAGGGCAGGGAGCGACGGGCGGTGTTGACGACGGAGTCAGGGTCGAGAGCGAAGCGTTCGAAGATCTCCTCCGGGGTGCCGTGAGGGATGAAGACTGTCGGGAGCCCGAGCGTGGTGACGACCGGCGCTGGCGCGTCGAGGCCGATGGCACAGGCGCGGATCGACTCGGCGATGCGAGCGCCGATTCCACCGTCGACGATGCCGTCCTCAAGGGTGAGAACCGCGCCATGTCGAGCGGCATCCGCAATCATTGCGGGGTCGAGATCGGCGCACGAACGAACATCCCAAACGCTGCAGCCGATTCCTTCTGCGGCGAGCTTGCCTGCCGCATCCTCAGCAGTGGCGAGCATTCGGCCCACCGAGAGGATTGCGATGTCCGGCGACTGCTCTGCGACGACGACGCGGCGGGCGCTGAGACCCGCCCCCGGGGAGTCGGTCGACGAGGGCGCTGACCCACGCGGATACCGGATGACGACCGGGCCGCTGTCGGCGAGCTCGGATGCGTCGGCGAGCATCTGGCGGAGTTCCTCAGCGCTCGAGGGGGCCAGCACGCGCATGCCCGGAACCTTGGACAGCAGTGCGAGGTCGTACATGCCGTGGTGGCTTGGGCCATCCGGACCGGTGACCCCGGCACGGTCGAGGCAGAAGATGACGGGTAGACGGTGTAGGGCAACGTCGTAGACGACCTGGTCCCACGCCCGTGACAGGAATGTCGAGTAGATCGCCACCACCGGCCGTAGACCCGCCATTGCCATACCGGCTGCTGCGGTGACGGCGTGCTGCTCGGCGATGCCGACGTCGAGGAAGCGGTCGGGGAACCGTTCCTGAAACGGGATCAGTCCGGTCGGTCCCGGCATCGCAGCGGTGATTGCGACAACTCGAGAGTCACGTTCGGCCAATTCGACGATCGCATCAGAGAACGCCTGCGTGTAGCCAGTGGGCGCCGACTTCGGCGGGCCTGAGATCGGGTCGAACACGGGAGCGTCATGGAGGTGCTTCTCGGCGTCGTCCTCGGCGGGGGCGTACCCACGGCCCTTCTGTGTCATTACGTGCACCACGATGGGACCCTCGTCTGAGAGTTCGATCGCTTTGTGGAACGCGTCTTCCATCGCCGAGATGTCATGACCGTCAACCGGTCCGGTGTACCGAACACCCAGCGCCTCAAAGAACGCCGGTGGCTGCAGGAACTCGCGCACTCCGGCTTTGAAGGCATCGAGCGCTCGCTCGGCTTGATGGCCGACGCCGGGCAGTTCGTGGAGGAAGCGCTCAAGTCGTCGCTGACGGCGTACATACACAGGGTTCATCCGAATGTCGGTGAGCGCGTTCGAGAGTGTGTTGGCGATTCGATCAGGCAGGCTTGGATGTCCGGCGCGTTCGTCGACGCCTTGTGAGTTGGCCCACAGGTTCGAAACTGTCGGCGCGTAGCTGCGGCCGTTGTCGTTGAGCACGATGATCACCCGACGTCGCGCATGTCCAAGGTTGTTGAGCGCCTCGAATGACATGCCCCCGGTCATCGCCCCATCGCCGATCACGGCGACGATGTGACGGTGGTCGCTGGTACCTGCCTCGCGGCCGATTGAGAGCCCATGGGCATAGCTCAGGATCGTCGACGCATGGCTGTTCTCAATGAGATCGTGCCGACTCTCCTCGCGGCTCGGATAGCCGGAGAGGCCACCTGATTGGCGTAATTGTTCGAAACCGCTGCGACGACCAGTGAGGATCTTGTGGACGTACGCCTGATGGCCGGTGTCCCAGAGGATGGCATCGGTTGGCGACTCGAAAACCCGGTGCAAGGCAACTGACAACTCGACGGCACCGAGATTGGATCCGAGGTGACCGCCGGTGCCGGCGACTGCATCGACGATGAAGTCCCTGATTTCAGAGCACAGCACCTCGAGTTCGGCCGTCGACAATCTGCGAAGGTCAGTCGGGGAGTCGATTTGCTCGAGGAACATGGCAGGGGGAACGCTACCGGCCCGGCCGGGGGCTGTCGTCGTCGTGATTCACTCAGCCGGCACGGTCGGCGTCTCGCCGGTGGCACAGCACTTGGCCATGAACCGATCTCGCTCGACCAGCACGCGGGTGACCCTCCCGGCGGCTACGAGACCACCGGCGTCATATGCCGACACGGTGAACCCGAGACGTCGGCCCTCGATACGGTCGAGCACGGCTTCTGCCGTGACTTCGGCTCCGACCGGGGTGGGCTGGAGATGGTCGACCTGCACCTTCATGCCCACGGTGGTGGATCCGGCGGGGACGAGTTCGCCGATGGCAGCGCAAGTCGCCTGCTCGCAGAGCGCGACGAGCCGTGGCGTGGCGAGAACGTCGACGTCGCCAGAGCCGATCGACCGAGCCGTGTCCGCCTCGGACACGACCAGACTGGCTTCCCCTCGGACTCCGACCGGAATCTGCACGTTCGAGACGCTAACGGCTCAGTCGCCCGACGTCACCGCTCTCGTCGATGTCGGCGACGCTCGTAGCATGGTGATGTGCTCGAACCCGATGTCATCGACCGTGTGCTCGCCGAGGCGAAAAGGAACGGGGCTCCCTTCGCCGAGATCTATGTCGAGGACCGACGCAGCACGTCGGTGTCGTTCGACGATGGCCGAGTCGACCAGGTGTCGAACGGTCGCGATCGTGGTGCCGGGATACGGGTTGTGCGGGGAGAGACGACCGGTTATGCCCACACCGCTGATCTCAGCGAACTGGGGCTCATCGCTGCGGCGCGGGCGGCGGCCGACGCCGCCGGCCGGGGCGATGGCGGGTCGAGAGTTGTCGGGCTTGCTGGCCGGGCCCCCGAGAGGGGCGAACGACGTGAGGTGGTGACGAGCCCGACGGTGGTGTCCAAATCGACCAGAGTCGAGTTACTCGAAGCAGCCGATGAGGCAGCGCGGTCGGTTTCGCCGTCGATCGTGCAGGTGTCGGCAGGAATTGGTGACAGCGTGAAGCGGATTCTGGTTGCCAACTCCGACGGGGTGTTCGTCACCGACGAGGTCACCCGGGTGCTCTTTCGCATCTCGGCGGTGGCTGAGGGCGACGCCGGAATGCAGACCGGATCGGAGTCGCTCGGACACACCCGAGGGTGGGAGGTCTTTGGCGAGTTCGATGTGGCTGACCTGGCTCGATCGGCAGCCGATCAGGCGGTGTTGAAGCTTCGTGCGCGGCCAGCCCCTTCAGGGCAGATGCCGGTGGTGATCGCCAAAGGCACTGGAGGGGTGCTCTTCCATGAAGCGTGTGGTCACGGTCTTGAGGCCGACCACGTCGCCAAGGGTGCCAGCGTCTATGCCGGCAAGGTGGGAGAGCTGGTGGCCTCGCCGCTCGTCACGCTCGTCGACGACGGCACGGTGGCAGGTGAGTGGGGTACCCGTTCCTTTGACGACGAGGGGCATCCGACCCGCCGCAATGTGTTGATCTCCGGAGGTGTGCTGGTCGATTACATGTGGGATCACGTGAGGGCGTCTCGCGAAGGTCGGCCGGTCACCGGTAACGGGAGGCGAGAGGACTACACGTCGCTGCCGATGGTGCGGATGACGAACACCTTTGTGCTGGCAGGCCCCGATGATCCCGAGGACATCATCGCAGCGACTCCGGAGGGCGTGTACGTGGCGCGGCTCGGGGGCGGGAGCGTCAACACGGCCACGGGCGACTTCGTGTTCGGCATGCGCGAGGCGTATCTCATCGAGAACGGTCGCATCACGGAGCCACTTCGCGAGGGGAACCTCATCGGCAATGGCCCACAGGTGTTGCGCGACATCGACATGCTCGGTGCTGACTTCGACATGGGTGGTCCGGGCACGTGTGGAAAAGACGGTCAAGGGGTGCCCGTCGGGACGGGGCAGCCGACGCTTCGCGTTGCCTCGCTGACCGTGGGGGGAACCGCAGCATGAGTCCTGAGTTGCTTGACATCGCTGACCGGGTGGTCGCCCAGACCCAGCCGGGCGAGCAACTCGAGGCGTACGTGGCGCGGGGATCGAGCACTGAGGTTCGCGTCTACGCAGGTGAGGTCGAACACTTCGTGTCTGCCGCATCAGAGGGAGTGGGGATTCGCGTGATTCGCGATGGACGCACCGGTTTCGCCCATGCAGGAACCCTCGACCCCGCCGCCGTGGCCGAGGTACTTGCCGAAGCTCGCGAGAACGTCACCTACGGCACACCCGACGAGTGGGCCGGACTCGCCGAACCCGACGGCGTCGAGCCGATTGAACAGCGTCTGTGGAGCGATGAATTGGCGTCGTTCGCCACAACGGCGAAGGTCGATCTAGCCCTCGAACTTGAGCGGCTCACCGTGGCGCTCGACGAACGGATCAGAGTGGATGACGCTAACTATGTCGACGGCGGGGGCGAAGCGGCAATCGTGACCTCGACCGGTGTCCGTCGCCATGGCCGATCCAATGCGTGCCACCTGAGTGTGTCGACGCTCGCCGATGGTGACGGTGAGACACAGACTGG
The DNA here is from genome assembly GCA_027730505.1 of Actinomycetota bacterium. Classification (GTDB taxonomy): domain Bacteria; phylum Actinomycetota; class Acidimicrobiia; order Acidimicrobiales; family Ilumatobacteraceae; genus Casp-actino5. The sequence continues at coordinate 5,120 of JAQCGT010000035.1, read as the reverse complement.
TTTCGGGTTCAGCGTGGGAGCACATCCGGGTGAATTCGACCTTGAGCGGGCAGCGCGTGAGGCGGTTGAGCGTGCCACTCGACTTCTCGGTGCTCGCAAGCCACCCTCTGGTCGGACAGCGGTCATCTTCGATCCGTTCGTGACCGCTCAGATGCTCGGGGTGATCGGCTCGACGCTGAACGGTGAGGCGGTGGTGAAGGGGAGGAGCATCTTCGCCGATCGACTCGGCGAGTCGATCGCGGCGGACGGGGTCACCCTTGTCGATGATCCGACGGATCGACGGGCCTATACGGCAACCGACACCGATGGCGAGGGGCTTGCTGCTCGGCGCAATGTGCTGATCAACGCCGGTCGACTCGAGCGTTTCGTCCATTCGAGCTACTCGGGCCGGCGAGCTGGTTTGCCGAGCACGGGCAACGGAGTCCGCGGCGGATATGCCGGATCACCGGGAGCAGGCTGCTTGGCGCTTCGGCTCCTACCCGGTGCACGGTCGCAGGCGGACCTGATCGCCGGGATCGATCATGGGGTGCTTGTTCTCTCGGTGTCGGGGTTGCACTCGGGGGTGAACGCCATCAGCGGTGATGTGTCGGTCGGGGCGTCGGGAATCGTCATCCGCGACGGCGCACTTGCGGAGCCGATTCGAGAGTTCACCCTCGCCACCACGGTTCAGCGGTTGTTGAGCGAGGTTGTCGAGGTGGGCGCAGACGAGGAATGGCTTCCGATGCGGGCAACGGGGGTGTCTGTCTTGGTGGACGGCGTGACCATCAGCGGGACCTCGTAAGCAAATGGATCTGTTCCACGCGATCGTGCTGGGGATCGTGCAGGGTTTCACCGAGTTCCTGCCCATCTCGTCGAGCGGTCACCTCGAGTTGGTGCCACGGCTCTTCGGCTGGGAACAGCCTGCCGGTTCGGCTGGTCGCGCGTTCGATGTGGCGCTCCACTTCGGCACGTTGTGTGCCGTGGTCGGTTACTTCCGCCGCGACCTGTGGCGCTACGTGCGGTCAGCTATTGCTGGGGTGGTCAGTCGCCGCGTCGATTGTGACGGTCGGTTGGGTTGGTTGTTGGTGCTGTCGTCGGTGCCGGCGGGGCTCGCCGGTGTGCTGCTCGAGGGCTTTATCGACGACCGACTGGGAACTCCAGTTGTCATCGGATGTTCCCTCATCGGGTTCGGTCTCGTTCTGGGGGCAGCTGATCGTCTGACCGAGGAGCGACACATCGACACGGTGGGGGTACGTGATGCGGTGGTGATCGGTTTGGCACAGGTGTTGGCGCTCAACCCGGGCACATCTCGATCGGGAATCACGATCTCGGCAGGGCGTGTCCTCGGCTTGGGCCGTGATGATGCAGCCCGGTTCTCGTTCCTGATGGGAATTCCGGTGATCTTTGGCGCATTCGTGTTCGAGATGCAGGGTCTGTTGACAGACGGCGTGCCCGATGGATTGGTCTCGGCGATGGTCGTCGGCGCCGTCACTGCGGCTCTCGCTGGTTGGTTGGCGGTGGCGGGTCTTCTACGCCTTGTTCGAACACGGTCGTTCACACCGTTCGTCGTCTATCGGGTGGTGCTCGGCGTGGTCGTGCTGCTCGTGGCTTGAGCTGTGCCCGGCGAGTTCAGTCGGGCGAGCACCACGTTGCTTGCGGCGGATGCGACGACTGGGGCGATCTCGAGTGGCAGGGCGACCATGACGCTGTCGCCAAGAACCTCAGCCACGGTTGCTGAGGTCGTCACCACGGCGCCTTCGGCGAGGACGGCCACCCGATCACCGAGTTCTAGCCCGAGTGTGTGGTCGGCGCTGATGGCGAGCACGACCCATTCATCCGGGAGTTCGAGTATCGGTGATGCGTCGGCCTGAATTGACGCCGGTGCGCTCGACCCCTCGAAGAGCACCAGCAGGCCGACCACAACCGACGCAAGCTCGGTGGCAAATCGATGTCGCAGTCTCCAGGATCGCCACCTCGCCCACTGACGGGTCAGTTCAACTGCTAGGGGGTATTGCGACAGATCAAGGCGTTTGAGCACATTTGGCCTCCCGACGGGGGAAGGGGTTGGCCGCTTCGAAGATACGGATCAGGCAGCGCTTGATGACGAGCCGGATGAACTGTCTGCGCCGCCACTGGTTGGCGTTGTCGTGCCCGACGATGAGTCCGACGTCGACGTCGAGGGAGTCGTCGACGTCGAGTTCGACGTCGATGATGATGATGACGAGCCGCCTCGGCTATCGGTCTTGTAGAAGCCGCCACCCTTGAACGTCACACCCACCGGTTGGAAGACCTTCTTCACCGGCATCGTCTCGCCGGTTCCGGGATGGACGGCCTCGGTCAGCGCGTCGTCGTTGAACGACTGCTGGACCTCGATCGTCTCGCCGGTCTCGATGAACTTGTATACGTACGTCGGCATGGCACCGTGAAAGATATCGTCGGCGTCGTGCAGGTGCGAACCCTTGTCATTCCTGCGGCGGGACTTGGTACCCGGTTCTTGCCGGTGACCAAGGCGGTACCCAAGGAGCTGATGCCGGTCGGTGACACGCCGGCAATCCAGCTCGTGATCGACGAGGCACTCGCAGCCGGAATCGAGCATGTCGTCGTCGTATCGAGTGCCACCAAACCCTCTCTTCAGCGGTATTTCGAGGCCGATCCTGCCCTGGTCGAGGCGCTTCGGGCCAAAGGCGCAGACGGCGTGGCCGACCGGTTGGAGTCGATCGGTCGCGACTGGCGTGTCACCGTTGTCCACCAGGACCGCCCTTTGGGTCTCGGCCATGCGGTCGGCTGCGCTCGCGAGGCCGTCGGGGGCGAGGGATTCGTCGTTTCGCTTCCCGACGAGATCATGGGCGGCTCAGCGTTGCTTCGACAGATGATCGATGTCTGTGTCGACACGTCTGGCAGCGTCGTCGGCCTGATGGAGATTCCCCGAGACGAGGTCTCTGCGTACGGGGTGATCGATCCCATCGGCGAGGTCGATGGACGCGGTGTGGTGGCAGTGCGCGACCTTGTCGAGAAGCCGCCGGTCGAGGCGGCTCCGAGTTCGATGATCGTCATCGGTCGATACGTGCTCACCCCGGATGTGTTTGACGAGATCGCCCTCCTCACTCCCGGTGCGGGCGGCGAGTTGCAACTGACCGACGCGCTTCGGGCTCAGGCCAGCCGTAGCCCGTTCCACGGCGTCATCGCCGCGGTTGACCGCTGGGATACCGGCACTCCCGACGGGTTTCTCGCGGCAGCGGTCGAGCACGCTGTGCGGGCTGATGTGACCGGTTCACTCGGATCGCGGCTGCGCTCGGCGATCGAGCGTGCCGCTGGTTGAGACTCAGCGTCGCCTGAAGGCGTCCTCTATGTCGAGAGCCAGCCCGTAGCGGTCAACTGCGAAGGCAGTTCGGCGCTCGCCGTCATCGACCTCCCAGCGCCGGTCGCCGATCCGGTGGTAGGCGCGGCCCGAGGTCACGACACCGAGCGTCTCGACGTCGATGAGCAGCGTCGAGACCGACACCTGGTCCTCGTTGCCGGCGCGGCGCAGTGGGGCGAGGTGGTCGAAGGGGGTGCAGCCAAGGGTGATGTCGAGTGCCCCATCGAGGTCGGGGCGATGGGCGCCGTTCATTTCCCCCCACCGACCGTTTCCGTCGGTGCCCAGCCATAGGTCGGGTTCGTCGAGGTCGCGAAACAACAGGAACTGCCTCACCTGCCACATCGGTGACAGTCGCACCACGTACTGGATCCGCTCTCGTGCGACCATGCCGGTGGCGGTCCATGCCTCGTTTTCCCATCGAAGGGTCAACTCTTCAGAGTGCTCACCGTCCCAGGTGTCCCAACGTACGGTCAGGCCGTCGGCGGGTAGTGGGTCGTGGTGGCTCACCATCTCAGTCTGCCGTGGTCTGAGGCGCTGCCACCGCGGTACCGTCGTCGGTGTGATACCACTCGCTGAGGCTCAGTCGTTCGTGCTTGCCGCCTGCCCGCCCGCCGAACCTGTCGAGGTGTCGTTCACCGAAGCTTTCGGCCTGGTGCTCGCAGCCGATGTCATCGCAACGGAGACCGTGCCCCCGTTCGACAACACCGCCGTCGACGGGTACGCCGTTCGAGCAGCAGACGTTGTCGACGCGTCGACGACCCCGGTTCGTCTCGAGGTGGTCGGTGAGATCGCGGCGGGTGCGGGTCCGGGTGAGCGAATCCTCGGCGCGGGTGAGGCGATTCGCATCATGACCGGGGCGCCGATTCCCCCTGGTGCCGACGCGGTAGTGATGGTGGAGGACACCGAACGCATTGGTGACGATGCGGTGTTGGTGTCGGCGTCGGTGGATCCCGGATCGTCGGTGCGGCCTGCGGGCGACGATGTCGTGCCCGGTGACGTGCTCTTCACCGCAGGGGCACTGGTGACACCGGCTGTGCTCGGTGTTCTCGCCACGGTCAACGCTCGTGTCGTTTCCGTGCACCCGAAGGTGTCGGTGGCGGTGTTGTCCACCGGGGATGAACTCGTCGATGATGGTCGTCCCCTCGCCCCGGGGGAGATCCGTGAGAGCAACAGGCGAATGCTCGCCGCTGCGCTCTCGGCTGCTGGATGCGCGGTCACCGATCTCGGGATCGTCCGCGATGACGAGGACGAACTCGAACGGGTGCTCCGTGATGCGGCGGCATCGCATGACGCTGTGGTGACGAGTGGTGGAGTGTCGATGGGTGATTACGACGTCGTGAAAGCCGTGCTCGGACGAATCGCTGAGATGCGATGGATGCAAGTCGCGATCAAGCCGGCTAAGCCACTTGCCTTCGGTTTGCTTGGTGGCACACCGGTCTTCGGTCTGCCGGGGAATCCGGTGAGCTCGCTGGTGAGTTTTGAGATGTTCGCTCGGCCGGCGTTGCGCAGGATGATGGGACATCAGCGGCTGGCACGGCCGAGTGTCGTGGCGGTGGCCGACGCTGACTTGGTTCGCCGCCCCGATGGCAAGACTCACCTGATGAGGGTCACTGCCTTCTTCGGTGATGACGGACGGTGCCATGTTGCGCCGGTTCGGGCTCAGGGCAGCCATCAACTCGCTGCGACCTCCACCGCCGATGCAATTGCCGTCGTGCCCGATGGCGATGGTGTGCCCGCCGGGGCTGACGTGGCAGCGCTGCTGCTTCTATCCTGACGTGATGGC
>JAQCGT010000168.1 GCA_027730505.1 Actinomycetota bacterium | reverse complement strand
CGGCTGCGCGTTCATCGACGAACACGGCCACGACGGAGACGATCCTCGCGAAGCCTCAAGCGATGCCGACGCCGAACGAGTGCGGGCCGGCATGGCACCACTACTCGACGATGACCGCCTGGGGCTGGTGCTCGTCGCCCATCGCGGTCCCAGCATCATCGGATACGCCGTGGTCTGTTGGAGTTGGTCAGTCGAGATCGGCGGTTTCGAAGTCGTGCTCGACGAGGTGTACACCACCGAACGCAACGCCGGCATCGGCAGCCGCCTGATCGGAGAGATCGAACGCGAATGCCGTAACCGTGGCGTGCGGCGCATCTTCTTGGAGACCGAGCGGCGCAATCACCGTGTGCGTCAGCTCTACACGCGCCTCGGATACACCGAAGACGACTCGATCTGGATGTCGAAGATCCCGTGAAGCTCCCGGCAATCACGCTGCTCCTCGCGCTGCCCGTACTCTCCGGATGCGCCGATGACACCGATGCCACCGCGCCCATCGACGCAACCGTCACGATCACGGCCACCGGCTGTCGCAACACGCTCGGACAAGGGATCGGCACGGTCATCGACACCGGCTTGGTGCTCACCGCCGCCCACACCCTGACCGGCGCTGACGAAATCACCGTCGCACACGACGAGGCCAGTACCACTGGAACCATCGTCGCCTACGACACCGAGATGGACCTCGCTCTCATCGCCATCGACGCCGACGTCACCACCGGTGCGACCATTGCGCTGAGCACCCAACCGCCAACCACCGACATCGCTGTCGATCTCACCGGCACCGCCGTTGTCACACGCGACGAACGTCTCATCACCGTCCCTGTGACCATCGCCCGACGGGTCATCATCGACACCGAAGACGTCTATGGCGAGGGCAGAACAACACGGCCCGGATACGAACTGGTCGCCGACATCAAGCCGGGCGACTCGGGAGCGCTGGTGGTGGTCGACGGTGAGGGAATCGCCGTGGTGTGGTCACGCAGTCGACGCACCGACGACCGCGCCTGGGCGATCGACCCCGTGCGTGGCGGCGACACCATTCGTGATCATCTCGCCAACGGCATCGATCCCGGCATCGACCTCGAACGCTGCTGACGTCGCTCAGTCGCCGGCGGCGATCGCGTTGAGTCGAGCGATCGCATCGGGATTGAACACGTCGATGATCTCGATGACTGTCGACCCGATGACCGCTCGCAAGGCGCTGTCGCCCTCCGAGCCGGGCACCGGTGGCGCCGGTGTCAACAACAACACGCTCTCGCCGGCACCACTCAACACGGCCGAACGAGCGATCGAACGCCAGAGTGCGTCGCCCGAGGTCAGACCAGTTCGTTCTCGCACAAATGCCCCACCGGTCTCGATTGCCCATCGGCGCCCGGCACGATCAACGGCGATCGTCGTCACCAAGCCGGCCACTCGACGTTCGGTCACGTCCGTGAACCCGGCATCGGACAGCACCCGTTCGATCACGTCCCGACCCGATGAGCCATCCCACGCCGCAACGCCCACCGCACCTTCAGACGCAACACGCTCACGAGCTAACGCCACGTACTCGGCGTCGAGATCGACACCCACGTATCGACGGCCGAGCTGCGATGCGGCGACCAGCGTCGAACCCGACCCCATGAACGGATCGAGCACGAGATCGTCCGCGTAGGTGTAGAGCTCGATCAGACGAGCCGGCAACTCGACTGGGAACGGCGCCGGATGACCGACCCGTCGAGCACTCTCGGTCGGGATATCCCACAGATCAAGCGTGTTGGCCATGAAATCCTCGGCGCTGATCGTGGAGCGATACGGCAAACCTGCTCGCTCTCGTCGCGCTGGTGTCACCGCCCGCTGGAATCGTCCCTTCGACGCCACCACCACCCGTTCGGTGAGATCACGCAGCACTGGATTCGACGCGCCGCGATATGAGCCCCACGCACACGAGCCGTTCGCGCCGGCGCCCTTGCGCCACACGATCTCACCGCGCAGCAACAGCCCGAGGCGGTCTTGCAACAGGTGAATGACATCAGCGTTGAGACTGCGAAACGGTCGTCGCCCAAGATTCGCCACATTGACGGCGATCCGCCCGCCGGGTTCGAGCACTCGCACGCACTCGGCGAACACGTCGCCGAGCATCGTGAGGTACTCGATGTACGACGCCGGGATGCCGTCTCGCTCGAGTTCGTTCTCGTACTGCTTGCCTGCGAAATACGGCGGTGAGGTGACGACCAGTGCGACCGACCGGTCGTCGAGCATCGAGAGATCTCGAGCGTCACCATGCACGAACGGCTCCACGATCACCCGTGGCTCAGCGACGGTGTCGTCATCATCGAGCACAGGCGGATCGAAGCGACCGTAGAAGTCGGAGGCGTCGTGCGACTCGCGTCGTCCTGCGCCGAAATCCGACGTGGAGGTCCGCCTCCGCTCCGCCACGCGGCAACCCTACGCGACCCGTCGCGCGCCGCGCGCGATGCGCGACGCACAACACCACCTCAAATCGATCCAGGTGGCATCACCCACTGACACACCTGACCGGTCACCGACGCGATCCGATCGAAATCGGCGTCGTAGTGCAGCACGGTCAGGCCATTCAGTTCAGCAACGGCGGCAATGAGGAGATCCGGTATCGGAAGTCGATGCATGCCGGTCTCGGCGAGAAGCCCTTGAACCTCGATCGCCCGGTCGGTCACCTGCTCGTCAATGACAAAGGACGGCATCGCCCGTCGTTCAGCGAGGATCGCCGTGTGATCGGCCGCTGAGCGTGCGCTGTAGAGCACCTCAAGATCGATGATCGGACAGGTGGCGATCATGCCCTCGACGAGCATCGGCCCAACGCGACTGTGAACCGGCTGATGGTGCAACCGAGCGAGGACGCTCTTGTCGGCGAGATGGGTTGCGGTCATCGCCAGGCGTCAGCCATTACCTCATGATCGGCAATGTCGGTACCGAAGGCAGATGCCAACCGGTCGAGGTGCTGGCGGCGTAGCGCCGAGTCATTGAGGTGCTGCAGCGCGATAGTGACCGTGTCCTTGATCGTCGTTGCACCGGACACCGCTCTCGCACGTTCGAGCACATCATCGTCGATATCGATCAACCGCTTCGTCACGATGACGAGGTTAGCGACCGATATATCAATCAGGGCTCCATCTGTATATGCACCGCCAAGCGAGCGCTCACTCACTGCCAGACGGATCAACCGATCGGGCCCAGAACCCGATCCAGATACTCATTGCGGAACGTGCCGTCGGGGTCAAGCGACCGCCGCGCCGCGGCGAACTCATCCCAGCGGGGATAGCGCTCAGCCAGCGCCGCCGCATCGAGCCAATGCATCTTGCCCCAATGCGGCCGA
>JAQCGT010000167.1 GCA_027730505.1 Actinomycetota bacterium | reverse complement strand
AGCCGATGATCCCGGTGTCTCGTCGGGCGACGAGCACGAGGCCGAGGCGATCGTCGTCGAGCAGGGGCGCCATGCCGGCCCGCACTCGTTCGGCGTCGGCATCGCTTGAGGCTTTGCGAGGATCGTCTCCGTCGTGGCCGTGTTCGTCGATGAACGCGCAGCCGAGCGCCACGAGTTGGTCGAGGTCGGCTGGGGTGGCCCGAGAGATCGTCACCATGTCGTCCACGGCCGAACCCTAGGTCGTTCGCTTTGTGGTCGGTGGGGTGTTTCAGTCGGGAATGAACGAGTAGAGATCTCCGACCGGACCGATGGCACGGAGTTCAGCGGGCTCGCCTCCGGCTTCGGCGCGCGAGAGGTCGTCGGTGGTGACGAGAACGGCCCCGGTGTCATCCGAGAGGATTACCGCACTCGAGTCGGGGGCCATCGCCAACACGCGTCGTTCGCCGAGTGCGAGGGTGCCGAATCGCCCGACGAGTGCAGGCAATCGGATTTCCCCTGTTTGCACGCCGGTGAGCAGGCAGCCGTCGCGGCTCTGGTTGAGCCCGGTGAGATCGGGAATCTCGGCGAGTTCGCGTCCGTCGATGAGATCGATGAGTCGACTGGTGTCATCGGTGTGGATGACTGCGCAGCGAGAGTGAGCAGTGAGCGGTTCGACATCGACCGGTTCGGTCGTGAGCCAGCGGCCGAGGATGTCACCGTCAAGGGCGACCAGCGCGGCGCCGTGCTCGGTCATGGCCCATAAGCGTGAGCCGCCGAGTGTCGCAGTCACCCGTGCGACGCCGGCATCGCCGGCCAGATCGATCGTATTGAGTTCGTCGATGTCATTGGTGGTCGGCATTGCCCGCATGACCCGACCGTCTCGGGTGATGAACACGAACCGTTCGCCGTTGGCCGAGATGGTGCCACCGCGCACGGCTGGTGTGGGGATGGTTCGAATGCGGTTGCCGTCGAGGTCGAACATGCCGATTTCGGCTCGGTCACCCACGGTCTGGTTGGTGACGACAAGGGTGGGGTGCACGGCGAGGGCGAGGTCGGGGAGGTAGATCGGTTCGGTGGCTCCGGCGGTGACGAGCACGGTCTGGAAGTTGACGGTGTCGGCGACGGTGATGACGGTGCCGGCCGGGTCGTGCCGGATGTCGGTCGGGAAGTACCGCGGCTCGGGTTCACCGGTGAGTGCGCCGAGAGTGGTCGCGATCGGTGAGTCGAGTTCGGCGTCGGTGATGATCACGAGATCGCCGCCAGCGTCATCACCGATCGTCAGTACTAAGTCGCCGTCGCTGGCCAGGGCGCGCACGACATGTCCGGTAGGAATCGGAACGTCGAGTGGATCCGCGCTGAATGGGTCGATCACGATCTCGTCAGCACGGGCGATGGCAATTGATCCGCCGCCGGTGATCACATTGGAGATCGTCGTACCGGTGTCGACGCGGTTGGTCTCGGTGAGTTGGGCGTCGAGCAGCACGATGCTGCCGGTCGCCCTATCTGCGACGGCGATGCTCTGCCATCCGGCCGCCTCGGGCACGATGTCTCGCTCCCGGTCAAACCATTGGTAGCCGCCGACGAGCACGGCACCCATCAGGGCGACGGCGATGACGGTGCCGAGCATGCGACCACCGGGACCGATGCTCTTTAGACGGTCATTGCCGTCATCGTGTCCCTCGCCGCTCTCGCCGCTCTCGTTCTCGTCCCATTCGTCGTCGATGTTCCAGTCTTCGACCACGACCGTGGGATCGTCGGGAAGGGCCCCATGGTCGGAGCGTCGGCGGAGCACATCTCGAGCGTACGCGGCTCCTAGGGTGGCGCACCGTGACGTGGTGGGAAGCAGTGCTGTTGGCCGTGGGAGGGTTGTTCGCCGGGGCGGTGAACACGGTCGCCGGTGGAGGTTCGATGCTGACGGTTCCGTTGCTGGTGTTGTCGGGGGTGCCCGGCAACGACGCGAACGGGTCGAATCGGCTCGGCATCTTGACGTCGACGGCGGCGGCAACGGTGTCGTTTCGCCGTCTCGGTGTTGACGGCTTGTCCCGGTCGGTTCCAGTGCTCGTACCGACATTGGTCGGTTCGTTCATCGGGTCGATGACGATCGCTCGATTGTCTGATGGGGCGTTTGAGCTGGTGTTCGGGCTGCTGATGTTGCCGTTGGTGGTGCTGACGGTGCGCAAACCCAAGGCGCGTGAGGGTTCTCGCCCGTGGCCGTTGTGGGTGACGGTGTTGGTGTTCGGCCTGATCGGCGTGTTCGGCGGGGCATTTCAGGCAGGAATCGGGCTCGTGTTGCTGGCGGCGTTGACTCGTGCCGGGTTCGATCTGGTGACGGCGAACAACATCAAGGTGATCGTGTCGATGACGGTGACGGTGGTGGCGTTGCCGGTGTTCTTGTTGTCGGGTCGCATCGTGTGGTTGCCGGCGATCGTGTTGGCGGCCGGGTTCATGGCCGGTGGCTGGGTCGGTGCGCATGTGGCGGTGCGCGGCGGTGAGCGTGTGATCCGAGCGGTGATGGTGGTGGCGGCGGTCGGGTTGTCGGGCCGGTTGATCGGGCTCTACTGATCGTGCCCGCTAGGTTCGTCGGCGATGGCTGATCCCTTCGAGTGCCCGCGTTGTCACGTGTCGGTTGCGGCCGAGTTCTACGGTCCGTGCGAGTCGTGTCGGGCTGAGCTCCGGGTGAAGTACGCGGCTGAGCAGACCGAGGTCGAGGTGGCCGAGTACGAGCCGAAGATGAACGTGACTCCGAATGCGGTTGCGTTGAAGGACGACTGAGCGCGCGGTCTTGTCGCGATGCGTGTCGGTGGTGCGCCGATAACCTGCGAGGTGCCAGGGGACGTAGCTCAGTTGGCTAGAGCACCTGCTTTGCAAGCAGGGGGTCGTGGGTTCGATTCCCATCGTCTCCACCAATCTGCGCCGGATCGACTTAGTCGGAAGTTCTGCCCGTCCTGCTCACAGCCAGCGCCGCCATGCCGACTGCGATCAGCAGTAAAGGCCATACGCTGATTCGGGTACCTGAAACAGGCAGTTGCGGCGATTCGTCACCGGCCGCGACTGTGACCGCTTGACGTATTCCCCTACCCGACTCGCGGGAGACCACCGCAAGCGTGTGTTGACCTTGCGCAAGGTCGCTCGGGAGTGAAACCCGCACGGCGATGTATCCGTCGTCGTCCGCACGCACGGCGCCCAACAGTCGAGGAGTCGAGGCCACGAGGATCTGCACCTCCTCGCCGGGGTTAAACCCGCCAACTCGCACATCAACCTCGCTGCCAGCGATAAGGGTTGGACCAGCCGATTCGCTCGACGCCATCACCGTGCCTTCTTCAAGCGCAGCGATAACCGCTCGTGATGGGGGACCCGGCGGTGTGGCGGTGGTGGTTGGTGTGGCGGTGGTGGTTGGTGTGGCGGTGGTGGTTGGTGTGGCGGTGGTG
>JAQCGT010000034.1 GCA_027730505.1 Actinomycetota bacterium | reverse complement strand
CTTGGGAACAGAGGCACTCTCCGGCCCGAGGACCAAATCCCTGACTGGTCATGACGCCCGACTCGAGACACTCGTTCGGGCCCTTACCGCAAGCGGCATCACCAGCGTCGACGGCGACATCGTGGGGGTTGACGAGCGATATCCGGTGATCACTCGCGCTCCCGGTGATGCCGCAACTGCAGCGGCACTGGTTGTCGACGGGGGTCGGATCATCACGAGTCCGGTCAACCGGGGGCTCGATCCCGCCCAGACCGCAGCACGGACGCTCGACGAACTCCTGCGACGCGCCGGAATCAGCGTCAGCGGAACGGTTCGACTCGGCGCTCCTCGTGAGGGCGCCATTGAAATCGCCGCTATCGACGGAGCACCGCTGGTCGACGTTGTTTCGTCTCTTGATCCGGCCGACTCGGCGCTGTGGGGGATCGCGCCGTGGAACTGGGCCATCGAGGTGGCACTGACGCGCGGCCAACCTTCGTCACTCGACGATGCGCTCTCGGTGGTTGCCGACGTCATCGGATCGTGGGGCGTCGATGAACCGGCGTTGGCGTCGCCGGGGGGTCCTGCTGTGGCACGCGTTTCGTGTCGCACCCTCGCCGAAGCGGTCGATCGACTCAGCGCATCGGGCGCGCTGGGCGAGTCGCCGCCGGCGAGTTTGGCAGCGCTCGAGGCCGGGATCGATCTAGTGGGTGGTTCGACGTTGGCACTCGTCAGAGGCCAAACGGCCTCGGGCCTGTCCGTGACGGCGATCGGCGACCGAACTCGAATTCAACGCGCGATCGCAGGCGTCGAGATGTTGCTCGCCGATACGAGTGAAGAGCCACCGCTTGCCGTCCTCGGCCCGCTGGTTACGGGGGCCTCGTGAGCGTCGACCGGTCGCTGCCCATGTTCCCGCTCTCGGTGGTCTTGTTGCCTGGGGGAGCCCTGCCCCTTCATATTTTTGAGGAGCGTTATCGCCGACTCATGCACGATTTGCTGGCGGGGGAGAGCGAGATGCTTTTCGGCATTCCACCAATTCTCCGGGGATCTGAGGTGGGCGGCGGGGATGAGCGCGCTGAGGTGGCGACGCTCGTCGTCGCAGCCGATCCCCGAGTGACCCCGGATGGACGTTTCGCCCTCTTGGCGGTTGCGGTTGGCCGCGTCGAGGTACTCGAGTGGCTCCCCGACGCCCCCTATCCAAGTGCTCGGGTTGTGGACATGGTCGATACTCCTGGTTCTGGTGCCGATGTCATCGTCGAACCGATCAGAGACCGAGCGCTGGACCTGGCACGCCGAAGCGGTGTCGATCTCGATGGGAGCGTGACGCTGCCTTCGGAGCCCGGGGAGGCGCTATTCGCGCTCGCCACGATTGCTCCGATAGCGGACCTCGATCGCCTCGCGTTGTTGATGACACGGCGGGTAGACGAACGCGCTGCGCTGCTCCTGGGAGCACTCGATGATCTCGAGGCCGTTCTGAAATTCCGGGAGTCGTGATAGGAATGGCGTCATGAGCGGGAGCGAGCCAACAACCCCGAAGCCTGGAGGGCCATCGGCATCGGTTGATGATGTGGTGGACGGCGTGATTTCGTACGCCAAATCCCAGACGATTGGTCCGCTGCGCGGTGCCGGCCGCTGGGTGGCGTGGGGAGCCCTTGGTGCCATCGCAATCGGCGTCGGCGGTTCGCTTGCCTTGCTGGGCCTGCTTCGCCTCATCCAGACCGAATGGGCGTCAGTGTCGTCTGAGACATCGCGGCTCTCGTGGCTTCCGTACCTCATCGTGTTCGTCGTCGGCGCAGCCTTCGTCGGACTTGCGTTGACCAAGATCAATCGCTCCCATCTGCTCGGTGGGAAATCGAACGAGGAGTCGAGATGAGTCCGAAGGCAAGCGAAGAGCAGACCTCCCGCGAGGACCTGCGAAGCACCCTGTCCTCCTTCCAAGACGGCCTGCGGGCTCAGGTTGACAACCGACGTCAGGCCATCGTCACCGTTGCAGGAGTTGTCGTCGTCACGCTCGTTGTCGTCAGCTATTTGATCGGTCGGCGCGGTGGCCGTCGCCGGACGACACTTGTCGAGATCCGCAGGGTGTGACAGGGCTGTGCCGCTGATCGCTCGTCTCGCTCCCAAGGGCGTCATGCGAACCGCCTTCCGGCGAGGGCTCGTCGGCGGAAATGCCGGTTGGCGCGCCATCTGGTTTGTGGTGGTGTCGTGGAGGGTGCTGAGCCGCGCTCTGCAAAAACGTCCGGAGACCATCGCTGTCGAACGGTTGCGACCCGGTGGCGTCTTGGAAGTGCGCACGGGTCGGAGGGCCCGGCGGTGATTGTTCACCTGCGCCAGCCCCGGCGCGAGGTGGACGTCCGAGGTGGTCGCCCGGCTCGGGCGGTTCTCAACGAGCTCGGACTGGCGGCCGAGGGCCATATCGTCATCTGCAACGGCACCCTGGTGCCGTCGGACACCGTTCTCGCCGAGGGTGATCAAGTCGAGATTCGGCCCGTTGTCTCCGGGGGTTGACCATGTCGAAGTGTCGTTCGTGCCGCGAGCCGGCGGTGATCGATCTGCCACGGCACAACGCCAACTTCTGTGCCGAGCACTTCATCCAACTCTGTCTTCGTCAGATGAGGCGGGCTATCGAGGATTTCTCGATGTTCGGCCCATCGGACCGGTTGCTGGTGGCTGTGTCTGGAGGCAAAGATTCGCTCGCTCTGTGGGACATGCTCCATATGGAGGGGTACTCGGCTGACGGTCTCTACGTCGGCCTCGGGATCGGCGAGTACAGCGATGAGAGCGGCCGGATCGTCCGTCAGTTCGCGGCTGAGCGCGGCCTGGTGCTTCAAGAAATCGATCTGCGCAACGAATATGGATTCGATATCCCGACGGCATCTCGGGCGACGCGGCGGGTGCCGTGCTCCGCGTGCGGGCTTTCGAAACGGCACCTCTTCGACGACGCGGCTAAACGTGGCGGCTATGACGTGCTCGTTACCGGGCACAACCTCGATGACGAGGCGGCGGTGCTGTTCGGCAACACCCTTCGATGGGATGTCGAGTATCTGCGGCGGCAGTCGCCGGTTCTTCCCGCCGGTGGAGGGTTCGGTCGCAAGGCAAAGCCACTTGTGCGACTCACCGAGCGTGAGATGGCTGCGTGGTGTGTTGTGCGTGGGATCGACTACGTGATCGAAGAGTGCCCGATGGCGATTGGCAACCGGCATCTCGCCTACAAGGAGGCACTTGCGGGCATCGAGCGAAGTTCACCTGGGGTGACGGCGTCGTTCTTCCTGGGATATCTCGATCGGATGGCTCCGCTTCTTGCCGCTGCCGTCGAGCACGACGATCCGGTACCGTGTCGACGTTGCGGAGCCCCCACGTCGGCTGAGGGTGAGGATTGTGCTTTCTGCCGGTTGGCGACGACATCGAGCAGTCACGATCCCGTTCCGGTTCGAGTTGTGTTGGATCGCCGGGGCCGCAAGGCCTTTGACGAACAGTGGGGAGTTCCGGAAGGGGAGAGCGATGGGTGAGCGCGTAGGAGAGGTTTTCGCCATCGGTGAGCGAGCACTGCTGCTCGATCAGAAACGTCGCCGGTACCTGATCGAACTGGCTGACTCCGGGGAGTTCCACAGTCACGCTGGATTCGTTCCTCATTCGGAGATCATCGGTCGCTCTGAAGGTGTCGTGGTAGCGAGCACGAAAGGCGCTGAGTACATCGTGCTTCGGCCGACCCTTGAGGATTTCGTCCTCGAGATGCCGCGGGGTGCTCAAGTGATCTACCCCAAGGACCTCGCCCCGATCTGCATCCTCGCTGACATTGCGCCAGGCGTCAGAGTTCTTGAGAGCGGTATCGGCTCAGGCGCGCTCTCCATGACGATGCTTCGATACGGCGCAGAGATCGTGGGATACGAATTGAGAGAGGATTTCGCGAACCGAGCGGTCGCGAACGTCCGTGCTTTCTTGGGGCAGGAGGCCCTCGGTCGCTACCGCGTGCGGATCGGTGACTCGTACGAGGGCATTGACCAGGCGGACGGCCCGTTCGATCGGGTGGTGCTCGACCTGCCAGAACCATGGCGTGTCGTCCCCCACGCGGAGCGTGTGCTGCGCCCGGGTGGAATCCTCGTCGCCTACACCCCGTCGATCACTCAGGCGGCGCAGACGAGGGAGTCAATGAAGGGGCGCTGGACAGACACGCGAACGATCGAGGTCCTCCATCGCGGATGGCACATCGACGGCCAAGCGGTCAGGCCAGATCACCGGATGGTTGCACACACAGGGTTTCTCAGCGTGGGCCGATTCCTGGGCACTGGGCGCAGAAGAACCGGTTCGCTGTCAACGACCGACGTCGAGGCCGAGGATCAGGGCTCGATGTAGATGCATTCGCCGGGGCACTCCTCGGCGGATTCGATCACTGAGTCGAGAGCGCTGTCGGGGAACTCCGCCATGCCGTCCGCGCCCTGGGGGTTGCCCTTGGCCGTAGCGAAGATCTTGTCACCCTCTTTGACGTAGGCGAGTCCGTCGTCGAGAAGCGTGAAGACGTCGGGGGCGATCTCCTCGCAGAGGCCGTCGCCGGTGCAGAGATCCTGATCGATCCAGACCTTCATGGGGTGGTGCTCCTTGGCTCGTCGGTGTCGATGACGGCCCCATCCTACAGCGACCTTTCGTTCTGTCACCGAATCCACCCTCATCTGGGATGAGGGAAGTTCGGCCATGCGTCCTTCGGCGCATGGGTGTAGGGTCGTCGCTGAGGTGGTTCGGTGGCGGATGACCAGGTGCGATCCCCTGATGGATCGGAGATTCCAACCCACGACGATCAGGTCGTCGTGCGTTCGAGTGGAGTCTCCCCGCAGCAGCGAATCGTGGCACTCGAACACGAGCTTCTCGAGGCCAAGGGGAGGATCGCGCAGGCGGTCGCCCAGAACGAGCGCCTGAGTTACACGCTGCGAGAGGCTCGCGAGCACATCTCATCGCTCCGTGATGAGATCGAGACCCTGTCCAGTCCCCCGAATCCCTATGGCGTCGTGCTCGCCCGGAATGACGACGACACGGTCGACATCCACGTGTCGGGTCGCAAACTTCGGGCGCAGGTCGATCCGTCGGTCGACACTGAGAGCATCGGACCCGGTGACGAGGTGATGCTCAACGAGTCCCAAGCGGTCATCGGGGTGCGTCGTCCAGCACCGGTCGGCGAAGTGGTGGTGCTTCGCGAGTTGCTCGACGATGGTGTGCGTGCGATCGTCACGACCGGGACCGATGATGACGTCGTCTGCGAACTCGGTGCCGTCGTTCGAGGGCGCCGCCTACGTCCCGGAGACCGCCTGCGTCTCGACAGTCGAAGTTCGATGGTGCTGGAGGTGCTCCCCGCCGCAGAGGTGGACGACCTCTTACTCGCAGAGGTGCCAGATGTCTCCTACACCGATATCGGTGGCCTCGACGCCCAGATTGAGATGATCGCGGACGCCGTTGAACTCCCGTACCTCCATCACGAATTGTTCGCTGAGCACCGGCTTCCAGCGCCGAAGGGCATCCTGCTTTACGGTCCGCCCGGATGTGGAAAGACGCTGATCGCAAAGGCCGTGGCGAACAGCTTGGCCCGAAAGGTCGCCGACTCGATCGGCGAAGACAAAGGTCGTAGCTATTTCATCAACATCAAAGGCCCGGAGCTTCTCAACAAGTACGTCGGGGAGACCGAACGTCGAATTCGATCGATCTTCCAACGTGCTCGGGAGAAGAGTGAGGAGGGTTGGCCGGTCATCGTGTTTTTCGACGAGATGGACTCGATGTTCCGCACTCGAGGATCGGGAGTGTCGTCAGACATGGAGTCGACGGTCGTGCCTCAGCTCTTGGCTGAGATCGACGGGGTCGACGGCCTCCGCAATGTGATCGTCATCGGTGCCACGAACCGCGAGGACCTGATCGACCCAGCGATCCTTCGTCCAGGGCGCCTGGACGTCAAGATCAGAATCGAGCGTCCCGATGAGGTAGCTGCGAGCCAAATCCTCGCTCGCTACCTCACCGACGACTTGCCGATCGCCGACGGTGAACGGATTCCCGAGATGATCGAGGCAACAGTCGCCGAGATGTACCGAGACGATCCGATGAACCACTTCCTCGAGGTCACCTACGTGAACGGCGAGAAGGAGATCCTTCAGTTTCGTGACTTCGTGTCAGGAGCGATGATCGAGAACATCGTTCGGCGCGCCAAGACCTCGTCGATCAAACGCATCGTCGCGGGAGGCCCACGCGGGATCGAAACCGCTGACCTCGTCGATGCCGTTCGTCGTGAGTTCCGTGAACACGAGGATCTGCCGAACACGACCAACCCTGACGACTGGGCGAAGGTCTCCGGTCGCAAAGGTGAGCGCATCGTGTTCATCCGCACACTGATCGACCGCTCTTCGGGTGTCGGCGGTCGTGCCATCGAGCGAACGCCGACCGGCCAGTACCTCTGAGATGGCAGTTCCCAAGGTCTGCGGCCTCGAGACGGAATACGGCATCGTTGTTGTCGGAGCCGAGAACAACCCAGTTGCCGCGTCCGGTGTGTTGATCAATGCATACATGGCCGAGATCGGCCGATCGACCGGCTTCGACGTGAGCGAGGAGTCGCCCGGGCGGGACGCACGAATGATTCACGAGGTCTCCGTCCTCGATCCCGATCCTGAACTCGAGTCCATTCCCGTCAACACGATGCTGACGAACGGTGCTCGCTACTACGTCGACCACGCCCACCCGGAGATGTCGACCCCGGAGGTGCGTACAGCGCTTGAGGCGGTCTGTTGGGACCGTGCTGGGGAGGAGATCCTCAGGCGTTCAATGCGTGCAGCGCGATCAGTTCTGCCCGAAGGCGCCGAGATCATCGTTCACAAGAACAACTCCGACGGAAAGGGCAACTCCTACGGCTGTCATGAGAACTATCTCGTCGACCGGGCGGTTCCCTTTGGGCGCATCGTGTCCGGGATCATGTCGCACTTCGTCACCCGGCAGGTGATGTGTGGATCTGGAAAGGTGGGATCGGAGCTTCTCGGTACCTCCGCCGACTCCGTTGCCTTTCAGATCTCGCAGCGTGCCGACTTCTTCGAAGAGGAGGTCGGCCTGGAAACAACGGTGCGACGCCCGATCGTCAACACCCGAGACGAGCCGCATTGTGATGCCGATCGTTATCGGCGGCTCCACGTCATCGCCGGCGATGCCAACATGTCGGAGACGTCGACGTTCTTAAAGGTCGCGACGACAGCGATGGTGCTCTCGGCGGTGGAGGACGGCTTCAGCGATCAGATTCCGATCATCGCCGCACCGGTTCCTTCCATACGGACCATCAGCCGGGACCCATCACTGCGCGCAACGATCGAGATGCTGGATGGCTCGCGCATGAGCGCCATCGACATCCAATGGACGCTGTTCGAATTGGTGACGGACTGGCATGCTCGTCACGGGGGTGAGTCCGTCGGCGAAGGGGTGGCCGGCCGTGCGCTCTCAGAGTGGGAAGCAGTGCTGACCGGACTCGAATCTGACCCTGAATCGGTGGCTGATCGTGTCGATTGGGTCGCAAAACGGCGAATCATCGATGCCTACGCAGCCCGGCATGACTTGGCGCCGACCGCCGCACGGTTGCGGGCGATCGATCTGCAGTATCACGATCTCCGCGAAGGTCGGTGTCTCGCAGATCGAGCGGGACTCCGGCGGCTCATTCCAGAGAGCGAGGTCCTAACGGCCGTGTCGGCACCGCCGGAGACGACTCGGGCG
The DNA here is from genome assembly GCA_027730505.1 of Actinomycetota bacterium. GTDB lineage: Bacteria > Actinomycetota > Acidimicrobiia > Acidimicrobiales > Ilumatobacteraceae > Casp-actino5. The sequence goes on along the minus strand of JAQCGT010000034.1, from coordinate 12,922 downwards.
TACTTCCGTGGACGTTGTCTCGATCGTTACGCCGATGCCGTCATTGCGGCCAACTGGGACTCGATCGTGTTCGACATAGGCACTGACCCACTTCGTCGTGTGCCGATGCCGGAACCGTTGCGCGGCACCGCTTCTCTCGTCGCTAACGTGATCGAGGAAAGCCCGACGGCGGCAGATTTGATCCGTCGACTCGCTCAGTGAGCGCCCTGAGACCGGTTCTTCGAAAGGATGACATCGATGGTGGAGAGGACACAGCGACAACGATCTCGCGATGGCGGAGACGACGGAGCAACAGAGGTCGCTGAGGAATCCGCGTCGGCGGCGCGAACTGATCTCGACGACATCTTGGACGAGATCGATGAGGTGCTTGAGACCAACGCCGAGGAGTTCGTTCGTTCCTATGTCCAGAAGGGTGGTCAGTGACGATGGCGATGCCGGTGTTCGGGGTCGGAGACGATCCTGGAACGGATTTCCCGAGGCTGTTGGCGAGGATCGGTGCAGTTCCGGGCCCACTTCCGGCGGGCCCGATCCAGGGTGTTCCGCATGCGACCACGTGCGTCGCTCTCCGTTACAGCGACGGCGTGGTGATGGCGGGTGACCGTCGAGCGACGTCGGGCCATCTGATCTCGCACCGGTCGATGGAGAAGGTCGTTCAGGCCGACCGATTCTCAGGAGTTGCCATCGCCGGCGCGGCCGGTCCTGCTGTGGAGATGATCCGGCTGTTCCAGGTCCAACTGGAGTACTACGAGAAAGTACAGGGAACGGCGCTCTCGCTCGAGGGCAAAGCGAATCAACTTTCGGCGATGGTGCGCGCCAATCTGCCTGCGGCCATGCAAGGTCTGGGAGTGGTGCCGATTTTCGCCGGTTTCGATAATCGTCGTGGTGTCGGGCGCCTGTGGGATTACGACATGCTCGGCGGCCGGTACGAGGAGCGAGAATTCGTCGCTACGGGATCCGGCTCGCTCCATGCGGGCACCGTGGTCAAGGTTGGCTTCAGGCCTGGTCTCGATCGGTCAGCGGCGATTGAACTCGCTGCACGTGCTCTGTGGGAGGCCGCAGAAGCGGACTCTGCGACGGGGGGCCCCGACATGATCCGTGGGATTTACCCGATCCTGGCGACGATCACCGCTGATGGATGGTCGACCGTCGGCGATGCCGAACTCGCCGAGCGGTACCGCGACATCATCGCGTCAGCCGGAGAGGGGATCGAGCGATGAGCATGCCGTTCTACGTTGCGCCGGAACAGGCGATGAAGGATCGGGCTGACTTCGCTCGAAAGGGCATCGCCCGGGGCCGTGCTCTGGTCGCGCTGCGTTGGCGCGACGGCGTCGTCATCGTGGCGGAGAACCCATCGCAGTCGCTTCGCAAGGTGAGCGAGATCTATGACCGGATCGCCTTTGCCGGGGTTGGGAAGTACAACGAGTTCGATCAACTTCGGGTGGCTGGGATCAGAGCTGCGGAGTTGACGGGATATCAGTACTCGCGCGACGACGTCGATGCCAGAAGTCTTGCAAACGACTATGCCCAACTGCTCGGAAACGCGTTCACCCACGGGATGAAGCCGATGGAGGTCGAGATCCTCGTCGCCGAGGTCGGCCTCGAACCCGGTGTGGGAGATCAGATCTTCCACATCATGTACGACGGAACGGTCGTCGACCACGCTGACACCTGTGTGCTCGGTGGCGACTCCGAGGCCATTGCGGCGCGATTGGCAGAGGGATTCACAGACGGTGCCGATCTGGCCTCTGCCGTGAAGTTCGGTGCCAAGGCCATCGCCGGTGCCGACCGAGTCGTGGGCCCGAACGATCTCGAGGTCGCCGTGTTGGAGCGCGGCAATGGGCGGCGATGCTTCCGTCGTCTGGATGCCGATGAGGTGACCGGGATCTTCGAGAAGTGACATGACGACCGTCGATCTCAACGCCGACCTTGGAGAGGGATATGGCAACTGGGTCGCCGGCGATGACGAGGCCATGCTCGACGTGGTCACAAGCGCAAACATTGCATGCGGATTCCACGCCGGGGACCCCTCGACCCTCCGTCGTGTCTGTGCGGCGGCGGCAGAGCGTTCGGTGCGGATCGGGGCGCAGGTGTCCTTTCCTGATCTGGCGGGATTCGGGCGGCGTCACATGGTGATTCCGGCGGCGGAGTTGACCGACATCGTCCTATACCAGTTGGGGGCACTCGATGCCTTCGCTCAAGTCGCAGGGACAGCGGTCACGTACGTGAAACCGCATGGAGCGCTCTACCACGCAGCAGCTGGCGATCCTGAGATTGCGTCGGCCGTGGTCTCGGCGATCATCTCCTACGACCCGTCGATGGCGGTGCTCGGACCTCCGGGATCAGCCCTTCTCGCAGTGAGCATCGATCGCGGTCTCGAAGCCGTGTCAGAGGGATTCGCTGATCGCGCGTACCTTCCGGACGGGAACCTCATGCCGAGATCCGAAGCCGGCGCAGTGCTCCATGATCCGGCTGAGGTCGCCGCCAGGTCTGTGCAGATGGTGGCATCGCAGTCGGTGCAGGCAGATGACGGTTCGACGATCCCGCTTCCCATCAGGTCGTTGTGTGTGCACGGAGACTCCCCAGACGCTGTGGCTTTGGCGCGCGCTGTGCGCAATGCCCTCGACGACGCCGGTGTCGGTGTCCACCCCTTCACCTGATGTCGACGTCGATCGACGTACGTCCGATGGGTCCTCGAGCACTGCTCATTTCAACCGGAGATCGTGATGCGGCGACGGTGGCAATTGCCATCAGAGCGCAGATGGCCGACATCGCGCTCGATGTCGTTCCAGCAGCCTCGACAGTGTTGATTCGATTCAAAGACGCGGCGGCCCTCAAGGACGAAACACGATCGACACTCACTGCAATCCTCAACAATGTTCCCGCCGGTGAGCAGTTGACGACAGGACGCACCATCGAGGTCTCGGTGCGATATGACGGCGAGGACCTCGACGAGGTCGCTCGACAACTCGACATGTCCGTAGCCGAGCTGGTCGAGGCGCACACGGCACAATCGCACCGTGCTGCATTCGTCGGTTTCTCGCCGGGTTTCGCCTACCTGAGCATCGCCGATCCTCGTCTCACCATCGCAAGACGGGCCACTCCGCGCATCCGCGTACGGGCAGGATCGGTGGCGCTTGCCGCCGGATATACGGCGGTGTATCCGGTCGAGTCGCCCGGGGGCTGGCACATCCTCGGCCACACCCAAGAGCGCATGTGGGATCCATCGCGTACCGATCCGGCGCTCATTGCACCCGGGGACCTGGTGAGGTTCGTAGCAAGATGACCCGGGCTGCGTCGGCTCTCGAGGTCATCAATGCCGGATGGTCAACCTCCGTCCAAGACCTCGGCCGGCCGGGACATGCCGCCGTTGGTCTCGGTGCTGCCGGCACGGTTGACCCAGTCGGCATGGCGAGATTGAACCAAGCAGTGGGAAACCGACCGGATGCGCCGATCATCGAAACCGGCGGCGGTCTTGCGCTCAGGGCGCATACGCCGGTGATGTGTATCGCGACGGGATGGATGGCCCCGATTGCGTTCGGCGTCGGAGAGACGATCTCGATCCCCGTCAGCAGCACCAGACGCTGGTCTCAGGTCGCCATCGCGGGTGGGATCGATGGGCCGTCCATCTTGGGCTCACTCTCAGCCGACACGGCAGCACGCATCGTGCCGGTGGAAATGATCGAAGGCTCGGCCGTGGGCCTTGGCGATGCGGTGGAGGCGGCGCCGATCGATGTGACGGCAGATGTCAGGGCCACGGGTGTGGTTCGAGTATGGCCCGGACCGAGGGGTGACTATCTCGTTGAGGATGCGCTCACATCGTTGTGTCGTGAGCCGTTCACCCTCGGGGAGGCCAGTCGGGTAGGGGTTCGCCTGACTGGTCGTCGACTTGCTCGTGCCGATGCTCAGGAGCTGCCCAGCGAGGGTCTCGTGCCGGGGGCGATACAAGTGCCTCACGACGGCATGCCGATCGTCATGGGTCCCGATCACCCGGTCACCGGCGGGTATCCCGTCGTCGGGGTCGTTGATCCGCGCGATCTGTGGTTGGTCTGGTGCGGCGCGATGGGTGCACAGGTCCGATTCGTGCCGAGAGTGGACTGAGCGGGACCGGTACCGTGTCGTGATGGACCGCCGTATCTACGGGCTTGAGAACGAATACGGCATTACGTGCACATTGCGAGGGCAGCGGCGTCTCACGCCTGACGAGGTTGCTCGCTACCTGTTCAGGAAAGTGGTGAGTTGGGGCCGTTCGTCCAACGTGTTCATGCACAATGGTGGACGCCTCTACCTCGACGTGGGATCGCACCCCGAATACGCCACCCCGGAATGCGACTCCGTGTACGACCTGGTCGTCCACGACAAAGCGGGGGAGCGGATCATGGAGTCGCTGGTCGCCTCGGCAGAGGAGCGACTTGCCGAGGAGGCGATTCGCGGCACCGTGTACCTGTTCAGGAACAACACCGATTCGGCTGGGAACTCCTACGGCTGCCACGAGAACTACCTCACTCGACGTGGTGATGACACTGATCACTACCCGTCCGCCCTGATTCCATTCCTCGTATCGCGCCAGATATACGCGGGTGCGGGCAAGGTGCTGCAAACGGCCCGAGGCGCACAGTTCTCGATCTCGCAGCGCGCTGACCACATCTGGGAGGGCGTCAGTTCAGCGACGACGAGGAGCCGCCCAATCATCAACACCCGAGACGAACCACACGCCGATGCTGAGCGGTTCCGGCGACTTCACGTGATCGTCGGTGATTCCAACATGAGCGAGTACACGACGTTCCTAAAAGTTGGCGCGACAGCATGTCTTCTGCGGATGCTTGAAGATCCGGCCGTGGCGATGCGCGATATGACACTCGAGAATCCGATTCGAGCCATCAGGGAGATCAGCCACGACCTCACATGTCGGCGTGCGATTCGATTGGCGAGCGGCCGGGAGTTGAGCGCTCTCGACATGCAACGGGAGTTCCTCGACCGAGCCTTGAGTTATTCGGATCGCCGTGGCTTCGATCCGGTTGAGACCAAAGCGCTGGCCATGTGGGAACACTGTGTGACGAAACTCGAGAGCGATCCGATGTCACTTGACCGAGAGGTGGACTGGGTCATCAAACGTCGATTGATCGAGGCCTTCCGGGAGCGGCATGGCCTCGATCTCGGTGATGCACGGGTCCAACTTCTCGACTTGCAGTACCACGATGTCACGAGGAGTCGCAGCCCCTTCTACCGACTGCAGGAAGCAGGTCTGGTGGAGCGTGTGGCTTCCGATGTCGAGATCGACCGTGCGGTGGACGAACCACCTCAGACAACACGGGCGAAGCTCCGCGGCGAGTTCATCCGCCGAGCCAATGAGCGGCGCCGTGATTACACAGTCGATTGGGTCCACCTCAAGGTGAACGACCAAGCCCAGCGAACGGTGCTGTGCAAAGACCCGTTCGTGGCGAGCGACGATCGAGTGGCGCAACTCATCGCGCAGTTGTGAATGCGCGTCGTTAGGCCTGAGCGATACGGTGTTCCCTGCATGGATGACGACGGGGGTTTGGTCGACGCCGGAGCGGAGCCGGACCTTGATGACACGATCGACTCCGATCATCGGGTTCAGTCGTCGATCGGTCGAGGGGCCCGCGCGCTGTTCGACTGGGCGCTGGTGGTTGCAATCGCTCTCACGGTCGCCCTGGTGGTTCGAGCGTTCCTCCTGGCGCATTTCGTGGTCGAAGGGTCGTCGATGTACTCCACGCTCACGACCGGAGACAGGGTCTTCGTCAACAAACTCTCCTACCGGCTCCACGAACCGAATCGGGGTGATGTCGTGGTGCTCCACGAGATTCGCGGAACCTCCGAACGCGACCTGATCAAGCGCGTTATCGGTCTTGAGGGCGAAGAGATCGAAATGCGGAGTTGCGAGGTGAGGATCGACGGCCAGCTCCTCGTTGAGCCGTATCTCGATCCAACCGTGGTCACACCTGGAAACTGCGGCGGTGACTTCGGTCCGCTCACCGTGCCGAGCGACACGGTATTCGTGATGGGTGACAACCGCGCAGGTTCACAGGACAGTCGGGCACTTGGTCCGATACCGACCGATGACATCGTCGGTCGAGCGTTCGTCGTCTTCTGGCCCCGTTCTGATTGGCAGTGGCTCTAGCGCTGCCTAGTCAAACGATCGCTTCAGAGCGAGCCGCATCGATCATCCGGTCGACATGGTCGCTGTAGACGCCGTCGATCCCCATTCTGAATGCCGGTCGGAGTTGATGGTCGTGTTGCAGATCCCATGAGAAGGCCCGGAGGCCGAATCGGTGGAACATCGTCACGAGGCCCCCGGTCCAGTCGTCCCGCCGCATGTTGATCGCGTCGACTCCGGCTGCTGCCAGCCGTGCCGCTCGACGCTCAGGCCCCTCAGGGATCCGCTCAAGCCTCGTGGAATCGACGAGCCGTATGCCCGCGGCACTATCTCGCATCGCCTCGATCACCATCACATCGTGATGGCAAAGCCAGACACGTCGACCGAGGTCGGGGTTGACCGCCCTGATGGCCGTGATGGTGGGGCCCCACGCCTCGTCACACTTCACGTCGAGGGAGAGAGCCACGTCCCTCGGTTCGATGCAGGAGCGCAGCAACTCCTCGAGAGTTGGAATGTGTTCGGGTAGATCTGCATGGTTCAACTCAGTAATCCGTCGGCTCCGAACGCGCGACACCTTGACGACACCATCGTGGTCGAGGACGGCGACACCATCTGCGGTGACCCACACGTCGCTCTCCAGGCCTGTGGCACCGAGACGGAGTGCGAGTTCGAATGCCTCCATCGTGTTTTCGGGGGCGTGGGCTCGGGCGCCGCGGTGGGCGAACATGACCGGTGGATCGTCGAGGGAGGGGAGGCGCTGCTGCTCCACGACCCCATCGTGGCACGGCTCGTAGACTCTTCTCGGTGTTCAATCTTCAGGGCGGCGAACTGATCATCATCGCAATCGTCGCTCTGGTCGTCCTCGGTCCGGAGAAGTTGCCTGAGGCTGCCCGTCGGATCGGGCAGATCTACAGCCAGATTCGACGAATGGGCGACGGGTTCGTCGACGAGTTTCGGCAGGCGGTCGATGAGCCGATCGTCGAGCTTCGGCGACAGGTCGACGACGTGGCCTCATCGATCTCTGCTTCCACGGATCTGTCCGCTGACGACGAGGCTGATGGGCATGGTGTCGGCGAGCCGTCGCAAGACGAGGGAACAGCGTGAAGAAGTTCTGGCGTCGCCGTCCACCGAATCCAGACGGAACGATGTCCCTGACGGATCACCTGAGGGAGCTCCGGTCCCGAATCGTGTCGTCGACTCTGGCGGTTGCGGTTGGGGCTGTCGTGGTCCTGATCGTCTACAACCAGGTGCTCAGGTGGTTGACCGGCCCCTATCTCGATCTCTGTCGGCGACGCGAGCCGGGTTTCTGCGGCCTGTCGTACGACGTTGACCTGGACCAGGTCAACCTATTCACCATGGATCCGGTGGAGGGTTTCACCACGCGGATGCGGATAGCGACCTACGGAGGCATAGTGCTCGCGCTGCCGGTGCTGCTCTGGCACGTCTGGCGTTTCGTGGTTCCGGCGCTGAAGCGAAACGAACGTCGATACGCAGTCGGATTTGTTGGCTCGTCAGTGATCCTTTTCGGTGTCGGAGGGGCGATCGCGTACTCGACGCTGTCGAAAGCGATCGAGTTCCTCATCGACTGGTCAGGCGACGGCGTCGATCAAGTCTTTCGGGTGAGTTCGTACATTCGGCTGGTGACCGTCATGGTGGTCGCCTTCGGCGTTGGTTTCACCGTGCCCGTGTTTCTCGTGTTCTTGCAGTTGGTCGGTGTGCTGTCCCCTCGGCAGTTGCTCGGGGCATGGCGCTACGCCGTGGTCGGTGTCGTCTTCATCGCCGCGGCGATAACACCGTCAGGCGATCCGTATTCGTTGGCATCGTTGTCGGTGCCGATGATTGTGCTCTACTTCGCTGCTATCGGGATCGGCAAGGTCCTGACGGTACGACGCCGACGGGTCGAGTCCAGTGCCTGAGACCGCCGACGTCCGTACCGAGTTCACCGCGTCACTCGGATTCGAGCCAGATCGGTATCAGACCGAGGCCTTTGACTCCCTCGACGCCGGGGAGCATGTTGTCGTGAGCGCGCCGACTGGCAGTGGAAAGACTGTGGTGGCCGAGTACAGCATTGCGCGTGCTCTCGGCAGAGGTCGGAGGGCCTTCTACACGACGCCCCTCAAAGCACTGTCCAACCAGAAGTTCAGAGACCTCAGCGAGGTCCATGGCCCCGAGACGGTCGGGCTTTTGACCGGGGACGTGGCGATCGCCGGAGATGCCGATGTGGTCGTGATGACGACCGAGGTCCTACGCAACATGATCTACGCCGGATCCTCGGCGCTCGACAATCTCGATGTCGTGATCCTCGATGAAGTCCACTATCTGCAGGACGCTTACCGCGGGCCCGTGTGGGAGGAGGTCATCATCCACCTCCCACAACGGATCACACTGGTATGTCTGTCGGCGACAGTCGGTAACGCGGATCAGCTTGCCGACTGGATGACGACCGTTCGTGGTCCAACCCGGGTGGTTACCGAACGAACCCGCCCCGTCGAACTCCTCGATCACCATCTCGTCGCCGATCGAACCGATGACCGTCTTCGACTGCTTCCGACATTCGTCGATGGCGCGCCGAACCGGGATGCGATTCGTCTTGACGAGGCTGGCGCAGCGGCGCGCTGGCGCGGGCGCGGCCACGCCCGTCGAGGAGCCGGTCCCTCAGGCGCACGCAGGCTCGCCACGCCGGGTCGGGTGGAGACAGTCGAGTTGCTTGCTGAACGCCAGATGCTTCCGGCCATCGTGTTCATCTTCAGCCGAAATCAATGCTCGGAAGCTGCGTCGACGTGCGCAGCTGCCGGCCTGAATCTCATCGATACAGCCTCCCGAGACCGTATTCGCCAGATTCTCGATGATCGCCTGTCGTCGGTGGACCCTGACGATCTGGAGGCGCTCGGAGTGACTGAATTCGAAGCGCAACTGATGGCGGGTGTTGCTCCTCACCACGCCGGCCTCGTTCCGCCGTTCAAAGAAGTTGTTGAGCGCTGCTTCGCAGAGGGCCTGTTGGCGGTGGTTTTCGCCACCGAGACGCTCGCCGTGGGTGTCAACATGCCGGCCAAGTCGGTGGTGATCGAGAAGATCACGAAGTACAACGGCGACCATCACGTGACACTCACTGCAGCGGAATTCACACAGCTGACAGGCCGCGCGGGGCGACGCGGTATCGATACCCTCGGCCACGCCGTCGTCCTGTGGAGTCCATTCGTCCGATTCGAGCAGGTGGCATCGCTGGCGGCGAGCAGAAGTTTTGATCTCCGCTCGGTGTTCCGCCCCACCTACAACATGGTTGCGAATCTCATTCGACGTCATGACCGAGCAGCCGCCCGTGAGCTGATGACGATGTCGTTCGCGCAGTTCCAGCGCGACGCTGAGGTCGTTCGCCTGCAGTCACTGCTCGCCAAGCGTCGGGAACGTCTGGCTGATGCCACCCGGCGTGCCACGAGCCCGTTCGGTGACATCGATGAGTATCGACGGTCCGCAGTTGCGAAACCCGGTGACGATCCGCTCGAACAGGCCATGTCGTCGCTACGCCCCGGCGACGTCTTCCACGCAGACCTCGGCAGTTACCGGGGCCCGGTAGCGGTTGTGGCCACCGCTCATCGGTCGTCGGGCTTTCGTCTGAGTGTGGTCACGGCTTCGGGGCGTCTTGGAACGCTCTCATCTCGTGATCTGCCGTCTGCCCCAGATGTTGTTGGGCAGGTGGTGATGCCAGGGGAGTACAGCCCGCATCGCAAGGACTTCAGAGCCGAGGTGGGCCGTCGAATCAAACGAGCGAAACTGCGAGAGCCCGGATCGCGACGCCGAGGTGATCGCTCTGAGCGGCGAGTGCCCGATCATCCGGTTTCGGATGACCCTGACTTGCGGATGCGGCTCCGGGCCGCGGCAGAGGTCGACCGAAGGAGTCTCGAGGTCACCGAGCTCGAGACTCGGATCGATGACCGTCGGAGTTCGCTCGGTCACGACTTCGATGCCGTGGTCACGATGCTTGCCGAACTCGGACTCGTCGACCCGGATCATTGGGAGCTCACCGACGGTGGCATGATCCTGGCGGGGGTGTTCCATGAATGCGATCTGTTGGTCGTGGAAGGACTGCGGCGGGGGATCTTCGATGGCCTCAGTGCCGCTGAGTTGGCAGGCCTGGTATCTGCGGTGGTTTATGAATACCGAGGTCCGGACGACCCTCCACCTGCGTTCATTCCGACTGCTGAACTTCGCCGTCGACTGATAGCGCTCGAGTCGTTGAGCAAGGATCTCGCTGATCTCGAGCGTGCTCGGGAACTCACCCCTCATCGGAGCCCCGATTCGGGGTTTGTTGCCGCTGCGCATGCTTGGTGCTCAGGGGCCGATCTGGCTGATGTTGTGGGGGCGGAAGACATGGCTGGTGGCGACGTGGTGAGAAACCTTCGGCAGGTAATCGACCTGTGTCAACAGATCGCCGACGTGGCCCCAAATCCGGACACGAGGCGCACGGGGCAGCTCGCCGTGGAGTCGGCGATGCGCGGCATCATTCGTGATGCCGTCTCCGGAGAGAGGCTTGGTGGCGGTGCCGATTAGTCCCGGTGAGCCGTGGGGACAGCCGACCGTCGCCACGACGCACGCTCCGATATGTTCTGATGACCGAAGCACCGCTCGGTCAGTAATCGCTGGACACGAGCCCGTCGTGCGCGGCGGAGACCTTGCTCTGGCGCTCGGAGTGGCTGGTGAGGGCGATCCGACGCTGCGGTTACCGGTAGACATCTTCGTCGTCCGTCACGTCGATTCAGGTCGTGAGATCGCCCGAGGGATTGCCCATGCCGTCGTGCATCGGAGCGGCCCACTCGGCTGGCTCAGAGACTCAGCAACCGTGATTGCAAACACGGAGTACGTCCATGGTCGACAACTGCTGCCCAGGGCACACCCGAACGACGGCTTGCTCGACCGACTCGAGATCGATGCGACCATGCCTTCTCGACAGCGCCTGCAAGCGATTCGACGTGCTCGCGTTGGAAATCACCTGCCGCACCCGGACATGAGGGCGACACGGGGGGATCGCTTCACCGTCGACGTCAATCGCCGCTCCCGGCTGGTGGTTGACGGACAATCGATATCGGTGCGAGGCGCGGTGGTGATCGAGGTCGTCGTCGACGGAGGGGCCGTCAACATCTGAATTCGGTATCCCTCTTCCACGTGTGGCTCCAACCTACGATGATCGATTGTGACGTATGTGGCCGAAGAGTTCACGTCGGCCGAAGCCGATGTTCTCCGTCGCTACTTCACCAATCTCGATCGCCCGGTGTTTGCTCTGGTCAACCTTCCGGAGGTGGTCAAAGGTGCGCTCTTCGCTCGCTACAGCCGCAGTCCGAAGAGTCTTCGTCGCCTTTTCTTGGACGAGTTCGTCGGCGAGTTGGAGATCGACGGCGATGAAAGCGTCGATGCGACGACCGGGCTGACGCGGGCGGAGGAACTCTACGAGCGGGTCTTTGTCGAATACGGCGACGACTCCGTCGCCCAACTCGGCGGTGTACACCTCGCCTGCGAGCAGGCATCCAACATCTTGACCAAAATTCTCGAGCGAGGGCGGCTGATGTCGTATCTCGAGCAGAGCACCCGATACATCTCGTATGACGCTCGGCTCGGTGGGCGATATCGGTACCACCGCGATCCAGCCCTGCTGGCAAGTCGCCACGGCACACGTTTCGTGGGTGACATGGATCGAATGTTCGACGCCTACTCCGAGGCGCTTGACATGGTCACCGAGCACGTGAGACGTGTGATTCCCCGATCCGAGGGTGACAGCGACTTCATCCACCGGCAGGCGACACGGGCGAAAGCGCTCGACGCAGTGCGTGGCATGCTGCCGGCGGCGGCGACCTCCAACGTCGGAATTTACGGGAGTGGGCAAGCCTTCGAGGCCTTGCTGCTCCGGATGCGGGCGCACCCGTTACCCGAGGCTCGTTCCTATGCGGATGAGATGCTCACTGAGCTCCGAAAGGTGATCCCCAGTTTCCTGCGCCGAGTCGACGTGCCAGAGCGCGGTGGTGCATGGTCGTCCTACCTTGCTGACATCGAAGCGCAGACCGATGAGTTGGTCGACAGTCTGCTCGGCTCGACACCCGTTGATCCAGCTCCGGAGGTCGACCTTGTCGATTGGGATCCCGACGGTGAGCACAAACTGATCACCGCGGTGTGCTACCCCTACGCGGCGATGTCCGAGCGGCAGCTCATATCAGCGGTGGCCTCGATGTCTGGCGAGCAGCGGTCTGCGATCCTCGCGGCCGCTGTGGGGGAGCGAGGAAATCGTCGGCATAAGCCTGGCCGTGGTTTCGAACGCATCGATTATCGATTCGATGTGCTGAGCGATTACGGAGCATTTCGAGATCTTCAACGGCACCGGCTGCTTACCATCGATTGGCAGCGTCTGACGCCGAATCATGGCTATGTCCGGCCAGAACTCGTCGATGAGGCTGGAGCTGGGGCCCTGTTCGATGAGACGATGGACCGCTCGGCTGAGCTGTTTGACCTGTTGAGGCCCGATTTCGCTGAGCAGGCGTCGTACGCCGTTGCCATGGCCCACCGGCTGCGATATTCGATGCAATTCAACGCTCGTGAGGCGATTCATCTGATTGAGCTTCGGTCCTCGCCACAGGGCCACCCGTCATATCGGCGGGTAGTGCTGGAGATGCACCGGCTCATCGCTGAGAAGGCGGGACATCGCGCAGTCGCCGATGCGATGGTGCACCTGACGACCGAAGCCCCTGAACTCGAGCGATTGGATTCAGAGCGGAGAGCCGAGGCGAGACGGCTTCCTTCGGGATAAGGTGCCGCTCCCGACCT
>JAQCGT010000166.1 GCA_027730505.1 Actinomycetota bacterium | reverse complement strand
CTCGCATCCAGTCTGATACGAGGCAAACGCAACGAGGCGAAAGCGGTTCTGTCGTCCTGGTTGCAGGGCCGGAGCCAATCCGCACTCGAGTCGTCGGCGCGTCAGTTCGCCCGGACTCACATTTCTTGCTGGCTTCGGGAGGACATTTTGGAACGCGTCGAGGCGCACCGGAGTGCGGGTGCGCGCGTGGTCATCGTCTCGGCGTCATACGATCTTTACGTGTCGGAAGTTGGAGAGATAACCGGTGCCGAGGCCGTGCTCGCGACACAGATCGAATTCGTGGATGGCACATGTACCGGACAACTCGCCACACCGAACTGCCGTGGCGAGGAAAAGGTTCGGCGGCTCTCCGAGTGGCTCGAGCAGAACTGTTCGACCTCGGAGGAGGTGCGAGTCGTGGCGTATGGCGACTCCTCGGGCGACGACGCCATGCTTGCCTTTGCTAATGAGGGCGTGCGGGTGGAAAGGCAGCGACGTTGGCTTCGCTGATACGTGTCATGCGCCCTCGCCAATGGACGAAGAACGTGCTTGTCTTGGCGGTACCGCTGGCCGCAGGAGCCCTTGACGAGCAGGGCACCATCGCTGATGTTGCGCTTGCGGTTGTCGTGTTCACGTTGGTCTCAATTGCCACCTACTGCCTGAACGACATTGTCGACGCAGAGAGGGATCGCAAGCACCCGGTCAAGTGTCACCGACCAATCGCCAGTGGGGAGGTGACTGCCTTCTCGGCAGCTCTCGTCGGGGTAGGCGCGACCGCGGCCGCGATCGTCCTCTCATTCCTACTGCCGCTCAGCTTCGGGCTGGTTGCAGGCACCTACTTGCTCTGGACAACGTTGTATTCACTGCTGCTCAAGCACCTCGTAATCGTTGACCTGCTTGGCTTAGGCTCCGGATTTTTGTTGAGGGCGATCGCCGGTGCGGCAGTTGTTGAAGTGCGACCTTCGTCGTGGTTTCTCCTGACCGTGGCGGCCGGATCGATTCTTGCGGCATCGGGTAAACGCCTCGCGGAGCTTCGTGCCGGCGGCGATAGTCGCCCCGTGATTCGCGAGTACAACGAATCATTCTTGGTTCAAGTCGTCGTCGTGGCGTCGGCATGCTCCCTGATGGGTTACGCCCTCTGGGCGCTTGGCGATGTGCAGCCAACAGTCACAGCACCAGTTGCCGCTGAGCTCACCTTGGTGCCGGTGTTGTATGGCGTGCTTCGTTATTTGCTGCTCGTCTCACGCGGCGCGGGGGAGAGCCCCGAGGACCTGTTGACCTCGGATCGTGGCCTCATCGCCGCAGCCTCCATTTTTGCTGTTCTCTCTGCACTTGCTTTCTACGCATGATTCAGTCCGAACGCTTGGCAGGGTGGGGTCGGACGGCGCCGGTCAGGGTCCATCGTCGTTACGAGAACACAGGTTCAATCTCGAGCGCCATCGGCGCCAGCGACGAGATGTGGCTGGCGCGTGGGATGGGTCGAGCGTATGGCGATGCAGCGGTACTCGCTGGCGGCAATGTGGTGTCGTTAAGCGATGACCGCCTGATCATCGATGAAGAGGCGGGCTCCGCGGTCTGCTCCGCTGATGTGACTATCGACCGAGTGATTGCGGCCGCGGTGCCCCGTGGTTACTTCGTTCCCGTCACTCCAGGTACTCGTCTGGTCAGCGTTGGCGGCGCAGTAGCGGCGGACATCCATGGCAAGAACCATCACGACGACGGAACATTCGGTGATCACGTGAGATGGATTCGGCTCGTTGATGGTTGCGGAGTGGAGCATCAACTCCTACCCGGTTCGAAGGAGTTCGAAGCGACAGTTGGCGGCATGGGGCTAACCGGGCTGATTACGGAGGTGTGTTTCTCGCTTATTCCGATCGTTTCGCCGCGAATGATTGTCGATACCCACCGAGTTAGCGATCTTGTTGACCTCATGGCGACAATGAAAGAGTTGGACTCGCAGCACCGTTACGCGGTGGCTTGGATCGACGTGATGTCAGCAGGATCGGGACTCGGGCGCGGCGTCCTGACGGCGGGTGATCACTCGTCCGAACCTGAGCCCCTTGACTACCGCTCACCCCGAATCCTTCCGGTTGGACGTCTCCTGCCACCGATGAATCTGGTGAATCGAGCGTCGACGTCGGCATTCAATGAGATGTGGTGGAGGAAGGCGCCTCGGAGGCGCATCGGCGAGGCACAGTCGATCCCGGCCTTCTTCCATCCTCTTGACGGGGTCGGCGGTTGGAATCGCCTCTACGGACGACACGGATTCGTACAGCATCAGATTTGCGTGCCCGATGGTGCCGACGAGGTGCTGCATCAAGTGGTCTCCACGTGGTCGTCCTCGAGGATCCCCTCGTCGTTGAATGTCCTCAAGCGTTTCGGGCCGGGAAATGGCCGCCCACTGAGCTTTCCGTTATCGGGCTGGACGCTCACGGTTGATGTTCCGGCGAACGGCGGGTCTGCGCTCCGGTCGACGCTGAGGGCGATCGATGACTTGGTGCTCGATGCCGGGGGCCGCCACTACTTGGCTAAAGATTCTTATCTCAGATCCGCAGCGGTCGAGCGCGGCTATCCGGCATTAGGAGCGTGGCGGGAGGTTCGTAATGAGATGGATCCCCACGGACGGTGGTGTTCGGAGCTCGGAAAGCGCCTTGGTTTAGTGCCTCGCCAGCCGGCAATGGCAGGATTTGCCTGATGGATGCCCTTGGATCACCGCGCCGGGTCGCCGTCTTCGGGGGCCGAAGCGAAATTGGACAGGCCGTAGTGCATCGGTTGGTGGAAGACGGCACGCTTGAAGTTGTGCTCGCAGTGAGAGGAGCACAGTCGGAGAGTGGACACGATTTCGGTGCATCAGTCACGGTTTCGGAGGTCGAATACCATGCTGATGATCCGGCCAGCATTCCAAACTCGGTCCGGGAATGCTTTAGCCAGTTCGGCGGAGTTGACGTGGCAATTCTCGCAGTCGGTGTACTCGGGCCCGTCGGCGATCAACTGGGTGCAAGTCGGCCGGCGATAGAAGCGTTCTCAGTGAATTCGACTGGCGTAAGTGTGACGTTGCTCGAGGTTGCGGCCCGAATGCGGGAGGTCGGATTCGGGACGATCGTGGTGCTGTCGACAATCGCTGCCGAACGGCTGCGCCCGAGCAACTTCGTCTACGGGGCGTCCAAATCGACGGCTGATCGCCTCGCACTGGCACTGAGAAGCGAGCTGGCGCCTGCTGGAGTCTCCGTCATCGTGGTTCGTCCAGGGTACGTGCGGACGAGCCTTTCACGTGAGGTCGCGGAAGCACCCTTCTCGGTTGATGCTGACGCAGTCGCTCAATCGGTGCAGACAGCGATACGTAATCCAAGGAGCAGAGTGATTTGGGTTCCGGGTGTTCTTCGCGTCGTCGGAGCCTTGCTCAGACTCTTGCCAGCCGCTGTGATCAAGCGGCTCGATCGAAGTTGATCAGGAACTGATC
>JAQCGT010000033.1 GCA_027730505.1 Actinomycetota bacterium | reverse complement strand
GACGTGACGAACACCCAAGTGATCGTCGATGCACCGCACAAGGATCTTCGCCGTGCCCGGTCAGCGCTCAACAGCTTGATCCCCACCACGACGGGCTCGGCCACCGCCGTGACGATGATCATCCCTGAGCTCGCCGGAAGGCTCAACGGAGTTGCCGTGCGGGTGCCGATGCTGAACTCGTCGCTCACCGACTTGGTGCTCACGATGAACCGTGACACCACCGTCGACGAAGTGAACGGACTGCTCTCCGACGCAGCCAACGGACGACTCGCCGGCATCCTCGGCTACGAGACACGGCCGCTCGTGTCGGCTGACTACGTGAACGACACCCGTTCGGGCATCGTCGATGCACCGTCCACGATGGTGATCGACGGACGCATGGTGAAAGTGCTCGTCTGGTACGACAACGAGTACGGCTACGCCCATCGGTTGGTCGAACTCGCCGCAAAGGTCGCAGCAGGGACTGCACCGTGAAACTGCGCAATTACGCGCTCGTGACCGCCGGCTATTGGGTGTTCACCGTTACCGACGGTGCACTCCGAATGCTGGTGCTGTTGCACTTCAACGACCTCGGCTACTCGGCCGTTGAGATTGCGTTCTTGTTCCTCGCCTATGAGTTCATGGGCATCGTCACGAACCTCATCGGTGGTTGGGCCGGGGCGCGCACCGGGCTCAACCGAACACTCGTGGCGGGGCTGTTCCTCCAGATCGTTGCGTTGGCTGCGCTCACGTTGCTCACCGATTCGTGGGCGACATGGTTCGCCGTGACGTTCGTGATGGCGATGCAGGCACTGTCCGGTATCGCCAAGGACCTCACCAAGATGTCCTCGAAGAGTGCCGTGAAAACCGTGGCCGGCGACGGCAGCCTCTTCCGGCTCGTGGCGATCCTGACTGGTTCGAAGAACGCACTCAAAGGTGTCGGATTCTTCGTGGGGGCGGCGCTGCTCAGCGGGTTCGGGTTTGATGGGGCGCTCTGGACGATGGTGATCGCACTGGCCATCACCGTCGTTGCGCTCATCATCTTCTTGAACGAGGACATCGGTAAGTCGAAGCGCAAGGCACCGCTGCGTTCAGTGCTGTCAGCGTCGCCATCGATCAACAAGTTGTCGATCGCCCGTGTCTTCCTGTTCGGCTCACGCGACATCTGGTTCGTGGTGGCGCTCCCGGTGTTCTTGTCGACCGAGCTGGGCTGGTCGCACGAGGGAGTCGGCGCGTTCTTGGCGGTGTGGGTCGTCGGCTATGGCATCGTGCAGTCCGCGGCACCACGGCTGCTCGCCGGCAGAGGCCGCACCGTCGATGAAGTGCGAGCGACCGGCACGTGGGCGCTCATCCTCGCTGCGGTGTCAGCCGGAATCGGTGTGGGAGTGCTGTTCGATACGTCGGCGACCGTGGCGGTGGTCGCCGGTTTGATCGTGTTCGGCGTGGTGTTCGCCATGAACTCGTCGCTGCATTCGTTCCTCATCCTCGCCTACGCCGATGACGACGGGGTGTCGATGGATGTCGGCTTCTACTACTCAGCAAATGCGGTGGGACGACTCGTGGGCACCCTGCTCTCTGGCGTGCTGTATCTGGCCGGTGGAATCAGCCTCGCCATGTGGGGATCGACTGTCTTCGTCGTGATCACCTGGGTGCTCGCCAAGCGGCTTGATCCGATCCCGGAGAACACCGCCATCTCGTTGGATTCGGTGTCTGCCAGCGATTGATCCGTCAGACCAGAGCCGTCCCGCCATCGACCGACAGAATCTGGCCCGTGATGTACGTCGACAGCGGTCCGACGAGAAAGCCCACAGCGTTTGCGATGTCATCAGGCTCTGCGAAACGGCGTAACGGGATCGAGCGCCGCACCATCTCGGCGACCTCGTCGAACGACTTCCCTGTGGCACTCGCAGCACGACCAAACGTGCCGTCGATCATGTCGGTCGGCACCACCCCAGGGGCCACGCAGTTCACCCGGATCCCGTAGCGGGCCAGCTCGATGGCCTGCTGCTCGGTCATGCGTTCGACCGCTGCCTTCGCTGCGCAATAGCCGCCATAACGGGCAAGCGCCCGATGACCTGCTACCGACGATGTGTTGATGATCGCCTTCGATGACGCCTGTGACTCGATGAGTGCTGGCACCACCGCCGATGCGATGCGATGCAGGCTCGTGAGGTTGCCGGCGATTGCCGAGTCGAACACATCATCCGGCGCGGTGTGCACCGCATGGGCGTTCGCTTCACCGGCGTTGCCGTGGTTGTTCACCAACACCGACAGTTGACCAAGATCGCTGGCGGCATCGACCATCGACTGCGCCGTCGCACGGTCGAGCACGTCACCGGCCATCGACACCGCCGTACCACCAGCGGCAGTGATCTCGTCGACCACCGAGGCTGCGCCACGCCAGCCATCAGCAATCTCGGCGGCGGTGAGGCTCGACGATGACCGCTCGTGCACAACCACCGCGAATCCGTCAGCGGCGAGCCGTCGGGCGATAGCCCGCCCAATCCCGGCTCGACGACCAGCGCCCGTCACGATCGCAACCAACTGTTGTCCTGCCATGACCCGACAGTACCGGTCGTCGATCACGGCCACCGATGGCGGGTGTGCGACGATCAGGCCATGCGCCCACACACCGGTCGATGGCTCGAGGAACTGACCCCGGGCACCGTGATCCATCACGCCATCCGACGCACCATCACCGAAGCCGACAATGTGTTGTTCACCTCGATCACCATGAACCCGGCGTGGTTGCACCTCGACTTCGACTACGCCGAGAAGGAGACGTCGTTCGGCAAGCCGTTGGTCAACTCGATGCTGACCGTGGCGATGGTGGTGGGTATCAGCGTGCACGAGACGACCCTCGGCACGACGGTTGCGAACCTCGGCTTCTCCGAGGTCGTCTTCCCGGCCCCGCTGTTCCATGGCGACACGATCCGGGTCGAAACCGAGGTGCGTGACGCCCGCGCGTCGTCATCACGACCCGGTCAGGGCATCGTCACCTTCGAACATCGAGCCTTCAACCAAGACGACACGCTCGTGTGTCGGGCGGTGCGGCAGGCCCTCATGCTGTCACGCCCCGAAGACGCCTGACCCGAGGGCATCACTCGGCCAGCAGCAGCACCCGGCGGGCCTGAGCGGCGAGCGGCTCGTCCACCATCTGGCCCTCAAAGTCGATCGCCGAGACACCAGCTGCGCTGGCAGTGGCATAGGCATCGAGCATTCGCCGCGCCCGATCAACCTCCTCCGCTGACGGCACGAACGCCGTGTTCGCAATCGTCACCTGGCCCGGATGGATGCACAGCTTTCCCGAGTAGCCAAGAGCCCGAGCCTCAGCACATTCGCGGTTGAAGCGGTCGTCGTCACGAAAGTCGGTCACCACCTGGTCGAGCACCGGCACACCCGCAAGCCGGCCGGCCAACGCGACCGCGCTTCGGGCGAACAGCACCTCGTCGTTCGACGCTGTGCGAACCCCACCCATATCGGCGATGAAATCCTCGGCGCCGAAGTACGCAGCGACGATACGAGGGTGCCCGAGCACAGCTCGTGCATCTGCCACGCCGAGCGCCGTCTCGATGCCCGCGATCACACCGACCGAGGAAAGCCCGGCCGCATCGAGAGCACGAGCCACCGTGTCCATCGCGTCGACGCTGTCAATCTTCGGTAACACCACAGCGGCAGCCTCGGGCACCAAAGCGGCGATGTCATCGGCGAACCATTCGCTGGCCACCGCGTTCACGCGTACGGTGACCGTGCAGCGGGTCGAGAGTTCAGGCACAAGCGCCCGAACGTTGTCACGAGCCTCCTGTTTCGCGCCGGGCGGGGTGGCGTCCTCGCAGTCGACCACGACTGCATCGGCCCCACGTTCGGGAAGCTTCGCGATGAAATCGGGACGCACCGCCGGGGCGAACAGCAACGACCGAAGACGACCGAGGTCGCTCACACCATCACCGATCGCTTCGCGACCTCTTCGAGCATCACCTCGGTCGCGCCACCACCGATGGGCAGGATGCGCGCGTCGCGGTGCATGCGCTCCACCGGGGTCTCGCGCATGTAGCCCATGCCACCGTGGAACTGGAGACAGTCGTACATGATCCCGGTGATCACCTCGGCACCGTAGGCCTTCACTCCGGACATCTCCTTCACGTTGTCCTCCCCGACATCACCGAGCCAGGCAGCGTGATACATCGAGGCCCGCACCGCGTCGAGTTCGGCCTGGCGCATAGCGAGCCGTTGACGGATCGCGCCGAGGTCGTAGAGACGACCACCGAATGCCGGACGTTCCTGGACGTGGCACAGCGTCTGATCGAGCGCCTCCTGAGCGGCACCGATACCCATGCCGATGAGCACCATCCGTTCGTTCTGGAAGTTACGCATCGTCTCGTAGAAGCCACGATCGACCGTGCCGAGCACCTGCGAGTCGGGTACCCACGCATCGTTCAGCACCAGCTCGGCGGTGTCGGAGCAACGCCAGCCGTGCTTGTCGAGCTTCTTCGCAACGCTGAATCCCTCGGTCTCAGCTGGCACGAGGAACATGGTGATGCCGTACTTGTTGTCGGGATTGGTGCGCGCCGCCAGGATTGTCATATCGCCGTAGACGCCATTGGTGATGTACGTCTTCGCTCCGTTGATGCGCCACCCGTCGCCATCACGGACAGCCGATGTGCGCATGCCGGCCACGTCGCTGCCGGCGTCGGGCTCACTCACACCGATCGAGAGAATCGTCTCACCCGCCAAGATGCTCGGCATCCAATGCGCGATCTGCTCCGGCGTGCCGGAGTTCACGAGATGCGGTCCGGCCATGTCGGTGTGCACGAGCACCGTTGCGTCGAAGCCGCCGAAGGTCGATGCACCAAGCGCCTCGGAGAACGTTGCCGAGGCGAGCATGCCGAGGCCGAGGCCACCGTGTTCCACCGGCACGCGGAGACCGAGCATCCCAAGTGAGCCCATCTTGCGCAGCACCTCGCGGGGCACCTTGCCGTCGATCTCCCAGTTCTCACCGTGAGGTGTCACCTCACGGCGTACGAACTCGACGGTCTGGTCATAGATCGCTTGGAGTTCGTCGGTCATGTAGATGTTGCGGTTGGTCATGATGGGCTCTCCGGTTCGAAGGTGACGAGGATCTGATTGGTGGCGACCTGATCGCCGGGTGACACCCGCACCTCGGCGACGACGCCAGGGCCGGTTGCGGACAAGGTGTGGAGCATCTTCATGGCCTCGATGACCACCACTGCCGACCCGGCATGGATCGAATCACCGGGGGAAACATCCACGCTCGTAACGACAGCGGGGAACGGAGCGATGACCGCCGACGCGTGACCGTGACCAGCGGCCGAGGTTGCCGCCCACCGCTCCTCACGGGGAACGACCGTGAAGGTGTACGTGGCACCGGCCACGTTCACTGCCACGCTGCCGCGGGCCGTATCGACATCGATCGCCGATGTTGTGGCTGAGGTCTCGACGTCGCCGTCGGGCACCACCTCATGCATCACACCGTCGAGATCGCGCAACGCCACCACACGAACCGGGCGATGTGGGCCAACTCGACGATCGACCAGCGACGACCACGCAGTTGCGCCGACACCGCCGTCAACCGTCGCCAGCCACGCCGCAGCCGCTGCTTCCACTGGAACCGGCTTCGGATCGGGCAGTGGGGTCTCGTCGAGGAATCGAGTGGTGACACGACCCGCGCGAACTGGTTCGGCCTCGCACAGCCAGCGCTGGAGTGCGGTGTTGGTCACCAATCCACCGACGATCAGGTCATCAAGTGCGGAGCCGAGCCGGCGCAACGCCGTGCCGCGGTCATCGCCATGCACGATCAACTTCGCCACCATCGAGTCGTAGTGCGGGGTGATCTCGCCACCCACCTCGACCGCGCTGTCCCACCGGACACCTTCGGGCACGCACAGATGAGTGACCGTGCCGATGCGCGGCGCAAAGCCATCGAAGGGATCCTCCGCGTTGATTCGTGCCTCGAACGCGTGACCACACCACGCAACGTCACTCTGCGCGATCGGCAGCACGGCGCCTTCCGCGACGGCGAACATCAGGCCAACCAAGTCGAGTCCGGTGACCGCTTCGGTAACCGGATGTTCCACCTGCAGACGGGTGTTCATCTCAAGGAAGAAGTAGTTGCCGGTCTCGTCGTCGACAACGAATTCGACAGTGCCGGCCGAGTCGTAGCCGATGGCGGCGGCGAGCGCGACCGCTGAGTCCTGCAGGCCGGACCGTGTTTCGTCGGACAGGTTCGGTGCCGGGGCCTCCTCCAGCACCTTCTGATACCGCCGCTGCACCGAGCACTCACGGGTGCCGAGATGCACGACGTTGCCGTGGCGGTCTCCCACCACCTGCACCTCGATGTGGCGCGGACGCTGGATGTACCGCTCGACAATCATCGCCCCGTCGCCGAAAGAACGCTCGGCTTCAGTCGTGGCCTCGGTGAGCGCCGCCGCGAATCCGGCTGCCTCGTGCACGATGCGAATGCCCTTGCCTCCCCCACCAGCCGCTGCTTTCACCAACACCGGATAGCCGATGCGGTCAGCGGCCGCAGCGAGATCAGCGGGGTCTTGGCTTTCGTCGAAGCCAGGAATCACCGGCACCCCGGCCTCCATGGCAAGACGGCGCGCACGGATCTTCGATCCCATCTCGCGGATCGCTGTCGGGTTCGGACCGATCCATGTGGCATCGGCTGCGATGACAGCGTCAGCGAACGCTGCGTTCTCCGCGAGGAAGCCGTACCCGGGGTGCACCGCATCGGCACCCGTGGCGTGCAGCGCGGCGATCACGGCGTCGATGGAGAGATACGACGAGGCGAGATCGGCGGGCCCGATGCGAACAGCAATGTCGGCCTCACGGGTGAACGGCGCATCGCGATCGGGATCGGCGTAGACAGCGACCGTCTCGTGACCGAGCAGTCGAGCGGAGCGGATGATGCGGCGGGCGATCTCGCCCCGGTTGGCGATCAGGATCCTCATGGCGTCACATCCGGTAGACGATGCCCGGCCCCGGTGCCGGTTCGTCCTGTCGGGCGGCGAGCGCAAGGCAGAGCCCGAGCACGTCGCGGGTGTCGACCGGGTCGATCAGTCCGTCATCCCAGATGCGCGAGGTGGCGTAGTACGGATCGGACTGGGTCTCGTATTGCTCGCGGACCTCACGAGCGATCGCGTCGAGTTGCTCATCAGAGGTCTCGTCGGCTTTCAGGCCGCCACGACGGATGTCGACGAGCACCGTCTGGGCCGTTTCAGCCGACATCGTGGCGATCCGAGAGTTCGGCCAGGCGAACAGAAACCGCGGATTGAATCCTCGACCGCACATGCCATAGTTGCCAGCGCCGTACGCGCCGCCGGTGAGCACCGTGTACTTGGGCACCGTGGCGTTGGCGACCGCCGCCACCATCTTCGCCCCGTTCTTGGCGATACCACCGCGCTCAGCATCCGAGCCGACCATGTAACCCGAGGTGTTCTGCAGGAACAGCAGCGGCACGCGGCGCTGCTCACACAGTTCGATGAAGTGGGTGGCCTTCAGCGCGGCTTCGCTGAAGATGATCCCGTTGTTGGCGACGATGCCGACGAGATGGCCCCAGATGCGGGCGAAACCGCACACGATCGTCTCCCCCCACTCGGGCTTGAACTCGCTGAACCGTGAACCGTCGACAAGGCGAGCGATGATCTCGGTGGCGTCGAAAGGAATGCGATCGTCGGCGGAGATGATCCCGTAGAGCTCGCTCGGGTCGAAGGCCGGGGGTTCGGGATCAATGTGATCGAGCCAGCCGGCGGGATCGTCGATCCGACGCTGGTTGGTCGCCTCACACAGTTCGCGAAGCCGGCCGTATGCCTCGGTCTCAGAATCGGCGATGTAGTCACTCACACCGGAGATCCGGGTGTGCACTTCGGCGCCGCCAAGATCGTCGGGTTCGATGATCTCACCGAGTGCCGCCTTCACGATCGGAGGGCCACCGAGGAAGATGCGGCCAGTGCCGTTCACCATGATCACCTCGTCGGACAGCGCTGGAACATAGGCGCCGCCAGCGGTGCAGCCACCGAGCACCACCGACATCTGCGGAAGACCAGCAGCCGAGAGTCGAGCCTGACGGTAGAACGAACCGCCGAAGTGGTCCTTGTCGGGGAACACCTCGTCCTGCAGTGGCAGGAAGGCACCGCCGGAGTCGACGAGGTAGATCACACCGAGACCATTCTCAGCGGCGATGTCTTGGGCCCGCACGTGCTTCTTGATCGACATCGGCACCAGTGAGCCACCCTTCACGGTGGCGTCGTTGGCGATGAGCACATACGGCCGACCGTGAACCAGGCCGATGCCGGTGACGATGCCAGCCCCGGGCACCTCGTCGTCATGCAGCCCCCACGCGGCAAGCATCGACAATTCGAGGAACGGCGAGCCATCGTCGATCACCATGTCGATGCGATCACGAACCATGACCTTGTTGCGCGCCAGGTGCCGTTCGATCGACCGGGCACGACCACGACCACCGTCGATCACGAACTGTTGGCGTTCACGCAAGGTCGCCGCCAGTTCGACATTTGCCGAGGTGTTGGTGGCGAACTGCGACGAGCCGGTGTCGATACGGCTCTCGATTCGTCTCATCGGGCTACTCCGTTCCAGAACTGATGGGCGATGGTGCCGGCCACCTCATCGAGGCCGCCTCGTGCCGGGTCGAACCACTCGACCGACGAATTCATCGCGCCGAACAACGCCAACCGGGCGACGTGCAGGTCGATGTCGGCGTCGAGGTCACCAGCGGACTGCAGTGAGGCGAGCAGGTCAGCCCAGCGTGCTTCGTAGGCGTCGCGAGTGGGGACGACTGCGGCGCGAACCACGGCCGGAGCCGTGCGCAGCGTGACGACGTGAGCGGCCGTATACGGACCGTGCTCGTAGAGCGCAGCGAGGTGAGCGCGCACATGCGCCTCGATCCGAGTGCCGGCTGAGGCGTCAACGGTTGCCAATTCGGCAGCATCGAAGGCGGTGTGCATGACCTCCATGCCGATGTCGAGCACGGCAGTGAGGAGATCATCCTTGGAGGCGAAGTGGTAGTAGAGCGAGCCAGCTTTCATGCCGACGGCGTCAGCGATCTGTCGCAGCGACGTCGCTTCGTAACCCTGTTCGACGAACAACGCAGCGGCGATGTCGAGGATGCGGGAGCGACCGGCGAGGGCGTCAGTTCCGAGACCGGTTGCGGATGGCAATGACATGAAGCCGAACGTTACCTAACGGACGTTAGGTAGAACGACTCGGAGAACGCTCGTTCACGTCAAGTATCCACCGGTTGCTACCGTGACGATCATGCGTTCCCGAGTCGTCATTGCCATCAGCCTCGCCACACTCGCCGCCTGCGGAGGCTCGAGTACGAGCGACTCGCCCGAGGTGACCGCTCCGGCACCCACAAGCCCCGCATCGGCAAGCGCTCCGCCAACAACAACCGGCACGACCGACGAACCGACCGAACAACCTGCCGACACCACCGCAACCACCGAGGCGCAAGACCCGGCGACCGAGTCCGACAGCGTTGCTCTCCCGCCGTCCGACTTCTACGACGACTACACACTCGATGACACCGATTTCGGCACACGGGTGACCGTCAGCGTCAACGGCGCAACACGCACGATCCAGACCAACGCACTCCCCGACCACGAAACCGGCGACTTCCCCAACGCCGGCAACCCCAATGCCATCACCGCCCAAAACCTCACCTGGGAATACCCCACAAGCCCGATCATGGCCGCAGCCCCCAGCGAACCGCTCGTGCCCGGCGTGGCCATCAACGGTGTGAAGTTCGAACCGGGAACGGCCGAGACCACCGAGTGCACCAGCGGCGAGGTGTACCGGGTGGAAGGGTTGCAGGACACCTTCGACCTTGGCATGGACTTCAACAACGCCCACGTGCAACCGACCGGCGAGTACCACTACCACGGCTTCGCCGACTTGCTTCTCGAGAAGCACCCGAGCGGCGAAGACCTCGTCCATCTCGGCTTCGCCGCCGACGGCCACCTGATCTACCACTCGATCTCCGATCGGTGGGCCTCGGGTTACGCGCTCAGCACCGAACCCCGCGCCGGCACGGACTGCACACCGAGCCTGCGAGGGGCCGCAACGATCGACCTCGACGGCACGATGCCCGACGGCACCTACACCAGCGACTGGGTGTGGTCAGCCGACAACGGTGACCTCGACGAGTGCAACGGCATCACGGTCAACGGCGAGTACATCTATCTCATCACCGACGATTACCCGTTCATTTCACGTTGCCTGATGGGCGAGTACACCGAACGGCGCGTTCCTCCGCGCTGACACTCAGCAGCGCTGACCCTTAGGTGTCAGACCAGCGGGTGCCCGGCGCGTAGTAACGCTGGTGCCAGACACCTCTGATGTCCTCGCCACGCCGAGGCATTCGCCACGTGGTCACCCGGGTGGTGTCGGCGTCGAGATCGACGGCGCACAACGCCCGCGGCTGGTCGTCGGTGCCGACGACATACTCGTCAGCAGCACCCACCGGGACGTAGCGCCGAGCGATGTCCCGATAGAGGTCACGCCAGACATCATCAGCGCCGGGCTCGTGCACCACCTCGACCGCGCCCTGCACCGTGACCTTGCGCCACGGGTGTGCCTCCTCGTCGATCGAGATGCCAACACGAGGGTCGCGCAACAGGTTCCGCCAGATGATCGCTGGCTGCCGCGGCGTAAACAGCAACTGGCGTTCGCGCACGATGAACCACAACGGCACCACCCGAGGCATGCCGTCATCGTCGACCGTTGCGATGCGAGCGAGATGCCCGGGCTCGTCAAACAGCGACGTCACTTCGTCATCGGTCAGCTTTGGCATGGACCCATGCTGACAGCACGGTGGTCGCCGAAACGATGCGAATCACAGGTCACCGATGCGGGGTGACATCGACGCCATCAACCCACACCCTCCGGGGTCGTGACCGGACGAGCGAACGAATGATGCGTTCGAGCCGCACCTCGGCCGTCAACCCGTCCACGCCCGAGATGGCCGTTGGTTCGTCAACCACGATGGCGTCGAAGTGACGTCCCCGCTTAAACACACCTACCGGGAGCCCAGCGAGATCAGCCCCACCAAGCGTCGCCATCCAAAACGCCGTGGTCATCGAGATCGAGGCTGCATCGCGTCCGCTCGCTCCGCCGGGGTCAACACCATCGTGCAACATTCGCGAGACGGTCACGGCATGCGCCACCTGCTCGGCAATCGACGGGCTCGGGCCACCGGCAACGTCCGTGCCAAGCCCCACACGCATCCCCGCAGCGATATGTCGGCGAGCCGGGAACACCGCGTTCGCGAAGTACGAGTTTGACATTGGGCAATGCGCCACACCCGAGCCAACCTCGATGATGCGATCCGCGTCATCGGCGGTGAGGTGCGTGGCATGGGCGAGCACCGTGTGGTCGCGCAACAACCCGAAGCCGTCCAACGCCATCGTGTCCGTGACGCCGAAACGCTCGAACACCGCACCGTGTTGCCAGTCACTCTCCGAACAATGGGTCTGCACGATCACATCGGTCTCGGCGGCCAGCCGCCCGAGACCGGCCAGTGTCTCATCGGTGCACGCCGGGATGAACCGCGGGGTGATGATCGGCGCCACCCGCGACGAGCCGAGCGCCATGATGTCGTCGATCGAACCGGCACTGCTTGCCACAGCGCTTGCGGCGTCACAGTCTCGATACCACTCAGGCGTGGCATCGGGGTGATCCATCGCAACCCGACCGACGAGGGCTCGCTGCCCGTGACGAACACACGCATCGGCAAGGACCAATGTGGCCTCTCGATGCACCGACGAGTGGTACACGACTGACGTGGTACCAAGCGACAACAACTCAGGAACCATGTCGTTGTAGACGGTCGCCGCGAGACCGACATTGGCAAAGCGCGCTTCGAGTGGGAACGTCAACTCATGAAGCCATCGCTCAAGCGGCAGGTCGAGACCTGAGCCAAGTTGTGGCCATTGGGGTGCGTGGAGATGGGTGTCGACGAATCCGGGCATCAACATCGTTCCCGGTTTGAGGCGAACATCGCACGCAACCTCATCGCCATCAGCCGGCCCGAGCGACCGGACATCGACGATGACACCAGCATCGTCAACCTCGATCAATGCGTCGCCAATGACCGACAGGTGTTGCGGCCCGGTCGCGTGCATGCAGGTGCCTCGCACCCGGAGGCTCACGGCTCCATCACCACCCAGCCTCGGCGCTGTAACTCGGCGGCGAGCACGTCATCGGGAAGATCACGCACCGCCCGCTCAGCGGCCGACATTCGAGACGGCGGTGTCGGCGCGGTCTCATCGTGTTCAGCGCCTTCGAGTTCGGCGATGAACGCCTCGGCCTCCGCCACCGTGAACTTGCCATTGGCCTGACGTTGTGTGAACCCCATCGGACCGCGAGCGTCACGAAAGCCGTCGTGTCCGGCGGCGATCAACAATTCGAGCAGACGGTCGGTCTGCCGTTTCGATGCCGGAGGGCCACTCGGGGAGTTGAACGCCATGCCATGAGCGTGGCACAGCGGTGTGTCACACGCAGACGTTCCTCATCTGGCCGATGCCCTCGATCCACGTTTCGACGACGTTGCCCGGAGCGAGGGCGCGAGGCGGTTTGCGCGCCATGCCGACCCCCGACGGGGTGCCGGTGAAGATCACGTCACCCGGCAACAGCGGCAGCACCGACGAGAGTTCGGCGATGATGCGCGGGACCGAGAAGATGAGGTCATCCGAGCGAGCGTCTTGAACCACCTCGCCGTCGACCGAGCAACCAAGGGCGAGATCATTCGGATCATCGAACTCGTCGAGGGTGACGAGCCACGGACCCATCGGCCCATAACCACGGCGCGACTTGCCAAGCGAGAACTGGCTGCCGGCGGCGAACTGCAACGCGCGATCGCTGATGTCCTGGCCGACGGTGAGACCGGCCACATACGACCACGCCTCAGCCTCAGACACCCGATCGGCCCGACGCCCGAGCACGGCCACGAGTTCGACTTCCCAGTCGACCGTGTCACCGACGATCTCGATGTCATCGAACGGTCCGGAAAGCGACGTCGGAAACTTGGTGAACGTGGCCGGCACCTCGGGCACCTTCATGCCTGACTCTTCAGCGTGAGTGCGATAGTTGAGACCGATCGCAAACACCTGATGTGGCACACCCGTCGGGTTGCCGAGTGCTGACATGTCGAGCGGCTTAGACGGTCCGGTTAGCGATGGAGCTGCATCGATGAACGCGTCCCATTCTGCGAGCACCGTCTGCGGATCTGGGCCGAACCGCCCACCGGACGCTTCGGCGATGTCGATGGTGTTCTCACCGTCGACGATCACAGCACGGTTGTTCTGGTTGGCGATTTTCATGGTGATGCTCCCCTCGCTCCGCTCCGGACGTTAGCCATCGACAGAACCCGACCCGGCTGTCACACGCACACGCGAGACTGTGTTGAACGTTGGCCTCAAGATGATCTGCACCGCACCCACTCTCACCGTCCCTCAAGGAGTCTCCAGATGAGGATCCTGCACACCAGCGATTGGCATCTCGGGCGCTCGTTCGGTCCGATCTCGCTGCGCGATGCCCAAGAGCGCTTCTGCGACCGTCTCGTTGAGAACGTCACCGATGAACACATCGACCTGGTGGTGATCGCCGGTGACATCTACGACCGCGCCATCGCCCCCACCGAGTCGATCGAGTTGTTCAGAGAGACCGTGCGTCGCATTCGCAGTGCCGGTGCGGTGGTGGCGGCGATCTCGGGCAACCACGACGGAGCCGACCGAGTCTCGCCCTATGACGACCTACTCGATGCATCCGGGGTCTACGTGCGGGGCGGATACGAAGGTGTCGGCCGCGTCATCCACCACGAGTTCGCCGACGGTCCGCTCGATCTCGTGCTGTTGCCATTCCTCGAACCCCAGGCTGCCCCCGACTCGTTCGGTGAGAGCAGCGATGACGACGCTCTCGAACGTCGGCGACGACGCACACACCAATCGGTGCTCGAACACGCCACACGGCTCGCATCGACTCAGCTCATGGCGCCGCGTTCGCTTGCCATCGCCCACGCATTCGTCACCGGAGGCACTGTCACCGATTCCGAGCGACAACTCGAAGTCGGCGGCACCGGCGAAGTCTCGGCTGATCTTTTCGCCCCGTTCTCCTACACCGCGCTCGGACACCTGCACCGACCGCAACGAATCGGCGTTGACACCGTGCGCTACTCGGGAACACCGATGCCGTATTCGTTCAGCGAAGATCACGACAAGTCGATGGTGATCGTCGACATGGACGCGTCTGGCGCATGCACGATCGACACCATTCACGTCGATGTGAGCCGGCGGGTGGCCACCATCCGGGGCACCATCGACGAACTCCTCGACCCCGCCCGGCACCCCGAGGCACACGATCGTTTCGTCCAAGCGATCATCACCGACCGTGAGACGGTGATCGATGCCAAATCAAAACTCGAAATGGTCTACCCCCACGTGGTTGAGATCCGACCCGAACCCACCGGCGACCCGACCGTCGTCACCGGGCCCTCCACAACCATCGACCGTCTCGAACCGGCAGACGCCGTCATCGAGTTCTGGACCGAGGTCGAAGGATCAGCTCCAGATGGTGAGTTGCTCTCCATCCTGCAGGGCGCCGTCGCCGGCGCAGCCGGAGACGCGTCATGAAGCCGATCCGCATCCAGTTCTCCGCCTTCGGCTCGTACCCCGGCACCGTCGATGTCGACTTCACCTCCCTCGCCAGCCGAGGACTCTTCGTTGTCACCGGCGACACCGGCACGGGCAAGACCACGATCTTCGACGCCATGAGCTATGCCCTCTTCGGACAGATGCCATCGAAAGACGGCAATGACATCAGGTCGCACCATGCCGATCCCAGCACCGAGACCTGGGCCCGATTCACCTTCGAAATCGATGGCACCCGCTACGAGGCCGACCGTTCACCCGCCTACGACCGCCCAAAGAGTCGCGGCGCAGGATTCACGACCCAACAGGCCAAAGCCTCGCTCAACAGGATCGACGCCAGCGGCACGACCAACCTGACGACAAAATCACGCGAGATGGATCGCATCGTCGCGGACCTCGTCGGCCTCGACGACGCACAGTTCCGCCGGGTCATGCTGCTTCCTCAAGGCGAGGTCGCCCGCTTCCTCCTCGACAACTCGAAAGACCGCGAAGAGCTGCTCAGCCAACTCTTCGGAGGGCAGGTCTACGAGCACATCATCAAGAAACTCGCTGATCGGTCCAAGGAGTTGACCAACGAGGTCGGTTCCACCGACGAAGACCTCCGCCATCACCTCGCGAATGCGATCAGTTCAGGTCGCCGCCTGTTCGAGTACCTCGCTCTTGAGACTCCAGATGATCTCGACGACCGTCAGCGTCATGAACTCGACGAGTTGGCGACAGTCGTCGAGGCACCAACGAACGCCCTCGCCACCGAATCACGAGCCGCCAATGAAGCCGCCGACGCAGCAAACCGTGATCACCTCGAGGCCAAAGAGTCAGCCCGTCGCTTCGACCGCGCCAACGAACTCAACAACGACATCGCCACCCTCACCGCTGCGGAACCGGCCGCGATCAAGGCCGCTGAGGCTGCCCAACGCTCTCAGAGAGCGCGTGGTGTTACCGCCGCGGCTGCGGCGTTGGAGCAGGCGTCCGAAGCGCATCGACGTTCAACCGAACAGGCAGACGCCGCTCTCGATGACCTCACCGGCCGAGCCGCAGTGGTCGGCCTCACGATCGAGAGCACAACCGCCGCTGACATCGCCCGTGCGATCAGCACCGAACGCGCATCGATCGAGCGGTCGAGAGCAGCGCTCAGCGAGGCCGAAACCGCACGAGCGACTCGAGACGAGGCAGCGGCGAACCACAACGCCAACCGTGAGCAGGCAACGCTCATTGCGGGTGAAGTGGAGCGCCTCGGAGCCGAGATCGCCTCCATCGATGAGCACATCGCAGCGGTCTCAGCCGAGAAGATCGACCTCGACGCGCTCGACGCCGAACATTCATCGCTCACCGAGGCATTGACGCTCATTGAGCAACGTGATGACCTCAGGCGCGATCTCGACACGCTGCGATCCAACGCCGTCTCATCGGCCGCTGATTTCGAACGTTGCCTGGCACGGTACGTGGCGACCGAAGCGCCACGACTTGCCGCTCAACTCGTCAACGGCGAACCTTGCCCGGTCTGCGGCTCGATCGATCATCCCCAACCGGCCTCCGACGACGGCGGCGAATCCGTCGATATCGACGCCGTCAATGCTGCGCAGCACCAACGCGACCTCGATGCCGAGCGCGCCGCGGAGGCGGATCAGGAACTCGGTCGACTGCTCACCAAACTCGGCGACCTCGCCGAATCGGCACCAGACGTCATCGAGGTGGAGATCGCCGAGAATCGGCGACGGCACGGTGCTGCAGCAACGGCAGCCGAGGCCATTGCCCAGAGCGAGGCGCGTCGTCACATCCTCACCGAGCAACTCGAACAACATCGTGCCGATCACAACCGCCTCGAAGGCGCTGCACCGGAGCTCGAGCGAGCGCTTATCGCCGCCGGTGCAACCCTTGCTGCCGCGACTGCTGCCATCGAAGGAATCGACGACTCGGCACTTGACCGCCGCTCAGCGACGCTCGATGAGATCGACAATCTCGCTGCGCTTCTCGACCAACTCCGCACCGCCGTCACCACCACCGAAGCGGACCGGCGAAGCGCTGAAACATCGCTGGCGACAGCGCTCGCCGAGAGCGAGTTCGACAGTGCCGATGAGGCCGCGGCCGCGCTCATCGATCACGAATCGGAACGCTCAGCGATCGACGCCCTCGAGGTGCTGCAGCGGGAACTCGGCGATGCTGTTCGAGAGCGTGAGCGACTGGTCGCCGAGGGCATTCCGACCGAGCGCCCCGACCCGGACGCCCTCGCCGGTGCCGCTGCGAGCGCTCGTTCGACCGCCGAAGAACTCAGCCGTCGCCTCACACTGCTGACCAGTGATCGAGAGCAATTCGACGACGCTCTCGCCGCCTATGACCAGGTCGGTGCAGATTCAGCGTCGCTGAGGTCTCAAGCCGAAGCAGCCAAACGTGCCGTCGCCGTGTGCAGCGGCAACGTCGGATCGCGAATCAGCCTCCGGCGTTGGGTGCTCGGCCGAGAACTCGAGCACGTGACCGCCGTGGCGTCAGAGCATCTGGCGTCAATGACCGCTGGCCGGTATCGCATCCAACGAGTCCGAGAGGGTGCGGGCAGACAAGGCCCGAAGGGTCTCGACCTCGAGGTGCTCGATGCTCACACGGGGCGTGCCAGGCGGCCGAACTCGTTGTCGGGCGGCGAACAGTTCCAAGCGTCGCTGGCGCTCGCTCTCGGACTGGCCGATGTGGTCAGCCAAGGAGCTGCCGGGAGCGGCCATCGAATTGGTGCGCTGTTCATCGATGAGGGATTCGGGTCGCTCGATCCTCGCTCGCTCGACGATGCAATCGAGACTCTGCACCAGTTACAGGCGACCGGCCGCATGGTCGGCGCGATCACTCATGTCGAAGCGATGAAGGAACGGCTCCACCCAGGCATCGTCGTCAGCCGTTTGCCCGATGGCAGAGGATCGACGCTGCGCGTCAACCCCTAGTCCCCCTTCGCGAGACGAGCCACTCGCGGGTCGTCGCCGAGCAACAAGCGCAGGCGCTCAGCGGCAACGACGCGGTCGAGCGCTCGTGATGAAGCCATCTCAGCGATGTCTACCCAGTCCTTCGGACGGTCGAACATCGCCTTGAAGACGGCAAGGTCCTCCGGGCAGAGCACCCGAACGAGTCGAGTCGAGAACTCGACCTCGGAGCATCGTGTCGCCGCGTCAAGATGAAACGGGTCGGCTGCGAAGAAGAGGTCGATCGGCGTGTCGTCCCACCAGAGCCTCACCTGATCGGTCGCCATCACCGCTCGACGATCGGCAGGTCCATGAGCGACACCCGCAGGCATCGCCTCGAACACTCGGTCAACTTCACTCGACGGAACGAACACGTTCACGTCGATGTCTCGCGTTGCTCGAGGCTCCTCGGTCGCGTAGGCGAGAGCCAACGCACCTCCGAGCGCCCAGTCGATGCCCGATCGGTCGAGCGACTCCGAGATCACGACGATGCGCTCGACAAGGTTCATCGGCGCGCCCTCGCGAGCGGTCGCGGTCGATACGGCAGCGCTTCAGCCAACAGGAGAACGTCCACGAGTTTGCGGCCTTGCTCAACCGGATCGAGACGGCGCGCGAACCGAACGTCGTAGCCGAGTGCATCGATGATTCGTCCTGCGACCTCGAGTGAAGGCTGCCGTCGACCACACTCATAGGCACTGATGACCGTTGTCGGCAGACCGACCCGGCGGCCAAGGGCCGCCTGCGTCATGCCAGCCGACAACCTCAGTTCTCTCAGACGAGTCGACGTGAGGCGAGCTGGCGATGCCTCGCTTGATGCCATGCCCTCGAGGCTACCGTATGTAAGCGGATCCGCTTACATACGTGCTGGTTGAGCGAGTCCGACAATTCTCCGCCTCCGAGCAGATCTGGTGCCATGGCTACGGTCAGCGCATGCAGATCGAACAAGGAGTCACCCACGCCATCGTGACCGGAGCCGCATCAGGCCTCGGTCAGGCCACCGCACGAGCGCTCGCCGCCAGTGGCGTTCTGGTGAGCGTGTTCGACATCAACGAAGACGCCGGCAAGGCCGTTGCTGACGAGATCGGCGGCATGTTCCACCGGGTTGACATCACGAACGAAGAGAGCGCGCTGCAGGGCTTCGGCGACGCACGTGCGGCCTTCGGGCAAGAACGCATTCTGGTGCACTGTGCGATGACCACGAAGGGCGGCAAGACCGTCGGCCGTGACCGATCAACCGGTGGCTGGACTCGCATGTCGACCGAGGACTACGCGTTCTCGGCGATGGGCATCTTGGTGGCGAGCTACCGGATGGCGTCGATCTCGGCGCTTGGCATGGTGGAGAACGCAGCGCCTCTCGAGGACGGCGAACGCGGCGTGATCACCCTCACAGCATCCATCGCTGCCGAAGACGCCCAGGTCGGCCAGGTCGCCTACGGCTCATGCAAAGCCGGCGTCAACGGCTTGGTGCTGCCGATCGCCCGCGACCTCATGGATCAGGGCGTGCGGTGCAACTCGATCATGCCGGGCATCATGTCGACGCCTCCGGTGCATGCACTGCCTGAGAAGGTGTTCCAGGTACTCAACGACTCGGTTCCGTTCCCGAAGCGTCTCGGCAAACCGGAGGAGTACGCGTCGCTGGTGCTCGAACTGGTGCGCAACAGCTATTTCAACGGCCAGAACATCCGCCTCGACGGCGCGATCCGTATGCCACCGCGTTGACCGCCAGCCTGCGAGGGCGGTCAGTGCTCAGCTGAGAATGAGCCGCTGAGGTCCTGCCATCGCTGACTCGCCTGGTTGAGCCCGACCAGCTCGACCGTCTTGTTTCGCCGTGCATAGCGATACACCACACTGTCGATGGCCGCGACCGTCGTCGTGTCGTAGATCTGGGCCTTTGACATGTCGATGATCACGTGCTCGGGATCGCCGGAATAGTCGAACTGGCTGACGAGGTCGTTCGTCGAAGCGAAGAACAACACCCCGCTCACCTCGTAGCGACAGGTGTTCTCGTCGGGGTGATCGACCACAACCACATCGGTGAAGTGCGACACCCGACGTGCGAAATACACCATGGCGGTCACCACACCAGCCAGAACTCCGTAGGCGAGGTTGTGGGTTGCGACCGTCACCACGACCGTCACCACCATGATCACGGTGGTGCTGGCCGGCATGCGACGGATCACCCTCGGGTCGATGCTGTGCCAGTCGAGCGTTCCGACCGACACCATGATCATGACTGCGACCAGTGCCGCCATCGGGATCCGACCGACCACATCGCCGAGGGCCACGACCAGCACCAACAAGAACACGCCCGCCGTGAAGGTCGAGATGCGGGTACGTGCGCCCGACGTCTTCACGTTGATCATCGTCTGACCGATCATGGCGCAACCACCCATGCCACCGAAGAAGCCGGTGACGATGTTGGCGACACCCTGACCCCACGCCTCGCGTGACTTGTCCGAATGTGTGTCCGTGATGTCGTCGACGAGTTTGGCCGTCATCAACGACTCGAGCAGTCCGACGATCGCCACCGCTAGCGCGTAGGGGGCAATGATGCGGAGGGTCTCGAAGTTGAACGGCACATCGGGAATCAGCAACGACGGAAGGCTCGACGGCAGTTCACCTCGATCGCCGACTGTAGGCACGTCCAATCGGCCGACGACGGTCAACACCGACAGCGTCACGATCACCACCAGAGGGGCCGGCACGATGGCGGTCGCACGGGGGACGAACACCAGCATGGCGAGCGCCACGACCACGAGCGGATAGACCGCGAACGGCACATCGATCAGTTCCGGGATCTGAGCGAGGAAGATCAGGATCGCCAATGCGTTGACGAACCCAACCATCACCGAGCGAGGCACAAAACGCATCATCCGCGCTGCGCCAACCACACCAAGCACCACCTGGATCACCCCGGCCAGGATGATCGCGGCCACCAGATGATCAAGACCATGCTGCTCCACCAAAGGGTGCACGACGAGTGCAACCGCGCCGGTCGCTCCGGTGATCATCGCCCGACGACCACCGGTGATGGCAACGGTCGCCGCCATCGTGAACGAGGCGAACAGACCGACGCTCGGGTCGACCCCGGCAAGAATCGAGAACGAGATCGCCTCGGGTATCAGCGCCAGAGCCACAACGAGACCGGCGATCAACTCGACTCTCAGGCGATGAGGTGAGC
>JAQCGT010000165.1 GCA_027730505.1 Actinomycetota bacterium | reverse complement strand
GAACCCCCGGCCTTCAGGGCCACAACCTGACGCTCTAACCACCTGAGCTACGCCCACCATGTGCGGGCCATAGTCTGCCAGCACGGATGGCGTTCCCCACCGCCCGGTCGGGCATGGCGCGATGTGGCTTGCTGCAACCGATTCTGAGAGAATGAGCGACGTGAGCAGCGACAGCCAGACCAAGACCGTCAACGACGCAATCGACGCCCTTCTCGCCGAGCACGACCCGCGCTCGATGGACCCGATCGCCTTCCGTGGCGCCCGATACGACGCCGGTCTGGCATGGGTTCACTTCCCGCAGGGTTTCGGTGGGCTCGGGGTGCGTCCTGACCTGAATCGCCTGGTGGAGAAGCGGATGCGAGAGGCTGGCGCCGGCCCGGCTGACCCGACCTCGTTCTTCATGGCGCTTGCTGGTCCGACCATCGTCACGCACGGCACCGACGAGCAGAAGGTCCGGTTCCTGCGCCCGATGTTCACCGGAGAGGAGAAGTGGTGTCAGCTCTTCTCCGAGCCCGGCGCCGGATCCGACTTCGCCGGACTTGCCGCCCGGGCGATTCGCGATGGTGACGAGTGGATCGTCAACGGCCAGAAGGTCTGGAACACGCTGGCCCATCTCGCCGACTGGGGCATGCTCGTGACCCGAACCGATCCGGAGGCCCCGAAGCACAAGGGCATGACCTACTTCGCTGTCGACATGCGTTCAGAGGGCGTCGAGGTCCGCCCTCTTCGCCAGATCACGGGTGAGGCTGAGTTCAACGAGGTGTACCTCACCGACGCACGAATTCCCGATGATCAGCGGATCGGCGCCGAGGGCGAGGGCTGGCGTGCCGCCCTGACAACGCTCATGAATGAGCGGACGGCCATCGGTGGCGGTTCGGCCGGTGGCGGCAAGCCGCAGAAGGGTGCAGCAGCGAATGATGCCGTTCGGCTGTGGAACGATCTTGACGAGAGCGAACGGACCCCAGTTCGACGTGATCGCCTGATGCAACTTTGGGTGCGGGCTGAGGTGGGGCGTCTTACCAACATGCGCGCTGCTGAGGCGGCGAAGGTTGGCAATCCGGGCCCTGAGGGTTCGGTGGCCAAGCTCGAATTCGCGAATCTCAACAAGGAGCTGTACGACTTCTGCATCGACCTGTTGGGTGCGGATGGGCTTGTCGGTTACGACTACACCTTCCGCCGGCCGACCGAACTGGACGCCACCGGTTCGAACAAGAGTCCGCAATATGCCTTCCTTCGTGTTCGGGCGAACTCGATCGAAGGTGGCACGTCCGAGATCCTGAAGAACATCATCGGCGAGCAGGTGTTGGGCCTTCCCGGTGAGCCCAGGGTCGACAAAGATGTGCCCTGGTCCAAAGTGCCTCGAAGCTGACTCGGCAGGGGCTCTCGGGTCCGCGCGCCCTCTGGTATCGTCCTCCAATTCTCGGTGTCCGCCGGACACCGCGCGGGTTGTCATGACCTGTCGCACGTATGTCACGAGGAGTGATCATGTCGACGACCGAACACGCCGGGCTCGTTGCTAAGGCGAAGGAGATCACCGAGCGCGAGATCGCCAGGTATGCCGAGCGCACCATCGGTTCACAGCGGGCCACGGAGCGAACCCGGCGTGTGATGCCAGCTGGCGTTCCGTCGAGCTTCCAAGCGTACGATCCTCATCCGATCGTGGTGTCGCATGCATCCGGAAGCCGTATGACCGATGTCGACGGCAATGTCTACGTCGATTACGACATGGGCTTCGGCGCACTGTTTGCTGGGCACATGAATCCTGCCGTTCGTCGTGCGGTATCTGAGCAACTCGACGACGGCACCCTGTACGTGACGCCGTGTGAGTTGAACGGTGAGGTTGGGGAGATCCTGGCGGAGCGGTATGGCTTCCCGCTCTGGCGGCCGACCAACTCGGGCACCGAGGCAACGATGGACGCCATCCGCCTGGCACGGGGTGTGACGGGTCGCGATCGGATCGTCAAGGTTGAGGGCGGGTACCACGGGCATCACGACGAGGTGATGATCTCGAATAAGCCCCCGCTCGACCTGGCTGGGCCCGCCGACCGACCCAATTCGGTGCCGCAGTCCAAAGGCATTCCCCATGGCGTGATCGACGATGTGATCGTCATCCCGTTCAACGATCCAGAAGCGCTCGATCGGGCGCTATCCGGCGGCGACGTCGCCTGTTTCATCGTCGAGCCGGTCATGGAGAACATCGGGATCTGTCTTCCCGATCCGGGCTATCTGGAGGCCGTGCGCGAGATCACCGAACGCCACGGCACCTTGTTGATCTTCGATGAGGTGAAGACCGGGATCACGGCCGGCTACGGCGGTGCGACCAACCAGCTCGGTGTGCGCCCCGATCTGATCACGCTGGCCAAATCAATCGGCGGAGGATTTCCGGTCGGGGCGTTTGGCGGCAAGGCCGAATACATGGACCTGATCACCGACGGGACGGTGCTCCATCTCGGGACGTACAACGGCAATCCGCTCGTGATGGCGGCGGTGAAGGCCACCCTGACCGAGGCATGCACCCGAGAGACCGTGGCTGCAACGGTCGACCGGAATACGGCGTTGGTGTCTGAGTGCCAACGGATCATCGATCGCTCCGGAATTCCTGCTCATACGGTTCAGTTCGGCGCGAAGGGATGTATCACCTGGTCGACCACGCCCGTTCGGAACTACCGCGATTACAAGGCCACCGACTTCGACTTAGCGTTCGCTCAATGGATACATGGCATCAACCGCGGCGTGCTCTTGCCGCCCGGTCTGGACGAGCAGTGGCTGATCTCGGTCATGCATGATGACTCCGACTCGATGCGTTACGCCGAGGTGTTCGCCGAGTTCGTCGACGAAGTCATCTCCTGAGTCGCTTCACGACCAGCGGCGTTGGTCGCGGTACATCCGAACGCCGAGGTTCGGACCACGACCGCCCCGCCGCTCGCTGTTGATGGCCGTGATGATCAGGGCGAGTCCGGATGCTGCCATGAGGACCGCCGTGACAAGCACGACCGGGAGGGATCGGCCAGCGAGCGCTGGTGCGATACCCGTCCAGGTGCTCGTGTCGATTGCGGGCACAACGAAGGTTGGCAGCGCCCAGCCGATCACCGGCACTGCGATGGCAACGGCGATGAGGAGTTCCCCAAGCGCTCGAAGTAGGTCCGATC
This sequence comes from Actinomycetota bacterium, assembly GCA_027730505.1. Lineage (GTDB taxonomy): Bacteria > Actinomycetota > Acidimicrobiia > Acidimicrobiales > Ilumatobacteraceae > Casp-actino5. The sequence goes on along the minus strand of JAQCGT010000165.1, from coordinate 374 downwards.
GATATGGGCGGAGCACCAGACCGAGCGCGAGGGTGATGATCCCGGCGACGGTCGCTCCAAGCATGAGCCATCGCATGACGCTTCGTGTCGTGCTGAGCGTGCCGATCACGGGGATGGGGATGGTCGCCGCCGGGCCATCGATTGCGCGTTCATCCCGGACCACATTGACGAGTTCGCTCGGGACCATCACGACGAGGTCGTCGTTCGAGCCGATGACGCGGAGGTGGGCACGCTGGATGAATGCTGCCAGTTCTACTGCGCCGCCCCGTGTGTTCATGACCTGGTCCTCGAGGAACGCAGCCAACTGGTCGGGGCTGGTTTCGAGCAGATCAGCCGTTCGTGCGGCGATGACCGTCTCGAGTTCGAGGCGGATG
>JAQCGT010000032.1 GCA_027730505.1 Actinomycetota bacterium | reverse complement strand
GCATGGTGCAGCGTATGCATCCATGGGCTACCGGCGAGATCGTCGATTCATCATCGGGGTGGACGGTCGAGTCGCTCGAGAAGGCGCTCGACTCGATGATCTCGGACGACTGATTGGCGATTCAGCTGAGATCGGTGATCGCAAGGATCTCCGCAGCGACCTCAGCCGCCGCGCTCTCGTCAGCAGGCATCGAGGCCTGCAGTGCCATGACCTTCATCATGTCGCCCTCAACCGTGATCTGCCCCGACATGAACGCCTGCATGACCTTCGCCGGGTCTCGTTCGACGATCAGCGCTCGGGCCGTGGAATAGTCGAGGGTCACTGTTGCGTCGGGATCATCGACGTGGCCGAGTTCGAGTTCGAGGCGACCAGAGGATGTATCCATGTGCGCGGCGATCGTGCCGTCGCCGAAGGGGACTTCGGTGATCACTTGGTTGACGCGCACCTCGAGGGTGATGTCCGGCACCCGGTGTGCATGACGCTCCCTGATCTGGCGGGCGGCGTCGATCCATTCGTCTGAGAGGAACGCAAGGCTCACCTCTCAGACGCTACAGCCGACGAGATCAGGGGGAGAGACGCTGCACCGAGCTGGTGATCGAGTCGAGGAAGTCGTTGTCGAGTTCGAAGCCGAGCCCTGGCGCGTCTGGAACAGCGACGTGTCCGTCAACGATGGCGATCGGCTCGAGCACGATGTCACGGGCATAGAACCGCGTCGATGCCGAGATGTCTCCGGGCAAGGTGAAGCCGTCGAGCGATGCGAGTGCGCAATTTGCCGCCCGACCAATTCCGGTTTCGAGCATTCCGCCGCACCAGACAGGAATGTTCTTGGCGCGGCACATGTCGTGGATGCGAACGGCCGTCAGGTACCCGCCGACCCGACCCGGCTTGATGTTGATGATCTCGGCGGCACCGATCTCGACAGCGTCGACGGCCTGCGTGAACGACTCGATCGATTCGTCGAGACACACCGGCGTGTTGATCGCTCGAGCAAGGTCGCGGTGACCGAGGAGGTCATCGGTCTCGAGCGGCTGCTCGATCAGAAGAAGGTCGAATTCGTCGAGACGTCGAAGATGCTCGATATCGGCACGGGTGTAGGCCGTGTTGGCATCGACCTGCAGGCCCGTCTCGGGTCCGATGAGTTCACGGACGAGGCGGACCGGCTCAATGTCCCAACCGGGCTCGATCTTCAACTTGATTCGGGCGTAGCCCTCATCGATGTAGCCCTGAACTGCCGCCAACAGCTCGTCGATCGTGCCGAAGATGCCGACCGACACGCCGCTCGGCACTCGATCACGGTTGGCGCCGAGGCGCTGATGGAACGTGGTGCCTGCCGCTCGCAATTCGGCGTCGAGGAATGCCATCTCGAGCGCAGCCTTTGCCATCTGGTGGCCCTTGAAATGGCCGAGGGTCTCAACCACATCGGCTGCCCGAGACGGACCGGCCGCGAATAACGCGGGCGCCATGAAGCGATCGATGACGTCGACGACTCCATCCACATATTCGGGGGAGTACACCGGATCGATGAGAGCCACGCACTCGCCCCATCCCTCAACCCCTTCAGACGTTCGAAGTCCGATCAGCAGGATCTCCCGTGATGTCTGCGAGCCGAAACTCGTCCGGAATGGAGTGACGAGGTCGAGGTGGATGCGCCGGAGCTCGATTTCTGTCGGGGTCAGTGGGCTCATGAGGTGAACTCGATGACGTAGGCGCCGTCACGGCTGAATGATCGGACTCGTCCTCCGGCAGCGAACGCCTCTTCGAGAGCGGTGCGGACCTGCAGACGCCAGCGCTGTGCCTCGGCGGGATCGGTTCGGCGCAGCATCACGATGTCGTCGGGGGTGGCCACCTCAATCGTTCGCACCCCCGGCGCGTGTTCGATGCTGGTGGTCACAGGCCATGCGGCAACCAGACGGTCACTCTCATCGTTGGCGTTCATCGAGTCAGTCATCTCCCCGTAGAAGTTCTCGACGTAGTCGGCCACCTCAGCGCCGAGAACCCCGATGTTGAACCAGGCGTTGACACGGACCAACGGGTCGAACGTCCACGTGATCCAGTCGAGGCCACGGTCGAGCGCCCATCTGCGTTGGTGCTGTTTGATCGCCCGACCGATTCCGGTGTGGCGCACCCCGGGGAGGATGCCGGTGACGTGGCTGTGCAACGCCGGTTGGTCGCGGTGCCGGGCCAACCAGCCGAACGAGGCACCGACCATTCGTTCATGGTCGAAGGCGCCGGCGACGTAACCCCCGGAATGTTCGATGGCTCGCAGAAGTTCGATGGCGACAAGCGGTGTCGCTGAGCCCCAAACCTGTTGGAGCACCTCGGATGCAGCGGCAAGATCAGAGCGCGCGGTGAGATTGCGGATCTCTACCCCGTCGAGAGCTGACTCTTCGGGCGGCGTCGCCATGGTCGCACCGTAGTCGCTGCGTCGCCGGTGGCCACCGGTCGGTGACGGTTGACATCTCGTACGAACCACCCGTGGCAGTTGGGCTCTGACGATGCGGTCGGTAACGATGTGGACATGGCCCGAATCCTCGTGACTGAATCGATCGCTGCTGGCGGTCTCGAGCGGCTTCGTGCCGCTGGACACACCGTCGATATCCGCGAGGGCCTGTCGGCTGACGAACTGCTCGAGGTGATCCCCGGCGCGCATGCGCTCATCATCCGTTCTGCCACCCAAGTGACCGCCGAGGTGCTCACGGCCGGCTCCGACCTCATCGTCGTCGGTCGGGCTGGCATCGGCCTCGACAACGTCGATGTGCCGGCCGCTACCGAGCGTGGGGTGATGGTGGTGAACGCCCCTCAGTCCAACATCATCTCGGCCGCCGAACACACGATGGCGCTGTTGCTCGCCCAAGCCCGCAATGTGCCTCAGGCCCATTCGGCGTTGGTTGCGGGCCGGTGGGAGCGTTCTCAGTGGGAAGGTGTCGAATTGGCCGACAAGACCCTTGGCGTGGTCGGCCTCGGCCGTATCGGCAAACTGGTCGCTGATCGGGCGAAGGCTTTCCAGATGCGGCTCGTCGCCTACGACCCGTTCGTCTCGGCTGACCGTGCCCGTCAGATGGGTGTCGAGTTGGTGTCACTCGAGCAACTTGTGCGAGAGGCCGATTTCTTGACCATCCACCTGCCGAAGAACAAAGAGACCACCGGGTTGATCAACCGCGAGTTGCTCTTGACTGCGAAGCCGTCACTCCGGATCATCAACGTCGCGCGCGGTGGGATTGTCGACGAGGCCGACCTCGCCGCATGCATTGACGAGGGCATCGTTGCGGGAGCGGCCCTCGATGTGTTTGATATCGAGCCGACCACGGAGAGCCCGCTGTTCGCTCTGCCCTCGGTGGTGGTGACGCCCCACCTCGGGGCCAGCACCCGCGAGGCACAGGACAAGGCAGGCGACGCGATCGCTGACATGATGCAACTCGCCCTTGCCGGCGAATTCGTGCCGTGGGCGGTGAACGTCGACGCCGCCGAAGCCGATGAGAATCTTCGTCCCTATCTGCCCTTGGCTGAGCGACTCGGCCGCCTCTACTCGTCACTGGTCGGTGGCACTCCTGGTTCGTTCGACGTGTGCGTCGAGGGCGACATCGCTGCCTACGACACCCGGATCCTCGCGTTGGCGGTGCTGAAGGGGTACTTCTCGAGAATCAGCGACGACCCGGTCAGCTATGTGAACGCCCCGGGAATGGCGACAGCTGCGGGTCTCGAGTTGCGGGAGATCACCTCGAGCGTGTCAGACGAGTACGTGAATCTCTTGTCCTTGCGTGACGGGACACACAGCATCTCGGGCACGCTGACTGGTCGTAGCGGCCAGCAGCGTCTTGTCGAGATCGATGGACACGGCGTCGATGTTCCACCTGCTGACCACATGCTGTTGATCTCGAATGACGATCGTCCCGGTGTGATCGGCGCTGTCGGCACCATCCTCGGTGATGCAGCGGTGAACATCGCAGACATGGACGTTGGCCGGGTCGAGCGTCCCGGATCGGCAGTCATGCTCATCGCGACTGGATCAGAAGTCGACCCGGCGATCCTTGATGCCCTGCGGGCTGCACCTGGTGTGTCGAGCGTGATCGCCCTCGAAGGCTGATCAGTCGATTCGACAGTCTTGGCGGGTGGCTTCGGCCACCGCCCTGGCCGCCTCGGCGAAGTCACTTCCATGGCTGGCATAGAGCACAGCCCGAGACGAGTTGATGACGAGGCCCGCCCCGGTCGAGTCGGCTCCCGCAGCCATCACCTCGCTGGCTGAACCGCCTTGTGCCCCCACGCCGGGCACGAGGATGGGAAGGTCGCCGATTACCGATCGCACCCGTTGAAGTTCGGTGGGGTAGGTGGCGCCGACGACCAGGCCGCAGTCGCCGAGCAACGCCCAGCGCTCAGCGATCATGCGTGCGACATGGAGATAGAGGGGCTCTCCATCTGACTCGAGCATCTGCAGTTCATCTCCGCCGGCGTTCGATGTTCGGCACAGCCCGATCACGCCACCGCCGGCCGCAAGGAAGGGCGCCACTGAGTCGGTGCCGAGATACGGGTTGACGGTGACGGCGTCAGCGCCGTAGCGACCGAATGCCTCGCGGGCGTATTGCTCTGCTGTCGATCCGATGTCACCGCGCTTTGCATCGAGGATCAGCACGACGCCGGGATGCTCATTGCGAATGTGTTCGCAGATGCGCTCGAGTTGGTCCTCGGCGCGTTGGGCGGCGAAGTATGCGATCTGAGGTTTGAACGCGCAGACGAGATCCGCCGTGGCATCGACGATCTCGATGCAGAATCGCTCGATCGCATCGGGCGATCCGTCGAGCGGATCGGGGAGGCGGGTCGGATCGGGGTCGAGGCCCACACACAAGGATGAACCCGATTGCGCCCAGGAGGCGCGAAGTCGATCGTGGAATCCACCCACGTCAGTCGCTGACCGTGATGGCAGCGGTGGGGCAGAGGTCGGCCGCTTCGAGCACCGCCTCGCGCAATTCGGCTTGTGGCTCGGGGATGAGCACGTGCACGAGTCCGTCGTCACGGATCTCGAACACCTCGGGTGCCACCTGGGTGCACCCACCGGTGGCGGCACACAGATCAGCGTCAACGGTCACACGCATGATGCGATGTTACCCCTGTGCCCCGATCAGGCCTGTTGGCGCTCGAACGCCGAGAGCACAGCCTTGAGTGATGCCGTCGTGATGTTCGGGTCGGTACCGATTCCCCAGCGGGTTTCCGAACCAGCTGCGCTCTCCACATAGGCGACCGCCTGGGCATCGGCGCCGCGGCCGATGGCATGTTCGGTGTAGTCGAGCACATCGAAATCGCCGGGCCATTGGCTGAGGAGGGCCGACACGAAGGCTTCGACGGGGCCATCACCTTCACCAGCCACGGTGACAGCACCGTCATCGACTGCCAGTTGGGCGGTGATTCGGGTGCGTCCGCGGCCATCGGTCGTTGAGGTGTGTAGCTCATGACTACGCAGCGAGAATCGTGGCGTCTCCGAGAGATACTCGGCACTGAACTGCGCCCACATCACCCCGGGCGAGACTTCGGTACCCGAGTCCTCGGTGATGTGTTGGATCGTCTTCGAGAACTCGATCTGGAGACGCCTCGGCAGGTCGAATCCATACTCCTCCTTCATCACGTAGGCGACTCCGCCCTTTCCCGACTGGCTGTTCACCCTGATGACGGCTTCGTAGGTGCGACCTACGTGCTTCGGGTCGATTGGGAGATAGGGGACACCCCAGGTCTCGTAGTCGTCGGGGAGATGTTCGAAGCCCTTCTTGATGGCGTCCTGGTGTGACCCGCTGAAGGCGGTGTAGACGAGGTCGCCAACATACGGATGTCGGGGGTGAACGGGAAGACGGTTGCAGTACTCGGCGGTACGTCGCAATGCGTCGATGTCGCTGATGTCGAGTTCGGGGTCGACACCGTTCACGAAGAGGTTCATCGCGAGATTGACGACGTCGACGTTCCCGGTGCGCTCACCATTGCCGAACAGGGTGCCCTCGACCCGGTCGGCACCAGCCATCACGCCGAACTCGGCAGCGGCGACTGCGCAGCCGCGGTCGTTGTGGGGATGCAGGCTGAGGATGATGGAGTCACGGTCCCGGATGGTTCGGCCGAACCATTCGATGACGTCGCCGTAGACGTTCGGCGAGTAGCACTCGACCGTCGCCGGCAGGTTCAAGATGATCGGGTTGCTAGGGGTGGGGGCGATCACGTCCATCACCGCCTCGCAGACCTCAACCGCATAGTCCGGTTCGGTGAGGGTGAAGCTTTCCGGTGAGTACTCGTACCGAACCTCGGTGCCTGCGAGTTGCGCTTCATGCGCTTTGCAGAGTCGGGCGCCGCTGATGGCGATGTCCTTGATTCCGGCTTTGTCGAGTCCGAAGACCACCTCGCGCTGGAGCGGGTTGGTCGAGTTGTAGAAGTGGACGATCGCCCGCGGGGCTCCCTCGAGCGCTTCGTAGGTGCGTGCGATGAGCTCTGGTCGGCATTGGACAAGTACTTGGATCCAGACGTTCTCGGGGATGAGGTCCTCGGTGATCAACTGACGCACGAAGTCGAAGTCGGGTTGACTGGCCGATGGGAATCCGACCTCGATCTCGGTGAAACCCATTGCGACGAGTTCACGGAACATCGCCAGTTTGCGCACGGGATCCATGGGGTCGATGAGGGCCTGGTTGCCGTCGCGCAAGTCGACTGAGCACCAGATGGGCGCCTTGTCGATCATGCGGTTCGGCCACGTGCGGTCCTCGAGGACGATGGGGATGTTTGGGCGGTAACGCTCGAATGGCATTGTGCGGGGTGTGGCTGGCTGCGGAGGCATCGGTGTTCCTGTCTTGCGTGGTCGGCGTGGAGTTTGGGCGGCGATCAGGCCCGAAAAATTCGAAAGCCCCCGTCTCGGGGGCGGGGGCGGGCGAACGACAACGAGAGCGCTCGCCCTACGTAAGGAGAAGCAGCGTGCGCGATACGTTCACGGCTGAGACGATAGCGGCCGTGAACGCACTCGGCAAAGCACCGGGAACATCCGTCGAGCCCTATGGGTCAAGCCGGTAGCCTCACAGCATCATGACCGAAAATCAGGGGCGCCGCGACGGGCGCCGACGCGGCCGGGGTGGCCGCTCACGTGGTCAGGGCGCCGGTTCTGCGAAGGGCGACAACCATCACGACGACGAGCAACGCTCGGGCAATCTCACCTCGACCACAGCACTCCCACCGGTTGAGACTCCAACCGGATTCGCGGCTCTTGGAGTTCCTGAGCGCATCGATGCAGGACTTGCGGCGTGCGGCTTCGGGGCGCCGTTCGCTATTCAGGTTGAAGCGATCCCAGTGGCCATGCAGGGCCGTGACGTGTGCGGTCGCGCCAAGACCGGATCGGGAAAGACCCTAGCCTTCGGGGTTCCGATGCTCGCTCGAATCGACGGTGAGGCCGGTCCGGGCGCGCCGCTCGGACTCGTTCTGGTGCCGACGCGTGAACTTGCCGTCCAGGTTGCCGAGGTGCTTGCGCCAATCGCTGACAAGGCTGGCCTCTCGGTGCTCGCCGTGTACGGCGGGGCAAGTCGCGAGGGGCAGATCCGAGATCTGCAGCGCGGCGCCGATCTCGTGGTGGCGACACCATTGCGGCTCATCGATCTGATCAAGGCTGGTGAGGTCGACCTCTCGTCAGTCCAGATCGCATGCCTCGACGAGGCCGATCGCATGGCCGATGACGGCTTCACCCCGCAGGTCGAATGGGTGTTGCGCCATTGCACCGGCCGCAATCAGACGATGCTGTTCTCAGCGACCCTCGATGGTGACGTCGGGCATCTGATCCGCCACTATCTCACCGACCCGGTCGAGGTCGCGATCGATGCCGCGACCGACACGGTGGGCACCATGCACCACCTGTTCCTTGCTGTCCACCACATGGACAAGGCACGTGTGGCAGGTTCGATTAGTCGGAGCATTCCGAAAGTGGTCGTGTTCTGCCAGACCAAACGGTTGTGCGACAAGGTCGAGTCTGCGCTCGTCGAGCTCGGCGTGAACGCCGCTGCGATCCACGGCGACCTTTCGCAGCCTGCTCGCGAGCGGGCCCTGCAACGTTTCGCTGAAGGAAAACTCAACGTGCTGGTTGCGACGGACGTGGCGGCCCGCGGCATCGACATCGACGACATCGGTGCGGTCATCCACTACGACCCGGCCGGCGATGTGAAGGACTACCTTCACCGTTCGGGTCGCACGGCGCGCGCCGGGCGCGACGGATGGGCGATCACCTTCGTCGAGTACAACCAGCACACCCAGATGAGGGTTCTGCAACGGTTGCTTCGCTTGCCGACGGAGAAGCCCGTTGAAGTGTTCTCGAATGACCCTCGCCTTCTCGATTTGTCGAGCTTCCAGCCCGACTCGCCGGCTCCATCACCTGGCTGACGGCTGATCGTTGGTGTGCCGATCTAGGTTGGCGCAATGCGACGTGCGGCCACCGCTCTGATTGCCGCGGTGCTCGGCACCTCGTGCGGCGATGTCACGTCTGGCCCCGTTGAGACGTCGTCGACGGAGCCGTCGACAACGGTCCCGGGGACCGTCCCGCCCGAACCGACCGTTGCTGTCGAGTCCGCCGCCAGCCGATACGGACTGCCGGATGTGGTGAGTGCGTCGATCCGTGCGCCCGAGCTCGATCTCGTGCTCGACATTTCGGTGTCGCCGTCGACGTCGATCGGATCAGATCTGTCGCTCTTCGGCCGGTTCGCGTCATGCTCGGCGGTCGAGGGACCGGACTGGCTGCCGTTTGAGGTGGTCGTGGCTGAGGCGTCGCCGGGACCGGCGCTGCGTTTGGTCGCCTCCGGCAGCAACCTCAGGTCGGATGCGGCAGCAGACATCCGTATCCGTATCGATGACGGTCAGGGTCGAGTGATCGAGGCGAGCGGCGGCGCGACCCTTTCAGATGCCGGCAGGTCGGGCACGTGGTCTGGCGTCACTGCTGACGGATCGGTGATCTCGGGGACGTATTCATGTCTGGGGGAGGCGCGCCATGATTCGGTCGACTCCGCCGTTGAGATGTCGGCACGGCTCATCGATTCGTCGACCGGGCAGGTGAGAACCGTCGGGGGCCGGTCGTCGGGCGAGGGCCTGTGCTCGGAAGGTGGTACCGCCGGGCCGCTCCTGTCCATGGAAACAGTCGACAGTCCGGCCGGTGGCTTGGTTGCTTCGGTGATCGACTCCGACCGGGTGATCCCGGTTGGGTCTGTCGGCACCGGATCGCTGGTGCTCAGTGTCCCCGGTGGCGCAATGCGCTTCTCGACAGTTGAGATAAGCCGTTTCAACGGCGGAGGAGTACTGGCGGGCGACGACGGTGAAAACCGTCGTGTGGATGCTGCCTGGACGTGTCGCTGACCGCGCCGGTCAGTTCGTCAACCAGGCCGGCCGCGCTGCTTCGAACTGGTCGATCGCTGCTGCGTGCGCCATGGTCAGACCGATGTCGTCGAGCCCTTCCAGGAATCGGTGCTGGGTCGGTGGGTCCATCGGGAAGGCCTCATCGATCCCTGCTGCAGGAACCTCGACACGGAGCCGCTCCATGTCGACGACGATGCTGGTGGTTGGATCAGATTCGATCGCTGCCCAGATGCCCTCGACCACGTCATTTGGCACGACCGCAGGGATGAGACCGTTCTTGGTGCAGTTGTTTCGGAAGATGTCCGAGAAACTGGGAGCGATCACCGCGTCGAAGCCCGCCTGCTGAATGGCCCACACGGCGTGCTCTCGGCTCGACCCAACACCAAACGCCGGCCCGGCGACCAAGATGCTGGCACCGGCGAACCGCTGATCGTTGAGCACGAAGTTGGGGTCGTCTCGCCAGGTCGAGAAGAGACCCTTCTCGAATCCGGTGCGCTCGACCCGCTTCAACCACTCGGCGGGGATGATCTGATCGGTGTCGACATCGCTGCGGCGCAGCGGAATGCCAGTCCCAGTGATAACGCGAACAGCTCTCATGACAGATCCTCCGGAAGTGCGAACCGGCCGACGACGGCAGTGGCGGCGGCGACGGCAGGAGAGACGAGGTGGGTGCGACCCCCACGACCTTGGCGACCCTCGAAGTTGCGGTTCGACGTGCTTGCCGAGCGCTCGCCGGGCGCCAACTTGTCGGGATTCATGGCAAGGCACATCGAGCACCCCGGTTCGCGCCAGTCAGCGCCCGCTGCGCGGAAGATCTCGTGCAGACCCTCGGCTTCTGCCTGCGCCTTCACGCGATGCGATCCGGGAACCACCATGACGCGCGGCACGGTGACCTGCCGGCCCTCGAGCACGGCGGCTGCGGCGCGGAGGTCCTCGATTCGGCTGTTGGTGCATGATCCGATGAAGACCGTGTCCACCGGGATGTCGCGCATCGCCGTGCCCGGGGTGAGTGCCATGTACTCGAGCGCCCGAGCAACCGTCTCACGGGTGGTCGGATCGGCGAAGTCATCAGGTGATGGCACACTTCCGTCGATGGCGGTCACCTGAGCGGGGTTCGTCCCCCAGGTCACCTGCGGCTTGATGGATGCCCCTTCGATGATGACCTCGCGGTCCCAATCGGCGTCGTCATCGCTGTGAAGGCTCCGCCAGTCGGCGACGGCCGCATCCCAGAGGTGTCCCTTCGGAGCGTTATCACGGCCATTCAGATATTCGAAGGTCGTGTCGTCGGGAGCGATCAGACCGGCTTTGGCGCCAGCTTCGATCGACATGTTGCACACGGTCATCCGCCCCTCCATGGAGAGCGACCGGATGGCCGAGCCGCGGTACTCGATCACATGACCGATACCACCTCCGGTGCCGATGGTGCCGATAATGGCCAGCACGACATCTTTGGCGGTGACCCCGGGAGCGAGGTCACCTTCGACGGTGACCGACATCCACTTCGGGCGAGTCTGGGGGAGGGTCTGCGTGGCGAGTACGTGCTCGACCTCGCTGGTTCCGATACCGAACGCAAGCGCTCCGAAGGCCCCATGGGTGGCGGTGTGGCTGTCACCGCAGACGATGGTCATCCCCGGAAGTGTTCGGCCCTGCTCTGGCCCGATGACATGCACGATGCCCTGACCGGCATCGCCCATCGGAAAGTTCGTGATGCCGAACTCGGCGGCGTTGGCACGCAGGGTGTCGACCTGTTTGGCCGAGATCGGATCGGCGATCGGTTGATCGATGTCGGCGGTCGGCACGTTGTGATCCTCGGTGGCGACGGTCAGTTCAGGTCGGCGCACTGTGCGACCAGAGAGCCGCAGACCGTCGAAGGCCTGGGGACTCGTCACCTCGTGGATGAGGTGGAGATCGATGTAGAGGAGGTCCGACTCCCCTGGTGTTGATGCAACGAGATGCCGTCGCCAGATCTTCTCCGGCAGGGTCATCGGTCGGTCGTTCGCTGTGGTGTCGCTCATATGTCCGTTCCACTGGTGGTCATCGGGCGCTCGTCGCCGACGTCGAATCTACCGGAGGCCTCTAGCTCGGTCTAAGGGCGCTGCGGATCAGTAGGCGCCGGCGAGCCCGACGACGAGTATCACCGGGGCGTCGGGTCCGAGTCCGATCGCCGCCGCTCCCTCCGACCCGAAGGCAAGGTCGGAGGGGATCGAAAGCACGCGTTGGCCGCCGACCGCCATCCCGAGAAGACCTTCGTAGAGACCATCGATCGTGTAACCGGGAAGCATTTCAATGAGCAGTGGCTGTCCCTCCGCCCACGTGTTGAAGAGCGCCGCACCCGATTCGGCATCGATGATGATCGTGTGGGCGATCGCCGTGTCTCCCTCAGACAGCACGTGACCGTCACCGGCTGCGGTCTCGTCGACGCCGAGCGCGTCACCTACCGGATAGGACGCTGGATTGATCGTTGGTGCATCCTCGGCCACCGATGGGGGAACCACTGCGCGAACTTCGACCATGAAGGTGAGCGCGTCGCCCGGCTCGATGCCTGATCCCTGGGGAGGTGAGTCGCCGTAGGCGAGATCCCCGGGGATGTCGAGTCGGCGTTGCATTCCCGCCCTGGCTCCAATCAGTCCCTCGTCCCAACCGTCGATGACGGCGCCCGTGCCGATCGTGAACGCGATCGGCTCGCCACGGTCGTAGCTGTTGTCGAATTCGGTGCCGTCATCGGAGAGGATTCCGGTGTAATCAACCCAAACCGTGTCACCGGCTGCCGCAGTCCACCCGGATCCCTCGGTGACGTCGGTGATGGTCAGTTCGGTCGGGATCTCAGCCGGTGGCGTGACATCGGGGCGTGGAGCAGGAACGGTGGTGGTCGTCGACTCATCGGCCAACGGCGCCAGGCTCACCTCCGAGACCGCCTCGGTCGTGTCGCTCGACTCGGCGCCTCCACCACAGCCGATGAGTGCGATGGCCGAGAGTGCGACGGCGGTGATCGTGCGGGGAGTCATGGTGGACGACGGTACCAGTGGGTCTCGATCAGCGGACCGCGCTGGATCGCGTTGTGAGCCATTCGGCTTCGCGTTCGCCGGCTGGGGTGCTCGGCGGGCCGGAGATGAACGGCCAGAGTTCTTCAGCGATCCGCCGATAGTTGCCGGTGGCACCGAGATCGCCGAGTAGGGCGTACAAGCCGAGGTTGATGCGTTGGATGAACACGAACGCCCTCGGAACAGTCGCGTATTGGGAGATCGGGCTCGAGCGATCAAAGGTGTGCCGCACGATGCCGGATGCGTAGGCCGGATCCCAGGTCATCTGACGGTCGGTCGACACCGGTTCGTAGAACCTCGAGAAGTAGTCACCCACGTCATCGGTGTTGACCGGCGCGTCCGGGTGGAGCATTCCAGCTGACTCAAGGACTGCTCTGAATCCCGGCACGTCATGATCGACAGCGGCGAGGCGCACCATCGTCTCAAAGGTGTGCATCTCGTCGGTGGTGAAGTCTTTGACGAGGCCGAAATCGAGGAAGGTGACCCGTCCATCCCCGTGAAACAGGTAGTTGCCCGGGTGGGGATCACCGTTGAAGGATCGCATCGTGTACAGACTGCGGAATACGAACCTGAAGAGGGTTTCGGCCGCAGCGTCTCGCTCGTGTTGGTCTTGTTCGCGCAGCCACGACCAGTCGTGACCGTCGACGAGTTCGGTGGTGAGCACGCGTTGGGTGCTGAAGGCTTCGATCACTTCGGGAACAGAGATGTGCGGATGTCCCCGATAGAAGTCGGCGAAGCGATGCTGGTTGGCCGCCTCGCGGCGGTAGTCGAGTTCTTCGGTGAGGCGCTCCTTCACTTCTGCGACCATTTCACTCGGATCGAGACCGCCGAAGCCGTGTCGCAGCACGGTGCCGAGGATGTCGGCGTTCCTGAGGTCGGCAGCGATCGCCTGATCGACGCCCGGGTATTGCACCTTTACGGCGACGGCACGCTCAGTATGTGTGGAGGGATCGACCACGATCGCCCGGTGGACTTGGCCGATCGAGGCTGCCGCGATGGGATCTGGGTCCCATTCGACGAACACACGATCTGGCGCCGATCCGAGCTCACGTTCGATGACACCAGCGGCGAGATCCGGTGACATCGGCGGCGCCTCGCGCTGCAGGGTTGCGAGGGCCATTCGAAGCGGCTCGGGAAGGGCATCATCGAGGTACGACGCCATCTGCCCGAGCTTCATCAAAGCGCCCTTCATCTGGCCGAGTTCGGCTGCAACCTGTTGGGCCGTGGTGAGCCGTCGAGCCTCATCAAGTTCGATTCGGCGTTCGGCATCGGCGAAGACCTTGCGTGCTGCGGTGAGCGCGACACCCCCGCCGACGCGCCCGCCGAGGCGAACAACCCGTGCGCTGCGCCCAACCCATGACCGACCTGCTGTCGCCGACCGACGACTCATCGTCTCGATTCCCCGACGACGTGATCGACCGCTCGAACCAGTGTTGGGACAAACCGATCGGCCTTGGCGACGATGGCGTCATGTTCTCCGTCGACTCTGAATGCCTCCGCCCCCGGAATCTGCTCGAACAAGCGGACCTGTCGGCGCAACGGCACGACGGGGTCTCGCATCGTCGTGATCACCGAGGTCGGTACATCGATGTCCCCGAGCCAGTCGAGTGAGGAGAATCCACCGAGCGCGCGGCCCGCTTCAAGCACCATCCGCCAGTCGTGGCGAGCAGCCTGGGTAACTGCCCACGCCCCCCAGGACTGCGTTTTTCTCTGCAGGAACACCTGATCACTGATGCGATCACGGGCCTGGCCGGGTGTGACCCGAGCGAGGGCGGCCAGACCGGTCAGCCCGAGAAAGCTGAGGCGTTCGTCGCGACGCTCGGCGAAGTGTGGTGCGGTTGCTGCGAGCACCAGCCCGTCGACACGGTCGCGGTGACGCTGCCACGTGAGTTGGGCGATGGCGCCACCCATCGAATATCCGACGGGAACGAAGCTGTCGATTCCCATGGCGCTCGCCACGCGAGCCACGTCATCGGCACAGTCCTCCAAGCGGAATCCACGCCGAGTCCGCAATCCCGATCCGTGCCCTCGCTGATCGAATGCAATGACCCTGAAATGTTCGCCGAGCAGGCGGTACGCAGTGAAGAAGTTGATGTCAGCCGAGGCCGTCCAGCCATGGATGAGGACGATCGTGGCCGCCCCCTGCGGCCCGGGGAGTTCGCGAACTTCGAGTTCGCCAAGCCCCGCCAACTCGACGAGGGTTGCCGGGGGCAGCTCAGGGGCATCGCCCTCATCGACGGTGTCGAAAGGTTCGGGGGCGGTGTTGAGGGTGCTCAGGGGGTACTCCGATCAGATCTCCTCGATGGCGAGGATCTCCACGGACAACCGTCCGGCTGGCCCTTCGTATTCCAACATGCCGGGGCCATCCATGGTCTGAAGCGCGGTGCCGAGAGGGGAGGTGGGTCCGACGATGGTCACGTCATCGGGAAGCCCGGAGCGTTCCTCTTGGGATCCGACCACGTAACGCTCGGCATCGTCGGGGGAGTCGCCGGCGTAGATCATGGTGTACACGGTCTGGCCACCTTCATCGACCACCTCGACATCGTCGAGCAGGTGCTCGAGCTGCCGAATGCGACCCTCCATGTGGCCCTGCTTGTCTTTGGCAGCGTGGTAACCAGCGTTCTCGCGCAGGTCACCTTCGGCGCGGGCCAACTCGATTTCCTCGGCCACCTCGATACGGCCTCGGGTCGTCAGGTCCGTGAGTTCGGCCACCAAACGTTCGTAGGCGGCCCGTGACAACTTCTGGGTCGACATGGCGGCGCAGGTTATCCCTGTGTCGGCGCACCATTCCTCCCCTGCGCCGGGATGCATGTCACGCCGTAACCTGCGCCCATGGCATATCGGATCGCAGTTATTGGTGGAGACGGAATCGGGCCGGAGGTGACGGCGGAGGCGCTCAAGGTGGTGAGTGCAGCGGGCGTGGAGATTGAGACCACCGACTTCGATCTCGGTGGGGCCCGCTATTTGAACGATGGAGAGATCCTCTCCGACGAGGTGCTCGACCAATTGCGGGCGTTCGACGCGATCCTGCTCGGAGCGGTGGGTGATCCTCGTGTCCCTCCCGGTGTCATTGAACGCGGGCTGTTGCTGAAGATGCGATTTGAGCTCGATCTCTATGTGAATCAGCGCCCCTTCGTGGGGACTGCTCCCGGTCACAGCCGCCCGCACGACTTCATCGTGATCCGTGAGAACACCGAAGGACCCTATGTGGGCGAGGGTGGGGTGCTGCGGCGCGGGACGCCTGCTGAGGTCGCCACCCAGGGATCGGTGAACACACGCATGGGTGTCGAGCGATGCATCCGGTATGCCTTTGAACTCGCCGCCAAGCGTGACCGGCGCCACGTGACGCTCGTGCACAAGACCAACGTGCTCACCTTCGCCGGTGACCTTTGGGAGCGCACCTTCAACGAGGTTGCCGCTGAGTACCCGTCGATCGACACCGCCTACAACCACGTTGACGCCGCCTGCATCTACTTCGTGCAGGACCCACATCGATATGACGTGGTCGTCACCGACAACCTCTTCGGTGACATCCTCACCGACCTCGGCGGGGCGGTGTCGGGCGGTATTGGGCTCGCCTCGAGCGCCAATCTCAATCCCGATCGCACCGGACCCTCGATGTTCGAACCGGTGCACGGTTCGGCTCCAGACATCGCCGGCACTGGTACCGCCAACCCGACCGCGGCGGTGCTCTCGGCAGCGCTGATGCTCGACTTCCTCGGCGAGCACCCCGCCGCTGACCGGATTAGGGCGGCGTGTGCCGAGGTCCCGACTGAGGGCACTGTCGCCATCGGTGACATGATCGCTTCCCGTGTGGCCGGTTGAGCCGGTCGACCCAGCAACCCGACACATGGAAGACTGATCCAATGCCCATCACTCCCACCCCGAAGATCTGGATGAACGGTGACCTCGTCGATTGGGCTGATGCCAAGGTGCATGTGCTCACCCATACGTTGCACTACGGGATGGGCGTGTTCGAGGGGATCCGCGCGTACGAGACCGCCGATGGACCGGCGGTGTTTCGGCTGACCGAGCACATCGAGCGGCTTCATCGTTCTGCACGAATCCTGGGCATGCCGATGCCGTACTCGGTCGATGAACTGATCACGGCGACGAAGCAGACCGTTGCGTCGACCGGACTCGGCTCGTGTTACGTCAGGCCCATCGCCTACTTCGGGTACGGCGAGATGGGGCTCAACACCATTCCGTGCTCTGTCGATGTGTCAATCGCGTGCTGGCCATGGGGGGCTTATCTCGGCGATGATGCCGTTGAAAAGGGCATCCGTCTGAAGACGTCGTCGTGGACTCGGCACGACCACAACACGATGCCTCCGGCCGCGAAGACGGTGGGCAATTACGTGAACTCATCGTTGGCCAAGGTGGAGGCGCTTCGCGCCGGATACGACGAGGCGGTCATGTTGGCGCCGAACGGCCTCGTCGCGGAGTGCTCGGGCGAGAACCTGTTCGTCGCCCGCCACGGCACATTGTTGACGCCTCCGTTGTCAGCCGGAGCGCTTGAGGGCATCACCCAGAGCACGGTGATGACGATCGCCCGCGATCTTGGCTTCGAGGCCCAGACCGACAATCTGGCGCGTAGTGATCTGTACATCGCCGACGAGGCATTTGTGGTCGGAACGGCGGCCGAGGTGTCGTCGGTGAATTCCGTCGACGACCGTGAGATCCCGTGTCCGGGTCCGATGACCCGGGCGATAGCCGAAACCTACTCTGACGCTGTGCGAGGTCGCATCGAGCGTTATCGGCACTGGTGCGAGACGGTCGACTGAACGGTTAACCGACGGGGGCCCGCAGCGTCGCCTCGAGGTGATCGATGAACCGACCGTGATCGGCGTGCATGACGACGAGAGCGTTCGGATCCCGTCGCGAGAAGCCGAGTAGGTCCATCACGACCATGCCGCGGGTGACGCTGCTCTCACATTCGACTTCGAGGAACATGCGCCGCGTCTCAGTTGCGACCGACGGGTCGATGGCGTAGGCCATGGCGATCGGGTCGGGCAGGTCGAAACCGGCGAGCTTCGTCTCCTCAGCGCAGAACCTTGCGACTGTCGCCTGAATGTCGATGCAGAATTCGGCGACCGGGGTGCCGATCGCACGCAGACGATCCGCCTCTGACGGCACGATCACAGCGTCACGGCGCGAGATGTCCCAGCCGACGAACTCGAGGTTGAGGCCCGAGTCGAGCACCACCTGAACGGCGTGGGGATCGACCCACATGTTGAATTCGGCAACCGGATTCACATTGCCAACGTGGTCAGCGGCTGCGCCCATGATCACCACCCGAGGGATACGGTCGACGATCGTCGGGTCTCGCCTCACGGCGAGTGCGATGTTGGTGAGCGGTCCGAGCGTCACCAGTGTGAGTTCGCCCGCATGGTCGTGCGACGCGGCGAGCAATGCATCCACGGCATGGCCGGGTTCAGGCTGGCGACCGGTGAGGTCGAGCCCGATGTCGCCCATGCCGTCTCGGCCGTGCACATGTTGGGCAGTGTCGAGCGGAAACACCAGCGGATGGCCCGCTCCCACATACACCGGAACATCGGTTCGCCCACAGATCTCACGGGTGTAGAGCGCGTTCTGAACGGCCGAGTCGAGCGGCACATTGCCAGCCACGACACCGATACCGACGATGTCGAGGTCGTCTCTGGCGAAGGCGATGGCGAGAGCCACCGCGTCGTCGCTTGCAGTGTCGGTATCGATGAAAAAGGGCCGCCGAGATGACATCTGTCCGACTCTATGTCGGAGCTTGGTTCAGCCCGCTGATCCGAGTTCGCGACGGCGCGCTGCCATTCCGGCGAGCGCCTCCATTGCGATCCGATGGGCAGCATTGACGGTGATCTCGCTGACGTCGTAGGCGGGGGCGACTTCGACGACGTCGACGCCCACCACCCGATGACGTCGGGCGAGTTCTCGAACGGCCCGGAATAAATCGACGGTTGTGAGGCCACCGGGTTCAGGTGTTCCGGTTCCCGGAGCGTGTGCGGGGTCGAGGCTGTCGACATCGACCGAGATGTACAGGTACTCGGCCGAGGCGAGTGCCTCTGCGACGGCATCGTCGAGCACCGCTTTGAAGCCCCGTTCCCAGATCTCCTGCATGGTGTGCCAGACCATGCCTTGGGAGCGCATCCAGTCGAATGTCTCGGCCGGCGGCCAGTAACCACGTAGTCCGACCTGCACGAACCGGTCGCCTGGAATCGCACCCGATTCGATGAGGCGCCGCATCGGCGTCCCATGGCTGGCAAGGTTGCCGTCGATGATGTCAGCGGTGTCGGCATGCGCATCGAAATGGACGATGCCGACATTCCCGTGGCCGAGCACGTCGGCCACGGCGGTGGCAGCGGGCCAGGTGATCGAGTGATCCCCGCCGAGCACAAGCGGCACGATGCCGCGTCGGGCGACCTCGTGGACACGGGCACGGATATTGGCGTGGCTTGTCGGTGTGTCTCCGTGAGGACAATGCGCGTCACCGAAGTCGACGACGTTGAGATGGTCGAAGATCTCGATGCCGAGATCGAGGTGGTACGTGCCCGGCTCATGGGCAGCGGTTCTGATCGATCTCGGACCGAATCGGGCCCCGGGGCGATTGGTGGTCGCGAGGTCGAATGGCGCGCCGACCACTGCAACATCGGGACGCCACCGGTCGAGATCCTCGGCATCGGCCACGAAGGGGCGTTGGGCGAACGTCTGAAGCCCGCCGAATACATATCCGAGTTCGAGTTGCTCCCGCATACCGGGGGAGAGGAGTTCATCGCGCGGGTCGCCCACATCGTTGAGGTTAGCGATCGGCGACTGAGCGCTCATTCGGGGCTGATCGACAATGGGGCTGCTTCGGGTTGACGGCGGGCTTCTCGCAGGGTTGACTACGGGGTGATGAACCAACGCCCCAACGCCATCATCATCATTCCGTAGAGCACGTGGTTCACCACGTGCTCGTTCCGCCGCCCATCGGGCGGCATTTCGATTTTTCGGCCCGATACTGAACAGACCCGACGACGAGGACACATTGCGATGAGCACAACAGCGACACCGATCGAGATCTTCGACACCACCTTGCGAGACGGCCTCCAGGTCGAAGGCGTCACCGCCACTGTCGACGACAAGCTCCGGATTGCCGAGCAACTCGACCATCTCGGCGTGCACTTCATCGAGGGCGGGTGGCCCGGCGCCAACCCGAAGGACATTGAGTTCTTCGAACGGGCCGGCCGCGAGCTCACCTTGTCGTCGAGTACGTTCGTTGCGTTCGGCTCGACTCGGCGGCCTCGCGGTCGTTCCGATGATGACCCGACATTGCGTCACCTTCTCGATGCCAATACGTCAGCGGTGTGCATCGTCGCCAAGAGTTGGGACTACCACGTTCTCGAAGCGCTGCAGACCACGCTTGATGAGGGTGAGGCGATGATCGCCGACTCGGTGCGATTCCTCACCGGGGAGGGGCGTCGGGTGCTCGTCGACATGGAGCACTTCTTCGATGGGTTCAAGAACAACGCCGAGTTTGCATTCCGTGCGCTCGAGGCGGCCATCGTCAACGGTGCAACTCACGTTGTGCTGTGTGACACCAACGGTGGGTCGCTACCGCACGAGGTCGAATCGATCGTTGCGCAGGTTCGCGCCCATGTCGGCGACGAGGTCACGATCGGCATCCACTGTCACGACGACACCGGCTGTGCCGTGGCGAACTCGATGGCGGCGGTGCGTGCGGGGGCTCGTCATGTGCAGGGCACGCTCAATGGTCTTGGCGAGCGGACCGGCAACGCCAACCTGACGACCATCATCCCCAATCTCCAACTCAAGCAGGACTACCTATGCCTGCCGGAGGGCAACATGGAGCGGCTGACCGTCGTCTCGCATCGAATTGCCGAGACGCTCAACCGGGCGGTGAACCCGCAGGCGCCCTATGTCGGCTCATCAGCGTTCGCGCACAAGGCGGGCTTGCATGTGAGCGCCATCAAGCGGGCTCGCGACGCCTACGAACACGTCGATCCGTCGGCTGTTGGCAATGGCACGAGGTTCGTCGTATCGGAGATGGCGGGCCGGGCGACCATTCAGATCAAAGCTGAAGCGATCGGTCTCGACCTCGACGGACCTGCCATCAATCAGGTCATCGACGACCTGAAGCGCCTCGAGCACGAGGGCTACCAGTTCGAGGCTGCCGATGCCTCGCTGGAGTTGTTGATGCGTCGCGCCACCGGCTGGGAGCATGACCTGTTCCGTATCGAGTCGATGCGGGTCATCACTGACGAGCACGCCGATGGCCCATTCAGCACCGAGGCGACGGTCAAGGTGTGGGTGGGCGGCGAGCGGCACGTGCACACCGCCGAGGGCAACGGCCCGGTGAACGCAATCGACACGGCTCTGCGTCGAGCTGTGGGGCAGGCATACCCGCAGGTCGAGAAGGTCCATCTCACCGACTACAAGGTGCGGATTCTCGACGGAGGGGAGGCCACCGGCGCCGTGACCCGGGTGCTCCTCACGGCCACCGACGGCACGAGCGACTGGACCACGATAGGCGTGAGCCCCAACATCATCGAAGCATCGTGGCGAGCGCTCGAGGAGAGCATCGTGTACGGGTTGTCGCGCGGCTAGAACTGATCCATGGCCGCTCCACGATTCGCACCCCCGGGACGCTGGTCCCGTCGTCATTACACCTCTCCTGACGTGGTTCCCGAGCCGTGGTCGGCGGACCGCCCGGCCGAGATCGACGGTTTCCAACCGGCTGGACCCCGTCTCGGGGCTCAAGGTCCCGATCAGGGATTTGCGTTGACGATCGCGGCGCGACTGCGCGATCGGGTGCATGTCGCCGAGGGAGAGTCGGTGGATGATGCCGTCAGCGGCTCCCTCGGTATTGCGTTGCGCC
>JAQCGT010000031.1 GCA_027730505.1 Actinomycetota bacterium | reverse complement strand
TCCCGGGGGCATCTCGACGGCGCTGGTGATCGTCGGGGTGGGACTCATCATCGTTGGTGCCATGGTCATGCAGGCCGTGCCGCACAGCCGTGATCGACGGCTCGGATTCTCCGCCGTGCTCGCGATCGCCGTCGGCGTTGCACTGGCCGTGATCTGGTTGGTGCCCTTCGGGGACTACGGGGTGGCCGACGGCGAGCGCTATGGCACTCCTGGTGTCAGCGTGGCGTCGTCCACGAAGGTTCCGTGGACAATCGTGCTCCTCGGCGTTCTGGCGTTCCAGGCTGTGGGCCGTGCGCTCGCCCCATCGGTTGGCGCTGCGGTGCGGCGTGCGATCGTTGCGTTCTGGGTCGTGGGTCCAGCGTTCATCATCTTCTTGGTCCTGCGCGATCCGGCATTCGACTGGGCGCATGTCTGGTCGACGGACATCCCGATGGCTGCAGCATTCGCCCTTGGTGGAGCGGGACTCCTGTACGTGCTGGGAAAGCCGGGACGTGAGGACTTGGCGCGGGCGGTGGGAGCCATGCTCGTGGTCTTCGCCTTGTTCAACTGGGTGGCAGCGTTCTTCGGGTGGTACCCGATGTTGCAGAAGGCGCGAATCTCATTCCTCCTCATCGCCCTTGCGGTGCTCCTTGTGCCCACCTTCGCCGGCGAACGAGCGGCGAGGATCCGCTTTGCCGCCGGATGGGCGGGTCTGATGGTCGTGATGCACTGGCTGATCACCGGCATGAACACCGAATCGACGCTGGTGATCGCCGCACCGCCATTCCTCGGCGGCTTCGTGCTGACGGTCGGCATCGCCTACTACGTGATGCTCGTGTCGTTCCCGCTCGGTGTGTTGCTGTCGCTCGCCCGTACGTCGAAGATGCCGATCTTCAGGGTCATGTCGACGACCTACATCGAGGTGATCCGTGGCGTGCCTCTCATCACGGTGCTCTTCTTCTTCTCGATCATGTTGCCGCTGTTCTTGCCCAAGGGCATGGGAATCAGCGATCTTGCTGCCGTGTTTGCTGGATACACGGTGTTCTCAGCGGCGTACATGGCTGAGAACATTCGCGGCGGTCTGCAGAGTGTGCGTCGTGGCCAGTACGAGGCTGCCGATGCGCTCGGACTGACAACGGTGCAGCGCACGACGCTCATCGTGTTGCCACAGGCGCTGCGAGTGTCCATTCCGAACCTTGTGGGTCAGGCGATCGCTACCTTCAAGGAGACGTCACTTATCGCCATCGTCGGCGGATTTGATCTGTTGCGAATCGCGAATTCGACCATCCCGAATCAGCCCGATTTTCTCGGTCAGAAGCGACCTGGCTTGCTCTTCATCAGCGTCGTCTACTTCGTGATCGCGTACACCATGTCGAAGTCCTCTCAGCGCTTGGAGGCCCGCCTGCAGGCGGGCCAAGCGAAATGAGGTCGAGCACCATGATCCGTCCACTGGAGGAATTGAGATGAGCATCGCCGATCAGGCATTGACCGATGATTTGGCCAGCCGTCGCGACATGATCGTGTGCCGCGGCGTGAAGAAGTGGTTCGACGACTTTCAGGCGCTGCGCGGCGTGGATGTGACGGTCAAGGATCGCGAGGTGATGGTGGTGCTTGGACCTTCGGGATCGGGCAAGTCGACTCTCATCCGATGCATCAACCGGCTCGAAGTGCACCAGGAAGGCGACATCATCGTCGACGGAGTCGAACTGACCAATGACACCCGCAACATCGAGAAGATCCGGTCCGAGGTCGGGATGGTGTTCCAGCAGTTCAACCTCTTCCCGCACTTGACCGTCCTCGACAACATCACCCTTGCCCCGATCTGGGTGCGCAAGAAGCCAAAGGCCGAAGCCGAGGCGATGGCCATGCAGCTCCTTGAGCGGGTGGGTATTCCTGAGCAGGCCTCGAAGTTCCCCGGCCAGCTCTCCGGTGGTCAGCAACAGCGTGTGGCCATTGCACGCTCGTTGGCGATGGAGCCGAAGATCATGCTCTTCGATGAGCCGACATCAGCGCTCGACCCGGAGATGATCGCTGAGGTCCTCGACGTGATGAAGGACCTCGCCCGCGGTGGAATGACCATGATGGTGGTGACTCATGAGATGGGCTTCGCGCGCGAGGTTGCGGACCGTCTGGTGTTCATGGAGTCGGGTGACGTCGTTGAGGTCGGAACGCCAGAGCACTTCTTCACCAATCCGCGTGAAGAGCGCACGAAGCTCTTCTTGTCGCAGATCCTCTGAGCCAGAGCGGGTTCATGAGCCGTCGGTGCCCCGACGCTCATCAGTCCCGTGTTCGGGCTGCGCCGTTCGACCGGCAAGGATGGGGTGATGACGGATTACCCACTTCCCAACGCCTCAACTGACTTGTCGGGTCAGGTCGCACTTGTCACCGGCGGGACCTCAGGGCTCGGCTGGCGTTTCACGAGAGTGCTCGCGGCTGCCGGAGCGGTGGTGGTTCCGACGGGGCGTCGGCGTGATCGACTTGACGAAATTGCCAGGTTGATCGAGGCCGAGGGTGGTTCAGCGCATCCCGTGTTCATGGACGTGACCGACGCCGATTCGATCATCGCTGGTGTCGCTGAAGCTGAGGACGCGGTTGGCACAGTGTCGATTGCGGTGAACAATGCCGGTGTGCCCGATGCTCAGCGGGCCCATCGCATGTCGCTTGAGTTAGTCGACTCGGTGCTCGACACGAATGTTCGAGGGCCGTGGATTCTCGCCAATGAGGTTGCGCGCCGACTCATGGCCGCTGAACGTCCAGGCCGCATCATCAACATTTCGAGTGTCGGAGCCTTCAATTATTCGGGCCAGGGTGCAGCGTTGTACTCGGTGTCGAAGGCCGCTGTGGCGAGGATGAGTGAGGTGCTTGCCGTCGAGTGGGCACGGTTCGGCATCAATGTGAATTGCATCGCCCCCGGAGCGTTCTCCTCGGAGATGATGGATGGCATGCTCGAGCGAATGGGGGACATCACTCAGGGCTTCCCGCGCCGCCGCATCGGTGACCCGGCCCAACTCGATTCGACTCTGCTGTATCTGTGCTCGCCGGCGTCAGATGCGGTGACGGGCACCGTCATACGGGTCGATGACGGGCAGGGGCCTCGCTGATCGATATCGGGACGGAGGTCCCTGTTCGACTCGGGCGCACGGTGAGAGGCTCTCGCCACAAGGGGGTCTGATGTTTCAGGGGATCATCCCGCTGCTGGTGATCGGCGGCATTGTGTACGCAGTGGTGCGTCATCGTTCGCCGAGTGGACCGCCCGGTGAACGGGGTGGCGCGATGTCAGTGGGGCAGGAGGTGCGGATCCCTCGGCTCGATGAATGGGTGAGCGCTGGCTTGATTTCGGCTGAGCAGGCCTCGGCGCTGCTCGACTTCGAGCGGGAACGAGTCCGGTCTGCTCATTCGACGCCCCGGCCGCACCGCCGCGTTCCTCTGGTTGCTGAGGCACTTGGCTACCTCGGCGGGATTCTCGGCATCGTTGGCCTCGTCATGCTCATAGCCAGCTACTGGGACGACATGTCGGGAGCGATCAGACTTTCGGTCTCGGCGGTCGGCATGGTGGCGTTAGCGATAGCGGGTTTTGCCGTGCCAGCTGGCAGCGACGCCGCACTCATGCGGCTCCGTTGGTTTCTGTGGACGGTTTCCACTGCAGCGGCTGGGGTGGCCGGAGGTGTGGTGGTCCACGATCTCATGGGCCGTGACATGTCGCGCCAGGAGTCGCAGGTCGCCATCGGTGTGGGCGTGGCGATTTCAGCGGTGTCGGGTCTGTTGTGGTGGGCCCGCGAGCGTCCGGTGCAGCAGGCGACCATGGTCGGCGGTGCGGCGGTGGCCTTGGGTTGCGCAGTGACGCAGTCATCCGGGCAGGGAGTCACCGGGCTTGCTGTATGGGGATTCGGTCTCATGGTGGTGGCGACTGGGCTGCTCGGCCTCTTCGGGCTGGAGGTGATCGCCTTGTCGACAGGAGCGATCGTGACGCTGACTGGCGCCGGAATCGCAACCGACGAGTGGATGGGTGCCGGATCGATACTGCTCGTGCTGTCAGCAGCATCGGCGGTGGCGTTGGGGTCTGTGCTTGCGGCTGTCCGCCAGCGAGATGATGCAGCCACAGACCTCGCTGATCGTCTGCGCTCAGCCGGGCCAACCCTTCTGGTGGTGATCGGTTCGCTGGCGATGGTGCAGGCGGTACCGATGGCAGCGGTGCATTTCGCCGACCAGGCGGCGATCGCCACGGGCGCGGTGCTCTGGGCGGTGGGCGTTGCGTTGGTGTTTTTGCCCGATGCTGTTCCAGTGCGATTTCCGGTGCTCATCGGCTTGGTCGGTGGGCTCGGACTCATCGTCGGTCCAGCGGTGACATCGGGGGAGTCCGAGGCGTTGGCGACGATCGGCGGACTGATCACCGCAATTGCTGCGGTGACGTTTGGAACGCTGCCTGGGCGCGTGCTGTTGTCGTTGATCGGCTCAGTGGGACTGCTGGTCTACGTGCCGTGGTCGATCTCGCACTTCTTCCCCGGCGAGGATCGAGCACCGCTGCTGATTGCGGCGTCTGGGTTGGTGATCGTGGCGGTTGCGGTGCTGGTGGCACGGTCGGCCGGGCGGGTTCGGGCCGAGCTCGGCGCGTCAGCCGCTCGCTAAGGTGTCGTCATGCAATCTGATCGTTCCCGTCCTCAGATCTCAATTCCTGAGGGTGATCCACCGACGGGGCTCGAGTCGGTCGATGAGATCGTCGGCGACGGTGACCCGGCGATGCCGGGTTCAACGGTTGTGGTGCACTACGCCGGTGTGTCTTGGAGCTCTGGCGCCGAGTTCGATGCATCGTGGAATAGGGGAATCCCGTTCGATTTTCCACTCGGCGCTGGTCATGTGATCGCCGGGTGGGATCAGGGCGTCACGGGAATGCGCGTGGGTGGTCGGCGTCGTCTGACGATCCCGCCTCACTTGGGCTACGGCGATCACGGAGCTGGTGGCGTTATTGCTCCGGGGGAGACCCTGGTGTTCGTCGTCGACCTCCTGGCTGTCCGCTGAAGGGGCGTCAGTCCGGTACGCGTTGGTGAGCGAGCACGTCGAGGAGTTCGCCGATCCGGTGATGCTGCTCGGCGGGGTGTCGTAGGGGAAGATCGGGCTGCACGCTGTAGTGGTTGCGTCGTCCCTCACGGCGTGACGTGAGGTAGCCGGCTTCGACGAGGTCGGCCACGATTCGTTGAGTGGCTCGCTCGGTGATCCCGATCCGCTTGGCGATGTCACGGATGCGTAGGTCAGGCTCGGAAGCGATCGCCAGCAGCACGTGGGCGTGATTGGTCAGGAACATCCAAGAGTGGTTCGCCATTCGGCTGGTGACCATTCACTGATTATACGAACGAATTTACACGACAGATAAAACACGAAACGAATGTCGTGTATAGTTCGGCACCGTGAACGGTCTCGAGCTTGCTCTCACGAACCTCACGAGCCCTCCTGTCCTTGCATTTGCCCTCGGAGCGGCAGCGGTGATGATGAGAAGCGACCTCCGCTTGCCTGACCCCATTCACACATGGCTCTCCACCTACCTGCTGCTTGCCATTGGTCTGAAGGGAGGCGTCGCGCTGCGATCGGTGTCCTTCAGCGCGTTCGCCGGCCCAGCTCTCGTGACGATCGCCATCGGTGTGGTGACCCCGATCATCGCCTTCGCCATGGCGAGGCGATTACTCACTCTTGCACCATCTGACGCCGGATCGTTTGCTGCGCACTTCGGCTCGGTGTCCGTGGTGACATTCACCGCTGCTGACGTCTTCGCCGCCGAGGCAGGCTTTGACGCAGAGGGATTCATGACATCGCTCGTTGCGATGCTCGAAATACCGGGAATCATCGTGGCCCTCCTCCTCGTCGGACGCCACGGGGGGACGCGCTGGGGAGCGACACTTCACGAGGTCCTCACCGGTAGGAGTGTGCTGCTCCTCGTCGGTGGTCTCGTCATCGGCGCTGTGGCAGCCGACGACTCATTCGCGAGGGTCGAGCCGTTCTTCCTCGATCTGTTCACCGGGATCCTGGTGCTGTTCCTGCTCGACATGGGTGCGACAGCAGCGTCCCGGCTCATCTCATCACGTTCCGTCAGACCCCGAGTCGTCACGGCAGGGTTATTGCTGGCCGTCAGCTTCGGTGTCACGGCGGTGATCGCTGGAACCGCAGTTGGACTGTCGGTGGGTGGTGCAGCTGTGCTGGGGGCGATGGCCGCGAGCGCCAGTTACATCGCCGCTCCGGCGGCCGTTCGAACGGCCCTACCCGACGCCGATCCGGGTCTATCGCTCGGCCTGGCGCTCGGCGTGGTCTTCCCGTTCAACCTCGCCATCGGGATACCGCTGTACACGGCACTTGCCGATCGGATCGGGTGAATCAGGGAATCAGGCCGCGTTCAGAGAGCGCGGCGGTGAGGTCTTCGTCGCTCGGTTCGACGAGGACGAGGCCATCGGCAAACGAGATCACTGGGATGTTCTGGCGGCCGGCAAGATCACGAGCTTCATCCACTCGATCAGGCTCAGACTCGAGGTCGACGTTGACGTAGGGCACTCCCAATCCGTCGAGAAGGGCCTTGGAGCGGCGACAGTCTTTACACCACATTGCGCCATACATCGTTGGAGCGGTCGTCATGGACGCGGCAACCGTGGGCTTTGGACGGCTATTCCCAACAGATCAGTAACGCAGTAGGCAGGCACACGGAGCGGCCCGGCCGAGCGATGCGGGCTCGGTGATGACCACCTCGCCGCCGGTACGCCATACCTCGGCGATCAGATCGTCGATTCGCGCTGACTCATCACTGAAGTCGTCAAGGTGTCGACATCGCTCGATGAGTGCAGTGGCGACACGCCCTGCTCGTGCCGCTTCGAGAGATGAATCGGCACCCTCGGTCGTCATGCCTGTTCCTCGGCGCTCGACGAAGTGGTTGATCGTCGCTTCGATCAGCGTGGTTCGACCGTGCCGGAGCATCGTCTGGATGTCGGTGACAACCTCTCGCTCGTCGTCGCTGAAGCTGATCGCACGTGGCGCTTCCAGGATCGTCGGTATCGATGACATCCTGCGCAGCACGGGGAGGTGCTCGGCGACTCCAGTGACCACCAGCGGCAGCTGGTCTCGCTCGATCTCGCGCAGTGCTGGCTCCAGCCCCCGAACGACAGCACGGATGAATCGTTCGATGCGGTCATGGTCGACCTCGCCGCCGACGCCATGACCGTGGAACCGCATGTCGTGTCCGCCGTTCGTGCCTGCGGTGTGATTGGTGAGTCGGCGCTCGTGATCCTCGAAACCGAGCGCTTCATCGATCGATGCCGGCACGGTGGGTGTGGCCACGTCAACGAGTCGATCCGCATCGGGCACGCGAAGTCGCACGACGCCGAGGGAGAGATCCAAGAGATTGAAGTCCGGTGCCTCGACAACTGCTGAGAGAAGAAAGCGCAGCGGTGCCATGGGGCTCACTCGGTAGCCCTCGTTGAAGTTCGCTGAGGTCCAGAACGTGTGCAGTTGAGCCGATGTCACGGTGCTGACCACTGAACCTGACCGTTCCCCCCACACCGACTCGTTCTCAGCCAGCTGTGCCACAGCATCAAGCAGAAGTAGTCGAGTCGACCGATCCAAGGGGTGCCCGTCAGTCCGGAATCCTTCAAGGCGACGCGCCATTGCGTCGAGCATCGATCGGAGACGAGCTGGGCCTTCCGGACGACGCACCCCGTCCCTGTTGACCGGCACCACCGCGCTCAGCACTGGTCCGGTTACGTCTGCGAGTGATCGGACGACTTCCGCTGACGTGAGATGGGCAATGTCGATTCGGGTCGAGGACACAGGGTCACGGTAGGAACCGTGTCAATGCGATGGCAGGTGGATCCGTACTCGGTCAGTCGCCGGTAGCGAGCGGCCGACTCGAATCGCTCGACCATTCGCTCCACGACCCGGGATAGAGCAGCGCCTCGCTGGGTTCGGCCAGCCCGAGCAGGCACATCACGAGCATGTTGTGGCAGGCGCTCACGCCGCTGCCGCAGTAGACGATCGGCTGAGACGTTGTGTCGATGTCTCGGAAGCGGTCGCGAAGATCGGCGACGGGCAGATGCAGCCCGTCGGCAGCGAGATTGTCGGCGTGTGGGAGATTGATCGCTCCCGGAATGTGACCGGCACGTGGGTCGAGCGGCTCGACTTCGCCGCGAAAGCGTTCAGCCGCCCGGGCGTCGATCACCGTTCGACCGGCCTCGATTGCGGTGGTGACGTCATCAGCGGAGACGATTCCCGGCCATCGCGCTGGAACCGGGTAGCTGCTTGTCCGGCGGTCGATTACCGATGTGTCGATCGGATGTCCGGCTCGCTCCCATGCGGGGAGCCCGCCATCGAGTACGGCGACATGTTCATGACCGATGGCCCGGAGCATCCACCACAACCGCGCCGCGAATGCGCCGCCCATGTCGTCGTAGGCGACAACGAATGTGTCAGGCGCGATGCCCAAGTGGCCGAGGAGTTCACCGAATCGAGCCGTGGGTGGGAGCGGATGACGACCGCCCCCACTCGGCGAGCTTCCGTCATGGATGGCGAGATCGGAGTGCAGGTCGACAAAGACGGCTCCGGGGAGGTGACCTCGAGCATGGAGCGCACGACCACGCTCGTGATCTCGGAGATCGAAGCGCACATCGCAGATGACGAGGTCGTCGTCACCTCGTTCGATGCGGGCGGCCAGTTCGCCGACGCCGATCAGTGCCATCTCCAGACGGTAGTGGCAACGCTCGGGTTCGAGCCATGCTCCATGCAACAATTGGACCGTGGTGGTAGCCAATTCGCTTCTCGATCTTGCCCGGGTGCCTCGTGGCACATCGGTCACCGACGGTCTCGAGAGCTGTGTGACGACTGCTCGTCAGGCCGAAGCGCATGGTTACAGCCGAATCTGGTACGCCGAGCACCACAACCTGCCAACAGTGGCGTCCTCGGCTCCGGCTGTGCTCATCGCCCATGTCGCGGCCCATACAGACTCGATCACGCTCGGGGCCGGAGGGGTGATGTTGCCCAATCACGCGCCACTCGTCATCGCTGAGCAGTTCGGAACGCTCGCGGTGCTGCATCCGGGACGGATCGAGCTCGGCGTCGGTCGGGCACCGGGAAGTGACCAAGTCACGATGCGTGCGATGCGGCGGGACCATCGAGCAGCCGACACCTTTGACGATGACGTCGTCGAGTTGCGTGAGCTGCTCGCAGGCGACGCTCGTAGTGATGGCGTGACCGCGATACCTGGGGCCGGTACGAAGGTGCCGATCCATGTTCTCGGGTCGTCCCATTACGGCGCCCGGCTTGCGGCCCGACTTGGCCTTCCGTTTGCCTTTGCATCCCATTTCGCGCCGGCCGCCCTCGTCGAGGCAATCGAGTTGTACAGGCGGGAGTTTGTGCCCTCTGTCTCGCTCGACCGACCGCACGCGATGGCGGCGGTGAACGTGATCTGTAGTCACGACGGAGAAGCAGCGCTCAGACAGTTCCATGCGGCCGCCCGTGAGAGGGTGGCGCTCATCGTGCCCAAGGGGCTCGAGTACTCCGACGATCAGGCTGACCAGGTGCTGGCGTCGCCTCAAGGCCGCAACCTGTTGCAGATGATGCACTACTCGGCGGTCGGCACCCCCGGCGACGTCGGGGCGTATCTCGAGCAGTTCGCCGAGCACGCGCGCGCCGACGAATTGATCCTCGCTCACGCCTCTCCGCGTCTCGAGGACCGACTGACTTCGATCGAGTTGACTGTGCAGGCCGTCACCAGCGTCGGGGTCTGAGCTCTCAGGCAGACTAGGTTCTGTCGACGTGGCCCCCCCTCCACGGATCACCCCTGCTACTCGTCGTGTGATCGTCGCCTCGACCGCCCTGGTGGTGATTCTCGCCGCCTGGACCGCCATCGACCAGCTGTTTCTCTCACCCAGAACGGTGAACTCATGTCGGATAGAACCTGAATCCGTATGTGTGTACGCCGACCTCATCGATCAAGACCTGACCGCGGTGGAGATGTCCGACTCAGAGTTCTACAGGTCGAGGATGATGGGTGTGATCCTCGTCGATGCCGATCTCTCCGATTCGCGGCTATATCAGGTGCGTCTCGACGGGGCCAACCTCACTCGCGTCGACCTGTCTGGAACGCAGATGTACGGGGCGAACCTCTCTGGGGCGACGGCGATCGATGCCGACTTCACCGGTGCCAATATGCGCTATGTGAACTTCACCGGCGCTGACCTCACGGGAGCCGACCTGACCGGAGCCGACGACGAGGGGATGATTCTCGACGGCGCCGTGCTCGATGGAACGACGATGCCCGACGGCACCGTCGTGGGCAGTTGAGCCGGCGGTCGCAGATATGGCCACCACGACCTGTCTCGGGTGCGGCGGTCAGATCGATCTTCGACACGGCGTGGCGCCGATTGGGGTGATCGCCCGCGGGGATCGATTCATGCATGAGGGTTGTGTGATCGATTCCGCCGCAGTGGCCAGGCGGCGTACGGTGGGGGTACCGGCGTATCTGCTCAGAGGAGGTCCGAGCCGTGACAACTGAGATCAGCGACGAACGTCGAGAGCAACTGCGTCTGCGATATCTCGCTGAACGTGACAAGCGACTCCGTCCCGACGGGAATGATCAGTACCGGGAGCCAACTGGTCGTTTCGAACATTTCCTCGATGATCCCTACACCGATGTCGTAGATCGTGAGGCCGTCACCGATGAGGTGACCGTCGCTGTGGTCGGTGCTGGGTTCTCGGGCCTCGTGACGGCGGCCCGGTTGGTCGAGGCGGGCGTGCAGGATGTGCGCCTCATTGACACCGCTGGCGACGTTGGAGGGGTGTGGTACTGGAACCGCTACCCCGGAGCGATGTGCGATACGGCGGCCATGATCTACTTGCCGCTGCTCGAAGAGACCGGCACGGTGCCCTCGGCAAAGTACGTGCCCGCACACGAGATCTTCGCCCACGCTCGGCGGATCGCTGACACGTTCGGTTTGTACGACAACGCGCTGTTGTCCACCGGTGTCACATCCGTGACATGGGATGAGTCGTCATCGAGGTGGTGCATTGAGACCGACCGCGGCGACGCGTTCCATGCCAAGTTCGTTGCCACGGGCACCGGCCCGTTGCACCGTCCGAAGCTCCCGGGCGTTGATGGTCTCGAGGCCTTCTCCGGTGACATCTTCCACACCAGTCGCTGGGATTACTCGGTGACTGGCGGGTCGCCGTCGGGGGATCCGATGTCCGGTCTGGCCGATAAGCGGGTTGGCATCATCGGTACAGGCGCGACGGCGGTGCAGTGCATTCCGCGCCTGGGCCGTGATGCCGGCGAACTGCTCGTGTTCCAGCGCACGCCGTCCTCGATTGATGTCCGCAACAATCACCCGATCGATCCAGAGTGGTTTGCCTCGCTCGAGCCGGGTTGGCAGAGACGGTGGCTCCGCAACTTCACCGTGCTCCAGACCGGCGGGTTCGCCGACGAGGACCTCGTGATGGACGGTTGGACCGACATCTCGCAACGTATCCGCGATCGCGTCGTGGCCAGAGTTCAGGCCGGGGATCCGCTCGGGCCAGAAACAGCGCTCGTCGCGTATGAGGAGAGCGATGACGAGAAGATGGAGGAGATTCGGGCTCGCGTCGACTCGATCGTCTCGGATCCGGTGACCGCCGAAGCGCTGAAGCCGTGGTACCGGCAACTTTGTAAGCGCCCGTGTTTCCATGACGAGTACCTGCAGACCTACAACCGTCCGAACGTGCATTTGATCGACACCGATGGCAAGGGCGTTGATCGGGTGGATGCCGCTGGTGTGTGGGCCAACGGGGTTCACCACGCGCTTGATGTGATCGTGCTGGCTTCGGGCTTTGAGGTCGGCACCGAATTGTCACGGCGCGCCGGATTCGAGATCACCGGTAGGGCTGAACTCACGCTCGGTGAGTACTGGCGGTCGGGAATGCGTTCGTTGCACGGCACCAACGTGCATGGTTTCCCGAATCTCTTCATTCTTGGCTTCGCTCAGGCGGCGAACCTGGTCTCAAATGTGCCGCATAACTACGTCGAGTCAGCCGACGCAATCGCAGCCGTGATTGCCCATGCTGTTGCGGTCGAGGCCCGTGAGGTCGAGGTGACCAAGGAAGCCGAGGCGGCCTGGCTCGGCAGGATCCAGCCACGGCAGGGATCGGTCATCGGCTCTCCTGATTGCACCCCGGGTTATTACAACAACGAGGGAAAGCCGCTCGGCGAGGACCAGCAGTTGAACGGTTCGGGGTTCATCGACGGCGCCGTGGCGTATTTTGAGTACCTCGAAGCGTGGCGCTCCACCGGCCACTTCGAGGGCCTCGAATTCCGCTGATCACCCTCGGTCGATCCCTCTCATCACGTTCAGCACGTCATCGCCCCACCGCTCGAGTTTGGCGGGACCGACTCCCGTGACCTGCGCAAGCGATGCGAGATCGCCGGGTTTGGCCGTGGCGATAGCCGCCAGCGTCTTGTTGTCGAACACGGTGTACGCGGGTTTCTTGATGGCGCGCGCTGTTTCCAGGCGCCACGCGACGAGTGCTTGATAGAGGGGGTCACTCTCGGGGAGCGCTGTGCTGGCGGGCTGGGTTCGTGACCGAACGGTGGATGTTCGAGCGGGTCGCTGCGGTACGACTCGAGTATCGCTCGGTGAACTGTGTAGTTCGTCGATGAAGGGAGACGGCGGGTCGCCTGCCCAGATATCGACTGAGCGTGAGCATCGTGTGATTGCCACGTGGAAGATGCGACGTTCCTCCTCGATGTCGTCGTTCAATCGGTGAGGGAACGCGCCGTCGGTGGCGCCGATGATGTGCACTCTTGGCCACTCGAGACCCTTGACCCGATGCACGGTCTCGAGCGTGATGCGCTCGCCGTCCGTGTTGCGACGGTCGGCCCCAGTCGGAAGGTGGCTGACGATGAACGGCACGAGGCGTGCCGGCCGTGGCTCGAGATCAGCGATCGATCGGATCGCCTCGAGCTGGTCTCGGTGCGTGGCCCGGCGTGGGGCTCGTTGTGAGGCGTCAAGGGTGTCGAGCATGGTGGCAATGCCGAGGTCGTCGAGCAGATGATCGACGATCTGGCGGCTCGTTGCCCCTTGGGATACGACTCGTCTGGCGCGGCGAATGTCGTCACAGAAGCCGGTTAGTGACTCCCGGATCTTCGGGTTGTTGTTGTTGGAGACGAATCGCTCCAGGTCGTCGAGATCATCGATGCCGAGGATCACCTCGGTCATTCGTGGGGTGGAGGATCGACGAGGTCGCTGGAGCGCAGTGGCAACCGAGTCGGGGTCAAGGGTGCTGGTGGTGGCGAGGTCAACCCAGGCGAGCAGTGCAGCGACACCGCTGCGATGCAGCAAATCGGGCCCAAGTCCTGTTGGAGGCCGGCAGGGGAGCCCAGCGTGGTGGAGATGCACATAACTCGCGATGAGCCCGGCATTGGTGCGGGCGAGAACGGCGATCTGGCCGGGGCTGGTTCCCGCTCTCAGTTGCTCAGCGATCGTCGTGGTCATCGCAGACTCTGGAGCCAGGTTGCCAGGCGCATGAACGGTGAGACCCGTGCTCACCGAGCCAGCTGCCGGTTCGATCTCTTTGGCGATGCGGAGGGTGTTGTGGCTGAGCAAGGTCGATGTGGCGGTCACGACATCGGCGGGACAGCGGTGGTTGATGCGAAGTGCGTGGTGATGAGCGCCGGGGAAGCTGGAGTTGAACTCGACCAGCCAGCGCGGTGTCGCTCCGCTGAAGCCGTAAATGGTCTGATCGTCATCGCCCACGCAGAAGACCTCACGGGCTGGTCCTGCGAGCAGTCGCACCAGCAACATGAGCGATGGTGTCAGGTCTTGGAACTCGTCGATGAGCAACATGCCGACACCGCGGCGCACACGTGCGAGAAGCGACGGGTTGGCCAACAGTGCTTCGCACGCACGCAGCACCATGTCGGGATAGTCGATCTGATTGTTGCCTCGGAGTCGGTCGCGATAGGCGAGCACGACGTGTTCGAGGCCGTCGAGTTGATCGAATCGGTGGGCGGTCTCCGAAGGCGGCTCGAGCGAATCTCGGCAACTGTTGACGGCATCGACCCATGATTCAAGGGCATCGCTGTCGACGCGTCGGCGAAGATTGGGAACGAGTGGTTCGAGGATGCGTCGGACTCCCAACTCGTCGATCACATCTGGCCGTGGTTTCCCGGCTTCAGCGGTTCGCAGCACTCGGAGAGCAAGTGCGTGCAGCGTGCTGACCCTTACATCAGCGACGTCGTCAAGGCGTTCCGCCATTTCGTGCTGTGCTCTGACGTTGTAGGCGACGAGGGTGACCGCTCGGGCAGACAGACCCGAGTTGGTGAGATGCCGGAGTCGCTCGGTGAGCACCCGTGTCTTGCCCGAACCGGCAGGCGCGATGATGCGCGCCGGGCCCCGTCGGTGCGTCACCGCAGCGAGCTGATCAGGGGTGAGCTCGGTTGCCGGCACCGAGACCGGTCGGAGAGGCGCTAAGGAGCCGATGCCGAGGTGCAGTCTCGGTACGACGTTCGCCGCCTCTGGCACCCATTCGAGTGGTCCGCCGTCGAGCCAGATCGGTGTTCCGTCGGGGCTGGTCACGTCGCCGCGTGTGCCGTCGCCCGGTGTGCAGCCGAGAGCGATCGCGTCGGTGATCGCCGACCATGTCCGACCGGGTCGGGCATCGATGGCGTTCGCAGTCAGGAGGAAATTGATTTGGTCATTGGGTGGTGCCGTTTCGGGATCAAGCAGCCAGAAGTGGGCGTCGTTCTTCACCGGTGTCGATTCGGGGATGTCGCCGACCTCGATGATGAGCGGTTCGCGCGATAACCAGGCGTGGGCCAGCTCATCGATTTCGGAGTCGGTGGTCGCGACGAGTCGCCGACATCCCTCCCACTCGGCAGGTGATCTCTGGCCGGGTTCGACGAGCACACTTCTGCCGAGGCCATGAGGGCCGCGATGCGCCAATGGAGAGGTCACTGAGTGAGTCTCCCACCGGGGTGTCGCACCTGTGGCTGTGGACTCAGGTGCTGAGGCCTTTCATCTTCTCGAGCATCTCGCCCATCTGGCGATGCACGGCGTTCACAGCCTGGAGCGGCCGGATCATGACCTTGAACTCGGTGATCTTGCCGGCATCGTCGCAGGTGATGATGTCGACGCCGTTGACGTACTTCCCTTCGACGGTGGTCTCGAACTCGAGCACGGCGGTGTGCCCGTCGAGAACTTCTTTGGTGTACTTGAATCCGCCGTCGCTCGAACCCTTGCTGACCGCGTCGCTCACATCGGCTGCATCGCCCGGAAGTGCCTGGCCAGCTGCATCGAGGTACAGCGTGGTGATCGCTTTGCCCTCCTGCGGAGAGAAAACCACCGGTGACAAGAACACCACATCGTCATGGAGCAGTTCGTCTAAGCCGCCCGGCAACTGGCGTCTCATGTGAAGGTGCCAGCGCCGGATGACGTCATTGATGGGTCCCTCGCTCATGTCGACGACGGTACCTCGTCACCTGTCCCACCTGGCTGCCAGAGCGTGCGCTGGTAGGCGGTCTCGAGTGCGCTTGCGATCTCGTCGACAGGGGCGGGATCCTGCGAGTGGGCTTTGAGCATCTCAGCCCCGCTCGGGCGGTCAGCCGCTGACGGCCACGTCGCGGGTTCCCAGACTGCGGAGCGGCGAAGCGCTTTACCGCAGTGCATGAAGCAGGTGTCGACGGTGATCACGATGGCCAGGTTGGGCACGCGGTCAGCTGTGCGAACGGCGCGACGGATCCCCTCGTCGGTGGTGATCGTCGCCCGGCCGTTGACTCGCATTGAATCTTCGAGCCCGGGGATGACGAAGAGCAGTGCGACCCTTGGTTGGGCGACGAGGTTGCGGTACGAATCGATGCGGTTGTTGCCCGAAAGGTCGCCGAAGGCGATCGTCGTTCGATCGAGTACGTGAACGAATCCGGGTTCGCCGCCCCGTGGCGAGATGTCGACGCGGTCGCCGTCGCTGGTGGCGAGGATGAACAGCGGCGAGTGGGCGATCACGTCAGCGGCGACGTCGTCAATGTGGTCGATCTCTTTGTCGAGGGCACGCTGGGAGGGTGTCCGAAAGAGCGCACGCAGTGCCTCGGTGCCGGTGATGCAGTCGTACGCCGCCATGGCGCGACTTTAGGTGCTGGCAGCGAGTTGTCGGGCGGCTGCGGCGAGCGTTGGCGGGTCGCCGGCGATCGAAACACGCTTGATTCGCGCTCGGTCGCCGGCGACGATGGTGACAGCCGATGCTCTGGTCCCGAGCGCTTGGGCGAGGAATTTGGACAGTTCGGCGTTGGCCTTGCCCTCCACCGGTGGCGCAGCAAGCCTGATACGAAGTTGGTCGCCGGTCGTGTCGGCGATTGCTGTGCGACGAGCACCGGGGCTCACCCGGACCCGCAGCTCGATCCCATCGGACCGGCTCTGCAGCCAGGCGAAGTCAGACGTCTCTGGGACCGACATCGTCAGGAACGTAGTGTTCGGACATGTCGTCGACCGTGGTTCTGTTCCATCACGCGCTCGGATGTACGCCGGGGGTTGATGCACTCGCTGACCGTCTCCGTTCGCGTGGCCTCACGGTGCTCGTTCCCGATCTGTATGGCGGTGCGCGATTCGACGATCTAGAAGAAGGTGTTGCCCACGGTCTGGCTATTGGCTTCGGCGAACTCATCGCGAGTGGTGTCGCTGCCGTGGCTGATGTGGACTCGCCGGTGGTGGTTGGTATCTCGCTCGGTGTCCTGCCCGCCCAGTGTGTTGCCCAGACGGTTCCCGGTGTTCGAGGCGCAGTGTTGATCGGTGCGTGCGTACCGCTCGGTGAGTTCTCGGACACGTGGCCGGATGGGGTGGCGCTTGAGGTGCATGCAGCCTCGAGTGATCCCATCTTTGATGTGGACGGTGATGCCGAAGCTGCCGCGCAGATCACTGCAGTGGCGCTGGGGTCGCGGTTGGTCCGTCACGCCGGTGGTGGACATCTCTTTGTCGAGGCCGGTCATGCTGACGAAGACGAGGCAGCCACGCTCGCTGTGGTCGAGGCAGTCGTCGCGATGACCTCCTGAGCAACCCCTGGCGCGATCGGTCCCCGCCACCGGGTGGTGACGGGGACCGTGTCCGAATCTGAGCGTGGTCAGCGCTTGATGTCGAAGCGATCGAGCATCATCACCTTGTCCCAGGCTGCGACGAAGTCACGCACGAACTTGTTCGTGCTGTCGTCCTGGGCGTACACCTCGGCGAGTGCCCGTAGTTCGCTGTGCGAGCCGAACACGAGGTCGACTCGGCTGGCGGTCCACCGTTGCTGGCGTGTGATGCGGTCAGCGGCGATGAACGACTCCTCGGACGACGAGGTGGGAATCCAGGCCGACGCCATGTCAAGCAGATTCACGAAGAAGTCGTTGCTCAACACACCGGGGCGATCGGTCAAGACGCCTTCAGCGGAGCCACCGTGATTGGCGCCCAGCACCCGAAGGCCGCCGACCAGCACGGTCATCTCGACCGGGTTCAGGGTGAGGAGGTTGGCCCGCTCGACAAGCAGGTGCTCCGGCTCGACGACGAATGATCCCTGCACGTAGTTGCGGAACCCGTCGAAGCGTGGTTCGAGCACGGCGAACGACTCAGCAT
This sequence comes from Actinomycetota bacterium, assembly GCA_027730505.1. Classification (GTDB taxonomy): domain Bacteria; phylum Actinomycetota; class Acidimicrobiia; order Acidimicrobiales; family Ilumatobacteraceae; genus Casp-actino5. The sequence goes on along the minus strand of JAQCGT010000031.1, from coordinate 3,818 downwards.
CGGTCATGTCTTCGGTGGCATCGGTGCGTCCGGGCGTGAACGGAACTGCGACCGTCACGCCAGCATCGTTGGCTGCCTTCTCGATTGCGGCACATCCGCCGAGCACGATCAGATCGGCCATCGAAACGCGTTTGCCATCCGAGGATGCGGCATCGAAAGAGACTTTGATCGCTTCGAGTACGACGAGTACTCGTTCGAGTTGCGCTGGTTGGTTGACCTCCCAGGTGCGCTGAGGAGCGAGCCGGATTCGGGCACCATTGGCACCACCTCGTTTATCTGTGCCTCTGAACGTGGCGGCTGACGCCCACGCAGTCGACACGAGTTCGGCGACGGTGAGACCTGAGTCGAGGATCTGGGTCTTCAGGTCGATGATGTCGGTGGCGTCGATCAACGGGTGGTCGACGGCGGGAACCGGATCCTGCCAGATCTGTGGTTCGGGAACCTCCGGTCCGAGCAGTCGGGCATGCGGGCCCATGTCGCGGTGGGTCAGCTTGTACCACGCCTGTGCATACGCCTGGGCGAACTCGTCCGGGTTCTCATAGAAGTGCCGTGCAATGGGCTCATACGCTGGGTCGAAACGCAGGGCGAGGTCGGTGGTGAGCATCATCGGGGCATGCCGCACGTTCGGATCGTGGGCATCGGGGACCGTGTCCTGTGCTTCTGGGTTCACGGGTGTCCACTGCTTGGCTCCGGCTGGGCTCTCGGTGAGCTCCCAGTCGTATTCGAAGAGGTTCTCGAGATAGTTGTTGTCCCAGGCGGTCGGGTCCTTCGTCCAGGCGCCTTCGAGACCGGAGGTCATGGTGTGTACGCCGTTGCCGCCGCCGACCGAGTTCTTCCAGCCGAAGCCCTGCTCGGCAAGTCCGGCGCCTTCGGGTTCGGGCCCGAGGTTCTCGGCGCCGACGGCGCCATGGGTCTTGCCGAAGGTGTGGCCACCGGCGATGAGGGCGACGGTTTCGTAGTCGTTCATCGCCATGCGGGCGAAGGTCTCGCGGATGTCCCGGGCCGCGGCAACAGGGTCAGGATTGCCGTTGGGGCCCTCAGGGTTCACGTAGATGAGACCCATCTGCACGGCGGCGAGCGGGTTCTCCAAGTCGCGGTCGCCTGAGTAGCGCTCGTCGCCGAGCCAGACCGCCTCGGTGCCCCAGTAGGTGTCGTCGGCTTCGTAGACATCATCTCGTCCACCGGCGAAGCCGAACATCTCCAGCCCCATCGATTCCATGGCGACATTCCCCGCAAAGATGAACAGGTCAGCCCATGAGATGGCATCTCCGTACTTACGCTTGATCGGCCAGAGCAGCCGTCGCGCCTTGTCGAGGTTGGCGTTGTCGGGCCACGAGTTGAGCGGGGCGAACCGCTGCTGGCCGGCACCACCTCCGCCTCGTCCGTCGCTCACTCGGTAGGTTCCGGCTGAGTGCCATGCCATGCGGACGAAGAGTCCGCCGTAGTGGCCGTAGTCGGCGGGCCACCAGTCCTGTGAGTCGGTCATCAACTTGATCAGGTCATGGCGGAGCGCCTCGAGATCGAGACCGTTGAACGCTTCGGCGTAGTCGAAGTTGTGGTCCATCGGGTTGCCGGCCGGCGAGTACTTGCGCAGCGCTTGAAGATCGACGGTGTTGGGCCACCAGAACCGATTGTCGGGACCCTGGCCGCCTCCCGAGAACGGGCAGCCGGAGGTGGTGGGGGTCTGGTCAGTGGTGCTCATGTCGTGGTGCTCCTTGGGGGGATGGGATTGAGGTTGATTCAGCCGCGAGCAGTGGCGTCTGCCGCAGTACAGGTGGGGCAAATGCCCCAGTAGATGACCTCGGCCTCGTCGATGGAGAAACCGTGGTTGTCCGATGCCGTGAGACAGGGTGTGCGGTGCACGGCGCAGTCGACGTCGCGCACGTCGCCGCAGGTGCGACAGATCAGGTGGTGGTGGTTGTCGCCGACGCGTGTTTCGAAACGAGCGGGGGAGTGGCTGGGTTGTATCCGTCGGAGTAGGCCTCGCTCACTGAGGGCGCTGAGGGTGTCGTAGATCGCCTGATGTGAGATGGAACCGAGCCGCTCGGTGACAACTTGGTAGATGTCATCGGCGGTGCTGTGAGGGTGATGGCTGACCGTGTCGAGAATCGCGATTCGCTGAGCGGTGACGTTGAGCCCGGCGGAGCGGAGGGCCAGTGCGTGTTCGGTGTGTCGGTCAGTCACGTTAAGTAGAACATTTCTGAATCTGGAACTATTCCAGAAAAACTGAGAAATTCTTGGCCGGTTTCTAACCTCGTTACTGTCGTGCCCATCTCGATGAGGAGACGCTCACGCTCACCGTGGTCACTGCGAGACCGGTCAGTGCCGGTGACGAACTGTTCATCTCGTACGGCGAGGACTACTGGGACGATGTGCGACGCTGCGCCAGAGTCGGTCAGGCGCCCGGAGGGAACGTGTACGTCACCTCGTCGAACGAGTCAACGCCGGCGAACATGTAGAGAAGGCGAAGCGACTCGGTGTCGCTCGCATTGAGGGCGATGTGCTCCACGCCTCCCGGGATGTGCACGGCCTCGTTGGGTCCGAGCATCCGCGGCGGATGGCCGTCGATTCGGATCTCTGCGAGGCCTGACAGGATCACGTAGGTCTCTGCTTGAGGGTGTGAATGGCCCCGAGAAGGCCGATGCGCGTCAACGGGAATGTCAGCGATTCCCATGACGAAGCCAGACGTGTTGGTGCGGTCGTTGCTGAACAGTGTCCGCCAATTGACCACGTCTCGACCGTCGACGGCCCGGTTCTCCATCGGCAGGGAATTGGCGTCGATAAAGACCGGCTCGGTCACGGGACGAGCCTACGGATCTGCACCACAGCGGATGGGGATCACCTGCACGTCGATCCATCGACGTATCAACGTCCAAAAAAGTGCGAGGTCGCGGCGAGCAAACGCTCTTGGACGATGCATCGGACATCCGATGCCCGAACATGGGAGCAACGACATGAAGAATCGATCAGATCTCAATCGCAAGCGTCAGAGCATTCACTCACTGTGGAGGAGCCGTTGGGCTGCCGTCGGCGCTGCTGTGGCCGTGACGTTCGGGGCGGGGGGACTGTTCTCCGCTTCAGCGTCAGGTGGGGCATCGTCGTTCGTGCCCGTCGAACCGACTCGAATCCTTGACACGAGGACCGCGGCACCAGTCGGTGCTGATGACCTCGGTGGGGGCGGCGCACCCTACGAACTATCAGTTGTCGGTGGGTCGATTCCTCGGAGTGCCTCGGCTGCGGCGTTGAACGTGACCGTCGTCAACGGACGGACGAACGACTTTGGCGGGTATCTGACGGTGTATCCGTGCGGAGATCGCCCCGAGGCCTCAAACGTGAACTTCGTAGCCGGACAGACCATTGCGAACTCGGTGGTTGCGCCGCTGTCGTCTGAGGGCTCGGTGTGCTTGTACGTGTACGGCCAAGCTGATCTGCTCGTCGATGTCTCGGGGTACTACGCAGCATCGAGCCAAGCTGGCACCTCAGAATTTTCAACAGTCGTCGGGAGCGACGGCGCAGATGGCGCTGATGGAGCCGATGGTGCGGTTGGCCCGCAGGGTCCTGCTGGTCCTGCTGGTCCTGCTGGTGCTGATGGGGCCGATGGTGCGGTTGGCCCGCAGGGTCCTGCTGGTCCTGCTGGTGCTGATGGGGCCGATGGTGCGGTTGGCCCGCAGGGTCCTGCTGGTCCCGCTGGTGCCGATGGGGCCGATGGTGCCGATGGTGTGGTTGGCCCGCAGGGTCCTGCTGGTCCCGCTGGTGCTGATGGGGCCGATGGTGCGGTTGGCCCGCAGGGTCCTGCTGGTCCCGCCGGAGCCGATGGA
>JAQCGT010000164.1 GCA_027730505.1 Actinomycetota bacterium | reverse complement strand
GTCCGATTTCAACCGGATCGCCGCCAAGGTGCCGCACTTCGCCGACATGAAGCCGGGTGGCAAGTTCCACATGACCGATCTGCATCGCGTTGGTGGTGTGCCCGTCGTGTTGAAGCACCTCCTCGAGGAAGGTCTGCTGCACGGCGATGAGGTGACGGTGACCGGCAAGACCATGGCGGAGAACCTCGCTGAGGTTGACCCGCCGGCTCCTGATGGCACGGTGGTGTATCCGATCTCAGCGCCGATCAATGCTGAGGGTGGCATCAACGTGTTGACCGGTTCGCTGGCGCCCTCGGGTTCGGTGGTGAAGGTGGCCGGCCTGACCAAGGAGCAGCGTTCCTTCGAGGGCCCGGCCCGGGTGTTCGACGGTGAGGACGGTGCGATGGCTGCGGTGCTCGCTGGTGAGATCCAGCCGGGCACGGTGATCGTGATCCGTTATGAGGGTCCGAAGGGTGGCCCCGGTATGCTCGCCATCACCGGCGCGTTGAAAGGTGCCGGCCGCGGAGCCGACTGCGCCCTCATCACCGACGGACGGTTCTCCGGTGGCACCTGGGGGTTCTGCATCGGTCACGTCGCTCCCGAGGCCGTCGATGGTGGCCCGATCGCGTTCGTGCGTGACGGCGACATCATCAAAATCGACGTTCCGTCGCTCACGCTCGATGTGCTGGTCGACGAGGCCGAGATGGCCAAGCGCCGTGACGGCTGGCAGCCCAACCCGCCGCGCTACACCACCGGCGTGCTCGGCAAATACGCGCGTCTCGCTCAGGGTGCTGAGAAGGGCGCGATCACGAACCCGGTGTGAGGTGCGCCTCAGCTAGAGCAACGCTCGCATCACTCGGGAGTGAACGAGTCGATACTCAGGAGATCCCTCTTCGAGTGGGGTCATGTTGAGCGAGGCCAACTTGGCGTTGATGCACGTGAGGATCATCCAACGCGCGGGTTCGTCGCCATCGGGGTCGAACTGTTCACCGATCAGCCGAGCACAAGCAGTTGCCACGTGCGATGGCAGGTCAGGGTGAAGTGCCGCCAATTCGGGCAGCTGCGCGATGACCTCGACTCCACGTTGGGAGATGGTTTGCTCGGTCACCTCTGAGCGTGAACTGAGGTGAGCAAGGTCGGTGTGGCGTCGGATTGCTTGGCGGATTTCGTCGACGCTCGGCGTTTCGTCGCGTGAGAAACCGAGTGACTCGCTGACCTGGCTCTCAAAGTCATCGAGGCTTGCGGAGGCGTCACGCTCGTCGCGAAGCAGACGCCTCAGACTCTCCCGAGATGCGTCGCTGTCGTAACTCGTTATGCCAAGCAGCCGCATCATTTGATCTTCTTCGGGTGTGCCGGTCAGTTCAGATGCACGCACCACTCGAAGGTCAAGGTCGGATCTGCCAATCGACCGAATCAGGATGTAGTCGCCGTCAACGAGACGGCGCTCATTCGCAAACCAGCGGAGTGAACCAATCGCCGGCTTCATGTTGGTCCACGCGGCCTGAATGCTTCGGCCGTGGCAGCGAAGAAACACCTTGTCGCCGGGGCGAACACCGATGTGCATGGCGAATGCTTCGGGAAGCGGTTTCCCGCTGCCCCGCAGTACGTCGCGGTCGACCCGCAGTCGATACGACCACACCCCGTCGACGACGACGCAGCCGTCGGTTTCATCGAGGTTGGTCTCTGGGAGGTAAGGCTCGTGTTCCTCGCGGAGCCGCACCATGCCTGCTTCAAGAATGAAGACCGGATGCATCGACGCATACATCCGGATCGAGTTCGGGGAGACGCCGAACTGCTCGGCGAGGTGGTCAGCGAGCTCGTTGACATCGACGGGTCCGCTGCTCAGCGCAGAACGCATCTTGGTGACGATTGAGGAATAGTCCTCGTAGCCCCAACTCTTCAGGCCCCAACGCCGAACGCCGACTCGGTGGGCGTGCTCGGACGAGGCGAGGTGGTTCGCAATCGAGCGCTCCTTGTCGGGCATCTCGATGCGTTCGGCGATTTCGGTGATGGTGAGCGGGTGGCCGGCGTGCTGGAGCACCCCGCCGGCCTTGTCGCGGTATTGAGTCCAGCCGATGACGTCATCGTCGAGCACTCGGATATCTGGGCATTCTTGGATGAGCATCATCGCGGTGACGGGGTGAATTCCTCTGCCTTCGAGGTCGTCGAGCATTCCGTCGAGGGGTGCCACGAATCCGTTGACTGAGTTGTCGAAGGCCTGGTTGACCACGTCGAAGGGGCTGAGGCCGAAGTCTTGGAGGTAGATCCAGTTGTCGGACACTCGATAGGGCCCAGCGAGCCAGGCGAAGAGTTCATCGGTGAGGCTGTTGTCGTCGCGCGGCACGACTTCGTCGGGGGCGATGGAGATGGGTGACGCAGTCCCGCAACGTCGGCGGAGTTGTGCTGCGTGGAACTGGACGATCTCAAACTCGGTGCTGTTGAGGCGCTTTTCGAGTTCTCCTTGGAGACGCTTCTGTTGGAGTCGAATGGCCTCCCGCGTGACGCCGAATTGCTCTCCGAGTTCTTCGAGTGTTTGGGTGGGTCGCACTCCGGTGGTCAGGATTCGCTCGATGATCGCGAGCTGTCGTTCATCAAACTGGTCGAGCAGTCGCTGAGCCTGCACGGCCGGGTCGAAGTGGGCTCGGTGTGACTCGCTTGCGAACTGGCCGAGCGGTGTCGATTCGATGATGGCGGCCGCATCGGTGACTGATGGTGGGACCGCCATCTCGCCCGCCATCTCTAGGCAGGTTTGGAGGTCGTCGTCGATACCGTTTGCGGTTGCCCACGCTCCGAGGGTGCCGAGGGCGCGTGTGATGCGCCCGATGCCTGGCGCGGGGGCTGAGGCGGGCTGGTGTGCGCCGTGTGCCGCAACCTTGGAGAAGCAGTACTCGACGACCTTGGCGATTCGGCCGGGTCCGACCATTGGCCAAAGCTTCATCTGGTTGATCGTTGATTGGCGCAAGGTTTCCCACGTCGGTGCGTTGTTGAGCACAGCGAGCCGGCAGCTGGTGGGAACGTCGAGTGGGTCGATTGGTCCGGAGAGTCGGTCGAGTCCGGCGATGAGCGCCTCCAGTTCGATGTCGTGGGGAAGTTGTCCGAGGCTTGGGTGTGGGTTGTCGTTATTGGTCATGGTGGCTTTGGGCTCCGGTGGGTGAGTCATCGTAGGTCGTCCTCAACTTGGCGCATTGCGGACCACACGGTCATGAGCGGATGCGCGAACTCGCTGCCGCGTGTCTGCGCGACCTGACTTTTGAAGTTCGGATAGTTGAGGTTGTTGATGCTGTTGGTGAGCCAGGTCGTGAACTCGGCGCGAGAGCATCGGAGCCGGTGCCGGTAGTCGGTGCCGGTTCCGGTGGAGATCTCGGCGCCGGTGAGTTCAGCGAGGGGCTGAAGGGAGGTCCGGTCGCGGGAGCGGACAATGAGTTGGTCGTCGTTGGTGGTGTCGGCGACGGCACTCACGAAGCCGGTGTCGGTGAAGATCCACATCAGACGGCGACTCCGTAGGTTCCGTCTGCGGTGCCGGGTCGAGGTTGAGTTACGTGGCGGTGCGCCGCCTGTTCGGCCCGCCGGATTCTCGAGATGATCCATGCAAC
>JAQCGT010000163.1 GCA_027730505.1 Actinomycetota bacterium | reverse complement strand
CGTCAATCCCCCTGGGACTCGGCCCCGTGGATGACGACTTCCGATTCCAGATCTTGGATGATGACGAACCAGTCCCGAGCCTCGTCCCCGACGACCAGACCTGTACCTGGGCCTGGGTCATCGTGTCAGGAATTCGAATCGGCGTGGTCTGGGCCTGCCAGAGCAATGCAACAGGCTTCCTCCCGGACCCTGCCGCAAACGGTGTTGGAGCAGACTTCGATGTGCAGTGGATCATCACCACTCGGCGTCTCTTAACTGAAGGCTCTCGTACGGGCCGTCCGGTGAACTTCCAGACTGTCCTTGTGCAGTTATCCCACGCGTCAGTGATGTTCTCGCTAGGGACAGGAGCCCTCACGGTCTCTGAACTGCGGACCCTTCTCAACCTGAAAATACTGACGCCCTAATTGGTATTCACTAGAAGTTGAACCGCCCCGGGTCTCATAGAGGCTCGGTGGTTTGTGTCTTCGCCGGTTCGGCGGAGATGGTTTGACGATAGTGGTCGGCCTCGAAGGCTCCTGGTGTGGTGTAGCCGGGGCCGGGTTCGATCTCGCCGTGGAGACGTCGGTGGTTGAACCAGTCGACGTAGGTGAGGGTCGCGAACTCGACGTCATCGAGGCCGCGCCACGGGCCTTTCGGGTAGATCAGTTCCCACTTGTAGAGCCCGTTGAAGCTCTCGGCGAGCGCGTTGTCGTAGCTGTCGCCCTTCGCGCCGACCGACGCGACGATGTCGTTGTCGGCCAGCCGCTGGGAGTAGCGCACCGACAAGTACTGGACTCCGCGATCGCTGTGATGCGTGAGTTGCGACAGGTCCGCGCCAGCGCGTCGCCGGTTGAACACCGCCATCTCGAGCGCGTCGATCGCGAGATCCGAGCGCAGTGACCGTGATGCCTGCCAGCCGACAACCATCCGCGAGTACACGTCGACGATGAACGCGACGTAGACCCACCCGGAGTGCGTCTTCACATAGGTGAGATCCGCGACCCACAACCGATTCGGCGCCGGCGCACGGAACTGGCGCTCGACCAGATCGGCGAGCCGGTCGAGGCGGCCATCGCCGTCGGTGGTGCGGATCCACACCCGGCCCCGCCAGCAGCCCTGCAAGCCCATGTCAGACATCAGCCGTTCGACCGTGCAACGAGCGACACGGACGCCGTCCTTGTTCAACTGGTCCCACACCTTGTCAGCGCCGTAGACGGCCAGGTTCTGCTCCCAGACGCGCAGGATCTGCGGGCGCAGCTCGCTGTCACGGACCGCCCGCGCCGACAGCGGGCGTGTCTTCGCGGCGTGATACGTGGACGGGGCGATGCCAAGTGTCTTGGCGATCGGCTCGATTCCCCAACGCAACGTGCCGCTGCGCCGATCCCGGTGCTCATCGATGAACCGGATCACTTCTTCGACTGGCGGTCGAGCTCCGCCCCGAAGAAATGCGCCGCTGCTTTCAAGATGTCGTTCGCCCGCCGCAGCTCCGCGTTCTCACGCTTCAACCGCTTCAACTCGACGAGCTCCGCAGTCGTCGCCCCCGGCCGGCGACCGGTGTCCTTCTCCGCCTGACGGACCCACAGGCGCACGTTCTCCGGCTTCGGTCCCAGCTTCTCGGCCACCGAGCAGATCGCTTCCCACTGCGACCCGTACTCGTGACCGTGATCCAGCACCATCCGCACAGCACGCTCACGCAGCTCGTCCGGGTACTTCCCATGATTTGGCATTGCTCCATCCTCTCAAGGAACGGAGCCTCCACGAATCCCGGGGCGGTTCAACCAGCCTTGAGCGATGAGCACACAGGGACATCAGTTATGTGTGGAGAAAATTTATAGGGCGGGAAGAAACCCTTTACTGACTGAGACTGTTTTTGAATTTGTGGAAAAAGACGCCCCGAAGGAATAACCAGCTTCAAATTTGTTGTAAGGCAGTGCTGTGGTCGAACACTCACGTTGATGCGACGTCGAATCCCATCGACAACGCGACCGGAATCTGCGCCGGATCGAACGTGACGTAGGTGACCGGGCGGGGGAGCCGATCGGCGGCGGCGAGGTGGATGGCATCGGCGATCTTCACGGGTTGTCCCCGCACGATGCGTGCGGCGCGGTCGAGACACGACTGATCGACCGGCACCACCGCGATGCGATCCCACAGCAAGCGCACGGCGTCTTCGAGATCGTTCTGGAGCACCTCTTCGTCGGTGAGTCGAGCGACCAAAGCCATCGCTTCACCCATCGACAACGCCGATGAGCACCAGTCGGTGTCGGTCTCGAGGGCGTCGATCACCACCGATCGCGCCGCGCCGTCGACAGCCACCGCGACCAGCGCCGAAGTGTCGAGGTAGACGGTCATCGGATCTCTCGCAGGAGTCGGTCGAGGCGCGCGCCCGACCACACCGGAACCGGGGCTGGGGGAGTCCACGAGCCGGTTCGTCGCGGGGCGATCACGAGTCCACGCGCCACCAAGTCGGCCAGGCGCACCTGCGCTTCCGCTGCCCCCAACGGCCCGAGCGCGGCGACGGGTTGTCCACCCACGGTGACCACGATGTGTTCGCCGGCCCCGGCTCGGCGCACGGCGGCCGCCACATCTGCCCGTAATTGTCGAATCCCCACCTGATAAGCCATGACTGGCAGAGTAACGCCAGATCTCGACGAACGTGTACACTTGCGTACACGTTTCGACTTGGTGTCCCACTCCGTGACACCTCAATATGTCGTCATGAACTTTGCATTCTCCGAAGAACAGGAAGAACTCCGTAAGACCGTGCGCTCGTTCCTCGAGGCCAAGAGCCCCGAGACCGCCGTGCGTGAGCAGATGGAGACCGAGGCCGGTTTCGACCAGGCCGTGTGGTCGCAGATGGGTGAACAGATGGGCCTGCAGGGCCTGCACATCCCCGAGGCCTACGGCGGATCGGGCTACTCGTACGTCGAACTCGGCGTGGTGCTCGAAGAGATGGGTCGTGCGCTCCTGTGCGCTCCGTACTTCTCGACCGTCGTGCTCGCCGCCAACACGTTGCTCCAGTCGGGTGACGAGGCCGCCAAGAAGAAGTACCTCCCCGGCATCGCGTCGGGCGAGACGATCGCCACGCTCGCCTTCACCGAGCCCTCGGGCAAGTGGGACGAGAGCGGCATCACGATGCAGGCATCGGCAAGCGGTTCGTCGTTCACGTTGAGCGGCACCAAGATGTTCGTGCTCGACGGACACACCGCCGATCTCATCATCGTGGCCGCCAAGACCGGCAAGGGCACGAGTCTCTTCGCCGTCGAGGGCAACGCATCGGGTCTCACCCGTACGGCTCTCAGCACGATGGACCAGACACGCAAGCAGGCCAAGCTCGAGTTCAACAACACCCCGGCCGAACTCATCGGCACTGAGGGTTCGGGTTGGTCGGTGCTCAACTCCGTGCTCGATCTCGCTGCGGTCGGTCTCGCCGCCGAGCAGGTGGGTGGAGCGCAGAAGGTGCTCGAGATGGCCGTCGATTACGCCAAGGTGCGTGTGCAGTTCGGTCGCCCGATCGGTTCGTTCCAGGCGATCAAGCACAAGTGCGCCGACATGTTGCTCGAGGTCGAGTCGGCCAAGTCGGCTGCGTACTACGGCATGTGGTGCGCGAGTGAGATGAACGAGGAACTG
>JAQCGT010000162.1 GCA_027730505.1 Actinomycetota bacterium | reverse complement strand
TCATGCCGGTGGTGCCCCTTGCGCGACGACTGCGAGGAGGGGCGCGAATACCTCGCCGAACTCGCCGAATAACCGAGCGAGCACACCTTCTCGGCGAGAATCAGGACTATGACCTACGCGAACCGGCTGCTGACCTTTGCGCGCGAAAGCGTCCACGCCATCGACGTGGACTCTGGGTTTGAGCGCCTGCGTCGGCGCATCGTCAGCCGCAATAGTCCCGATGCAATTTTCATTCACGTTCCGAAAACCGCTGGGACCTCCGTTGAGCACGCCATCCAAAGAGCAAAGGGACTGGTGGAGGGCAACCCAGACCGCATTAGCAAGCGCTTCATCAACCGTGGGATCGTCTCATTTCGGCACAACACCCTTCCTGCACTCGTACAACGGGGACTCGTTGATCCCAGATTCGTCGATCGATCCTTCAAATTCAGCATTGTCCGAAATCCCTACGATCGCTTCGTCTCGCTCTGGCGACACTTTCAGCGGGGACACCGGTGGCTCGTCGACGTTCAAATTGAGGTCTTTGCCGAACTCTTAGCCGCGTCGCATTTACAACCGGTGGAACTCGACTACGAGTCGGGCCTGTGGTTTTTTGGCCCTCAGACCACCTGGCTTGTTGACGAAAATGGTCGTCTCTTGGCTGATTACGTCGGCCACTTCGAACACCTTGAGTCAGCGTTGTCCGACATTCGGGGCCACATTCCGTCACTGGGAGGACTACCCCACTTGAACAAGTCGTTAGTGGAGGACGACTACCGCAAACATCTGTCCTCTCAGGAGACTCGCCAGATCATCGAGCACCTCTATCGAAGTGACCTGGAGACTTGGAATTACGTGCTGTGAGTTCCAAGCGCCCGTAGTTCGATGAGCGATTAGGCCCCAGCGAGCCGCCGGTCAAGCACAGCGAGGACAGCATCGGCCGCCTGCTCAATCGTCAGCGCCGAGGTGTCGATAACCAGGTTCGGCTCCTCGGGCGCCTCGTACGGGGAGTCGATCCCGGTGAAGTTCGCGAGGTCGCCCGCTCGCGCCTTCGCGTAGAGACCTTTGGGGTCGCGTTCCTCAGCGACGGCGAGGGGAACGTCGACATGCACCTCGATGAACCGGTCACCGATTCGGTCTCGGGCGAGTTCGCGCTCTGCTCGGAACGGGGAGATGAACGAGGTGAGCACAACCAGTCCGGCATCAGCCATCAACGACGCCACCTCCACGATTCGACGGATGTTCTCCACCCGGTCGGCGTCGGTGAAGCCGAGGTCGCGGTTGAGTCCATGGCGGACGTTGTCTCCGTCGAGTAGGAAGGTGTGAACGCCTCGGGCGTGAAGGCGTCGTTCCACCTCGTTCGCAATCGTCGACTTTCCTGAGCCCGAGAGCCCCGTGAACCAGACCACTGCTGAGCGGTGCCCCATAAGCACCTCGCGAGCCTCCGCATCGACAGTGGTTGCCTGCCAATGGATGTTCGAGCTCCGGCGGAGCGCGTAGCGGATCATTCCGGCACCGACCGTGTCGCCGGTGTATCGGTCGACGATGATCAGACTCCCGGTTCCCCGGTTCTCGCTGTATGGATCGAACGGGACGGCTCGGTCGAGCGAGAGGTTGCAGACGCCGATGTCGTTCAACTCAAGGGTGTCGGCAGCGAGGTGCTCCCCTGAGTTGACGTCTACCCGCCAACGGGGACTCGACAACGTCGCACCTACCGTCGAGGTGCCGATTCGAGCGAGGTACGGCCGGCCGGGAAGCATCGGCGACTCGTGCATCCACACCACATCGATCTGGAACTGGTCGGCGACCTCCGCCGGGTCGTCGGCACTGGTGATGACGTCACCTCGGCTGCAGTCGACTTCGGTGGCAAGGCACACAGTCACCGAGTCACCGGCATTCGCGCTGGCGAGGTCGACGTCCGCTCCGTCGGCACCCATCACCACGATGCGGTCCACCGTCGTTGTCACACCCGACGGCAGGATGCGGACGTTGGCGCCCGCCTCGATCGAACCGGAGACGACTCGGCCGGCGTAGCCACGGAATCCCGAGTCCGGACGAAGCACCGTCTGCACCGGTAGCCGCAGACCGGTGCCCGAGCGGGCGCTCGCGTCGATCCCGTCGAGATGCTCAAGCAGGGTGGGACCGTCGTACCAATTGAGATGCTCCGAACCCGCCACGACGTTGTCGCCGAGCAGCGCGCTCATCGGAATCGCCGTCGTCGACCGCCCGTCGAGCCCGTCGCTAAACGCCTCGTAGTCGCGGACGATCTCGCTGAACCGGTCCTTCGACCACTCGACAAGGTCCATTTTGTTGACCGCGAGCACGACGTGCTCCACGCCAAGCAGGTGGGTGATCAATCGGTGACGTCGGGTCTGGGTCAACACGCCGTGACGCGCGTCGATCAACAACACGGCGACATCAGCGGTTGACGCGGCCGTCACCATGTTGCGCGTGTACTGCTCGTGCCCGGGCGAGTCCGCGATCACCAGTCGACGATGCGCCGTGGTCACGAACCGGTAGGCGACATCGATCGTGATGCCCTGCTCCCGTTCCGCCGCGAGGCCATCGGTGAGCAGGGCGAGATCGAGGCCGCCGCCGGTCGTGCCCGAGACCCGAGAGTCCCGTTCCAACGCCGCGAGTTGATCCTCGTAGATCTGATGCGTCTCGAACAGCAGACGCCCAAGCAAGGTGCTCTTGCCGTCATCGACACTCCCGCAGGTCACGAGCCGCAACTGGTCGATATCGGGCACCATTAGAAGTAGCCCTCCTGCTTCTTGCGCTCCATCGACGCAGCGCCGTCGATATCAATGAGGCGCCCCTGACGTTCCGAATTGGTCGACGCCAACGTCTCCGCGATCACTTCATCGAGAGTCGATGCCGTCGATTCCACCCCACCCGACAGCGGATAGCAGCCGAGCGTTCGGAAGCGAACACTTCGCGATTCGACTGACTCCCCCTCACCGATCGGCATCCGCTCATCGTCAACCATGATCCACGTGCCGTCGCGCCACACGACCGGTCGCTCCGCTGCGAGGTAGAGCGACACGATCGGGATTCCCTGGTCGCGGATGTACATCCAGATGTCAGACTCGGTCCAGTTCGACATCGGGAACACCCGAAGCGTCTCACCGTTCACCCGGCGCGTGTTGTAGAGGTCCCACAGTTCCGGCCGCTGACGCTTCGGATCCCAACGGTGCTGCGCCGACCGAACCGAAAAGATCCGCTCCTTCGCCCGTGACTTCTCCTCATCACGCCGCGCACCACCGAAACAGGTGTCGAACTGATACTCATCGATCACCTGCTTCAACCCTTCGGTCTTCCACACGTCGGTATGAAGAGCCGACCCGTGGTCGAACGGATTGATCCCACGCGCGATCGCCTCGGGATTCCGATGCACGATCAACTCGAGACCCAACCGCTCAGCGGTGGCGTCACGGAACTCGTACATCTCCCTGAACTTCCACGTCGTGTCGACATGCACCACCGGGAACGGCAACGGCGCCGGATGGAACGCCTTGCGCGCCAGGTGCAACAGCACCGAGGAGTCTTTGCCGACCGAATACAGCATCGCCGGACGCTCCGACCCAGCGACCGCCTCCCGGAAGATATGAACCGCCTCCGACTCGAGGCGACGCAGGTGCGCCGATCGGGGCCGCGTCACGAGATCACCCGAACGGTGTCTCCCACCTCGAGGTGGTCCCACACCATCACGGCGTCGTC
>JAQCGT010000161.1 GCA_027730505.1 Actinomycetota bacterium | reverse complement strand
ACGTGATCGCCGCAACATGGCCGAGGTGGCACCGTTGGAGCGGGCACTTGAGCAGCGGCTATCGACCCATCGACATGGCGCAGAGCCGGCGAACCTCACCGAGGCTGGACGCATGATTGAGGAGTATCGGATCTCGCTCTTTGCGCAGCCACTCGGCGCAGTTGGAAATCCGAGCCCTAAACGCATCAAGGCACTCCTCGACGCTTGACCCGCGCTGTGTGACTGTCAGAATCTTGAGATGGATCTCTCGACGATGACCTACTCGGTAGCCGATGGCGTTGCTCACGTGCGGTTCACTCGACCTGAGGGTGCCAACGCCATGAACTCGGACTTCGCCCGTGATTTGCGCGAGGTGATGATCGCCATTGGATTCGACGATGCGGTGAAGGCCGTGTCGGTGACCGCCGAGGGCAAGGTGTTCTCCGCGGGCGGCGACCTCAAGTACATGTCCACCCTCGGCGACGCTCTGCCAGCGGTAGCAGCCTCGCTTGTCACCGACTATCACGCAGCCACGTACCGGATGAACCGCACTCCGAAGCCTTTCGTGGCTGGGGTGCGTGGGGCCGCTGGTGGCGCTGGTATGTCGCTCATGTGCGCCTTCGACCTCGTGGTGGCCGGCGAGTCAGCGAAGTTCACGATGGGCTATACGAAGGCCGCCATGACCCCTGACGGCACATCGAGCTACTTCTTGGCCCGACATGTCGGGCTCCGACGGGCGATGGAACTCACACTCACCAACCGAGTGCTCACCGCCAACGAGGCGCTCGACTGGGGCCTCGTCAATCAGGTCGTGCCCGACGATGAGGTCGACGCAGCGGCGGCTGACCTCGCGGCATCGCTCGCCGGTGGCGCAGCCCGTTCGCTCGGTGTCGCCAAGCGGCTGATCTACGAGGGCTTTGAGTCGTCACTCGAAGAAGCCGGTGAACGCGAAGGACATGCCATCACCGAGACCATGGCCACACCCGATGGCATCGAAGGCATCGACGCGTTCGCGAACCGCCGCGAACCGAAGTACCAGGGTCGCTGAGATCAGCGGCCGCCGAGACGCTCGACCGTCTCGGCGAATCCACGCACCGTGTCGGCGATGACGTCAACCACCGACCTGACCTCGTCGATGCGTCCGGCGACCTGGCCGGTGAGCGCGAATGCCGCTTCCATGTCGCCACCGAAGTAGAGCGACTGTGGATCTCCGAAGTCGCCGAACACGTTGTGCTCTGCATGCACGAGCGCCTCAGTGCGGTTGGTGCGCAGCGCCCGGAGGGCAGGGGAGTGGCGTTCGTTCAAGAACACGGTGTCGGTCTCTGCTGCAGCGATGATGGCCTGCTTCCAGTTGTCGTGCACCGGCGACTCAGCGGCTGCCACCATCTGGGTGCCCATCTGCACACCTTCGGCACCGAGTGCGAACGCGGCGGCCATCGTCGGCCCGTCGCAGATGCCGCCGGCGGCGATGATCGGCACGTCGACCCTCGACCGTATGAGCGGTAACAGCACCATTGTCGACACCGGAGTGGGGCTCTTGAAGCCACCGCCCTCAGCGCCTTCGACCACGAGACCGTCAACGCCAGCGTCAACGGCTTTCAACGCAGCCTGCAATGTCGGGACGACGTGATACACGGTGAGGCCGGCGGCTTTGAGCACGCCCGTGTACTTGGTGGGTGATCCAGCCGAGGTGGTGACGAAGCGAACCCCTTGCTCGATCACAAACTCGGCGATGCCCGGATCGCGCACGAACGCCTGAGCGATGTTGACTCCGAACGGACGGTCGGTGAGATCGCGCATCGCACGGATCTCGTTCTTCACCGCATCGAGTTCACCTGACGACGTCTCGATGATGCCGCAGGCGCCTGCTCGAGAGACCGCGGAGGCCAACTGGCTTCGAGCGATCCAACCCATCGGCGCCTGCACGATCGGAATGTCGACGCCGAGATCGCGCACCACCCGGTTGTGCGCAGGATTGAAGGCAGGATGGATTGCCATGTCAGCCCTTCACTGATCCGGCGAGCAGACCCCGCACGAAGTAGCGCTGCAGCGAGAAGAACACCACGAGCGGAATGAACGCCTGCACGAACGCTGCTGCCGGCAGCAAGTGCTCGTTCGATCCGAAGTCGCCGGCCAGTGTGGCAATGAAGATCGTGGTCGGTCGAGCATCCGGATTCGTCCCCGCCATCGTGTTCGCGATCAAGAAGTCGTTCCAGGTCCAGAGGAACTGGAAGATCGCGAACGCAGCGAGCACCGGCACCGACAGCGGCAGCACCAAGCGCCAAAAGATGGTGAAGTGATCAGCGCCGTCGATACGTGCCGCCTCGAACACATCCTTGGGTAACGACGAGATGTAGTTGTGTAACAAGAAGATCGCGAACGGCAACGCGAAGCCGGTGTGGGTCAGCCACACCGCCGTCGACGTGTTCACCAGATCGAAGTCGGGGAGGATCGTGATCGTCTTGTCGAGCCACGGGAGCGTGTAGTGCGCCCCGTTGACGTACATCTGCAGCAATGGGATGAGCGCCACTTGTAACGGGATCGCCAGCAGCGACACCGTCGCGATGAACAGCACCTTGCGGCCCTTGAAATCGATCCATGCGAACGCATAGGCCGCAAAGGTTGCGATGGCGATTGGGATGATCGTCGCCGGCACGGCGATCGCCATCGAGTTGAGCAACGACTCACCGATCGTGCTCGCTGCCGACGCACGGAAGATGTAGTCGTAGTTGCTGAGAGTGAGATCGCTCGGCGAGATCGTCCACCATCCCGAGTTGCGCTGGGCGTCACGCGCTCGCCACGAGTTCAAGAAGAGGCTCAGGCTCGGCACTGACCAGATCATCACGATGATCCAGAGCACCCAGGTGGGGATCGAGCGGAGTAGGCCGTACACGCGGTCGACGAGGCTGCGGCGAGCGCCACCTGATTCCATGGCAACGGTCATCTCAGCCCTCCCTCTGCATCCGGCGGATGTTGATGTACATGACGGGGAGCACTGACACGAAGATCAGGGCCGCAAGGGCGGCTCCCACCCCGGTATTGAAGTTCGAGAAGGCCTCCCGATACATGTTGTTGGCGAGTACTTCGGTGCCGAAGTTGCCGTTGGTCATGACCTTCACGATGTCGAAGACCTTCATGACCAACACGATGAGGGTGGTGACGACCACACCGATCGTCGTGGCGATCTGGGGGAGTGTGACCCGCCAGAAGATCTGACTCGTCGACGCACCGTCGACACGAGCCGCTTCGATCAACTCTGTCGGCACGGCTTTGATGGCTGCTGAGAGGATCACCATGGCGAAGCCGGTCTGGATCCAGATGAGGACGACCATCAACCAGAAGTTGTTGAACGGTGGCTCTTGAATGAAGTTGATGGGGTCGGCCAGCTGGACACCGGCGTCGTTGAACCGGAACCCGCCGATGCCTCCACCGGTGATGCCCCAGAACCGCCAGGCGAACCAGCCGACGAGGATGAAGATCGCTCCCGGCATCACAGCGCGTGCGGGCTCATTTCGGCTGAGCGCCCGAGCGACTGCGCCGAGGAGCAGCACCAGCACAATCGCCAGCGCGATGCCAGCGATGATCGTCGGCAGACCACTGCCGGTGGACAAGCGACCAAGGCCCACCCAGAGGGCGTTCATCACACCGGTCTGTGACTTGGATGAGTCACGAGCGATGTACATGAATCGCCACACAACGGACGCACCGACGAGCGAGATCGCC
>JAQCGT010000160.1 GCA_027730505.1 Actinomycetota bacterium | reverse complement strand
TGGCGGCGCTCAATCGACGAGAGATCAGCGCGGTCGAGTTGCTGCAAGCACACCTCGTCCGCCAGGACGAGATCCACGATCAGGTGAATGCGATCGTGACCCTCGACATTGACCGGGCGATGAATACCGCTCGTTCGATCGATGACGATCGCGCAACCGGCCGAGCACTCGGGCCGATGGCCGGCCTACCGATGACGGTGAAAGACGCTCTGGCGACCGCTGGAATCCGGTCGACGGGTGGCGCAGCAGAGCTCCTCGACCATGTGCCTGATGCCGACGCCGAAGTCGTGGCCGCAACTCGGACCGCCGGCGCCGTCATCTGGGGCAAATCGAACCTACCGCGCTGGTCCGGCGACATCCAGGCGCGAAATCCGATGTTCGGCGCAACGAACAATCCATGGGATCTGACACGCGGCCCCGGCGGATCATCTGGCGGTGCCGCGGCAGCTGTGGCCACCGGGATCACCCCGCTCGAGATCGGCACTGACATCGGAGGTTCGATCAGGCTTCCGGCGCACTTCTCCGGCGTCTGCGGACACAAGCCGAGCTACGGCACGGTGTCCCAGCGCGGCTACATCGACCGGTGGCCGGTGGCTCGGGTTGAGGCCGACATCAACGGGGTGGGGCCGCTCGCCCGCCATCCCGACGATCTCGAGTTGCTACTCGAGGTGATCCGCCGTCCCGACAGCACCCTTGACGCGACTCGTGGAGCCGCCCGAGATCTGCGGGTGGCGGCATGGCTGGACGACCCGGCATGCCCACTCAACGCCGACGTGGCATCGGTCCTCAACGAGGCGGTGGCTGAGATCGAGGCGAGCGGGGTGACCATCGACCGAGCAGCACGGCCGTCGCATCGATTCGACGATGTGTTCTCGATCGGCTTGCCGTTGTTGATGGCGACGCTCTCTCCCGGTCGCACCGACGACGAGTTCGACGACCTCATGGCCAAACGGGACGATCCTGATCCCACGATGCGAATGCGGGCCAGCGGATCGACCATGTCGCACCGCGAGTGGTTCCGACTGGCCGAAGAACGGGAAGCCCGCCGCAACAGCTGGGCTGACTTCTTCACACAACACGACGTGTTGCTCGCTCCGGTCGCGTTCACCACAGCGTTCGAACATGTGGACTCGGGGAATCTCTACACGCGTCGGTTGCCCGGTGATGACGGTGATCGCCCCTACGCCGATCTGTTGTCGTGGACGGTGCAGTTTGGGTACGTGCATCTGCCAGTCACGGTGGTGCCGGCGGGCTGGACCCCTGCCGGCCTACCCGTGGGCATCCAGATCGTCGGGCCGTATCTCGGTGATCGAACCACTCTCGAGTTCGCACGCCTCGTGCACGAGGTGACCGGCGGGTGGCGGGTACCGCCGATCGTTGCCTGAGGACCTCCCGATGGTTCAGATCGCACTGTATGCCCACACCCATGGAATCGGGTTCCGCGACGAGTCGGGTAACCGAACGCTGTCCCAACCTGCGGCCTCCCTTGACCCGGTGCGGGTCGCCCGGGCCGCTGAGGCGGCCGGGTTCCACTCGATCTGGTTCCCCGATCACGTATGCATGCCGGCAGAGACGGCGAGCGCACACGTCGTAAACGCCAGCGGCCGACGGTCGTACGAACCACGGCACGAGATGCTTGATGCTCTGGTCACGATGGGTGCCGTCGCGTCAGCGACGAGCACGATCCGACTGGCGACGAGTGTGCTCATCGCCCCATACCGACATCCGCTGTCCGACGCCCGCCAGTTCGCCACCATCGACGTGTTGTCTGGCGGTCGGCTCATCGTCGGCGTCGGCGCAGGCTGGATGCGCGAGGAGTTCGAGGCAGTCGGCATTCCGCACGCCGAGCGCGGGTCGCGTACCGAGGAGTGCATTGAGATCTACCGGAGGGCCTTTTGCGACGAACTGGTGGCCCACACCGGGCGTCACTACACCTTCGCCGACGTGTCGATGGATCCGAAGCCAGCCAGTGGGACACCGATCGTCTACGGCGGGATGAGCCCAACAGGTGCGCGGCGAGCGGCGCGGCTGTGCGACGGCTTGTATCCCTTGTTCCTCGACGCGTCGATCCCACCCGACGACAAGGACCACCTCCACGACGTCGTCCGCCGCGAACTCGACGCAATCGGACGTGACCCGGCAACATTCACGATGCTCGCTGCAACCGGCCTGAGGGTCGATGACGCTCCCCGACCCACCGACGGCCGCACCTGCAGCGGGACGGCAGAACAGGTAATTCACGATGTCGCCCGCTTCGCGGCAGCCGGGTATTCGACGTTGGTCTGCAAAATGGACTGCCCATCGGGGACGATCGACGAACTGCTCGAACAGATCGAGCGTGTCGGGGCCGAGATCATCCCGTCCGCCGCCGGCATCTCGGCGATCGGCGGCTGGCGACAGGGACTGTGAGCGACACCAGAAGGAGGGTTTCATGGATGATCTGACACAACGGGTGAGGCGCCTTGAGGACATCGAGGAGATCCGACGCGTCAAGGCGATGTACTGCCACTACTGCGACGTCGGATACGACGCAGACGGCATCGCGTCGTTGATGACCGAGAACGCGCTCTGGGACGGCGGCCGCACCTTCGGCGTGCACCGTGGTCGAGAGGCAATCCGCGACCACTTCAGCGGGGCGGCCCAACGGGTGACGATCGCCCGGCATCAGGTGATGAACCCGATCATCGACGTCGGCGTCGACGGCGACGACGACGTCGCAACCGGCCAGTGGCTGCTCTTCCAGCCGTGCACGGTGGGCGACGAGGCGGTGTGGCTCGCCGCCACGTATCACGATCAATACCGACGCGTCGACGGTCGGTGGCTGATCGATGAGACCGTCATCGACGTTGCGTTCTTCACCCCAGCCGATCGGAACTGGGTGGAGCAGCGCTTCCTCCCCGGCCGGGAGCCCTGAGACCCTGTCGGGTCAGCTGATGGCTGGCGCGTCATCACCGGCGAGCATGACGCGAAGTTCGCGCTTGAGCACCTTGCCCGTCGCATTTCGCGGCAGAGCATCCATCACGTGCATACGGGCCGGCACCTTGAACTTCGCAAGGCGCTCCACACAATGGGCGATGAGCGTCGCCTGATCGATTTCTGCACCAGGGGCGAGCACGACCACAGCAACACCCGACTCGCCCCATCGAGGATCGGGAACGCCGACCACGGCCGCTTCGGCGATCTGGGGCAGTTGGTAGATCACGTTCTCGACCTCTGCCGGGTACACGTTCTCGCCACCGGAGATGTACATGTCCTTCCAGCGATCGACGATGTAGATGTAGCCCTCGTCGTCGATGCGTGCGGCGTCACCGGTCTTCAGCCATCCATCGACGAACGAATCAGCGGTGGCATCGGGCCGGTTCCAGTAGCCCGGTGTGATGTTCGGTCCACGGGTCCACAGCTCCCCCACCTCACCGGCAGCGGCATCCGTGCCGTCGTCACCGACGATCCGAACCTCAGTGTGCAACAACGGTTTGCCCGCCGATCCGATCTTGCGCATGGCGTCGGCTGGGTCGAGAAACACTGACGAGGGTGACGTCTCGGTCATGCCGTAGCCCTGAGCAACTTCAATTCCACGCTCGGCCCAGCGTTCCATGATGGAGAGGGCGCACGGTGCGCCGCCGACACCGGCGACCTGAAGTCGGGCGAGGTCGGTCTTTTCGAAATCCGGGTGTTGCATCATGAACTGATACGGGGCCGGCACAGCGAAGAAATGCGTCACCC
>JAQCGT010000159.1 GCA_027730505.1 Actinomycetota bacterium | reverse complement strand
TCATCACCCGGTCACCCGTGCCTGCTTGAGCGACTGCGACGAACATTTCGTTTCCGGCAGGTCCGCCCCACGTCACCGACGTAAAACCATTGTTACCCCCACTTGCGCCTCCGGTCCAGGTGACGCCATCGGGGCTGGTCAAGACGTCGGAACCAAAAAAATTACCGGCAGAGAATGCGACGAACTTTTCGTTTCCAGCGGGCCCACCCCACGTCACCGACATCCACATACCGAGGTCGGACATACTGAGGGCGGATGTTCGTGACGTCCAGGTCTGGACATCGGGACAGGATGACGCCGACAACACAGGACCCGACGTAATAGAGATCCCGAAGGCTGCGAAGGAGAGCGAGAGCAACGCGCCGACCGCGAACTTTGCGGACCGCTGGGAATCGGATTTCGCCAGTTTGGGAAACAGTTTTTTCATCATCGTTGGTGACACTAGCGCATCAGTGTCACCAACGATGATGAACTATGGGAGTCGTTCGCCACAATCAACGGAGCACACACGCGAGCGGAGATCGGCGGCCGGAGCGGCGTTCGGATGAGGTCAGGGCTTCGCGGCGAGCGGCGTTGCGTTCAAGACGTCCATCTCGAAGCACGTCGTGAACTCCAGAAGGGAGCGACGTGACGGATGAGGAACTAGCGGCCATCCATCAAGCCCTCGGCGATCTGATCCAGGAGGTCAGACGTCGGGGGCTCCCCCGCCACATCGAGGGAAAGATCGAAGCAGTCCAGGACATGATCCATCTGGTGATGGTGAGTGATGACTAGCCTGATGAGTGGGGCTAGCCCTACCGAGACGCTGAAGCAGTTGGGGAGTCCTTATTCTCCGCCATCTCGATGAAGATGCACTCCCCCGGGCACACATCAGCCGCTTCGATCACATCTCGCTCATTGCGTGGCGTAACGGCCGCAAGGCTCCCGGAACCACCCGGATCGTTGAGCACCGCACCTGACTCGACCACGTAGGCGATGCCGTCATCGAGGAGGGTGAACACGTCTGGACAGTGATCGACACAAAGACCATCACCGGTGCACAGATCCTGATCGATCCAGACCCTCATCGCTGACGGACGCTATCGGTACCCTTCGCCCCATGTCAGAACGTGCGGACAACCCGGCACCGGTCGCGCCAAGGCGACCTCACCAGTGGGAACGACCCACCGGCACGAGCGATGACCCATACGCATGGATGCGCAACACCGACGACCCCGAGTTCCTCGCGTATCTCGAAGCGGAGAATGCTCACACCGACACGTGGTTCTCGAACGTCGCCCAACTCGTCAACACGATCGACGGAGAGATCCGATCGAGGATCCAAGAGACCGACGTGTCGGCACCGATGCGACATGGACCGTGGTTCTACGCCTCGCGCACCGTCGAGGGTCTGCCCTATCCCATCATGTGCCGGGCACGCACCGCCCTCGACGCAGTCGACGCCGAGGCGAGCATCACCCTGCTCGACGTCAATGTGGAGGCGGCCGGCACCAACTTCTTCGATCTGGGAGCCTTCGAACCCGACCCGACTCACCGTCTGATCGCCTGGAGTGCCGACACATCCGGAGATGAACACCACACGCTTCGATTCCGAGACACCGACACCGGGACCGACCTCGACGACCGCATCGAGGACACCGCCGCAGCAGGCGTCGCATGGTCATCAGACAGCTCGACCGTGTTCTACATGGTCGCCGACGAGACCGAGCGGCCCTACCAGGTCAAGTCGCACCGGATCGGAACCGACCCGACCGACGACCTCGTGCTGTGGACGGAGGAAGACGAACGCTTCTACGTGGGTCTCGGAGCCACACGAAGTGGCCGCTGGATCGTCATCCATTCGGGATCGAAGAACTCCAGCGAGGTGCACCTCATCTCGACAAGTGACGTCGGCGCAGCACCGATCTGTGTGCAACGACGCCACGACGGAGTCGAATACCACGTCGACGACTGGGGTGATCGCTTCGTCATCATGACCAACGACGGTGCCGAGGACTTCAGGCTCATGACGGCGCCACATGACACCCCGAGCGAGTGGACCGAACTCGACCCTCACCAACCTGGACGCCGTATCACCGGTGTCGAACCCTTCGATGGTGTGCTCGCCGTTCACGAGTGGCTCGATGCCCAGCCGAGGATTCGGCTCCTCGCTCCCGAGGGATCAGAGCGAATCATCGACCTCGGTGACGAACCGCACGACCTCGAGTTCGGACCGAACGAAGAGTTCAACACCGACCGGATTCGAATCGTGCATCAGTCACTCACCTCACCGGCCACCATCTTCGATGTCGTCCTCTCCGATCTATCCCTCGACCTCGTCCGCCGAGTGCCGACACCCAACGTCGATCTCGACCACTACCGGTCACAGCGCCGATGGGCCACTGCCCCTGACGGTCGACTCGTGCCCTATGACCTTGTGCATCATCGCGACACACCGCTCGACGGTTCAGCGCCGGCAGTTGTCTATGCCTACGGCGCATACGAAGTGTCGGTGCCACCCTGGTTCTCTGCCGGCCGGCTCTCGCTGCTCGACCGTGGCGTCATCTGGGTGCTCGCCCACCCGCGTGGCGGCGGCGAACTCGGCAGACGCTGGTATCTCGACGGTCGGCTCGAACACAAACGCAACACCTTCACCGATGTGCTCGCCGTCGCCGACGACCTCGACACATCCGGCATCGCTGATCCGAACCGACTCGCCGTGCGTGGTGGCAGCGCCGGCGGGCTGATGGTTGGCGCCTGCGTGACCATGCGGCCCGAACGCTTCAGCACTGCCGTCGCCGAGGTCCCGTTCGTCGACGTGGTGTCGACGATGAGCGACCCGACGCTGCCTCTCACCGTCACCGAATGGGAGGAATGGGGAGACCCGCGAACAGAGCCCTACGCCAAATACATCGAGTCGTACTCACCGTACGACAACACCGACGGCAAGACATTTGGCTCGATGTTGGTGACCGCAGGGTTGAACGACCCTCGGGTGAGCGTTCACGAACCGGCAAAGTGGGTCGCTCGGATTAGGTCGCATACCCAGCACCGTGGGCCGCTCCTGCTGCGCACCGAGATGGGTGCCGGTCACGCAGGTCCAAGTGATCGGTACGCAGCCTGGCGGGAAGAAGCGATGACACTTGCGTTCATTCTCGAAACAATCTGACGCAAGATCAGCCGATTGCGGCGAGCACACCGACGACGACGAAGATCGCATTGCGAATCACGTGGCGCGCACCAAGTGGTGTTGCTGATCGTTGGCCAAAGCAACCACAGCCCGGTCGATAGCCGCGCATCAACTGACGCAGGATCACCACGGTGAACCCGACGAGCACCGCAACAACCGCCCACGCCGACCAGGGCAACGCGATGCGGGCAATGACCACACCGCCCAACACGATCTCGACCCACGGGACCAGGCCACTGATCCATGTCGCAACACCCATGTCACGGGCCGAGGCTCGCCACTGCACGACCGACGACAGCTTCGAGGCACCCGCCGCCACGAAGATCACGCCGATAGCGGTGCCGGCGATGATGCCAAGTGGCTCAGGCAGCACCGGCGACCTCGACGACGAGGCCCTCACGTGCGGTCACAACCTCGACCCCATGCTCGCGCCCCCACGATGCAGCCAATGACGCAACCTCATCGAGCGCATCATCATCACGGGATGGGTCATGGTGGAACAGCACGAGCGTCTTCACCCCACATGACTCAGCCAACCGGAGCGCGTAGTCAACCCGGCAA
>JAQCGT010000158.1 GCA_027730505.1 Actinomycetota bacterium | reverse complement strand
CAGCACCGATGCAGCGATCAACCCCAGATGATCGACTCGCACACCCTGCCCGCAACGCATGCGCCAATGGGCTGGTTGTCGCTCTGCACTGCATGGAACGTGAGCGTCACACTTACCGATCCACCCTGGAGCGCGTTCGGTGCTGCAGTCGGAAGTAGGTGGTTGAGGTCGAACCGCACGGCATCACCTTGGGATGCCGGTGTTGCTGACACGAGAAGATCCTCCACTGACGTGCCGCCGATGACGGTGGTGGCTGATCCCGACGCATCGAGGTACTCGACACCGTTGACGAATTCGATGCTGTCATCGTTGGTGAGCAGCATCTGGAAGCCATCGCTGTCACCGGTGTAGAGCGACGGGCTGCCACCCTCCACGAGTACGTCAACCGCAAGCCAGGCCGGCGCATCACCGGTGTACGTCACGTCGTAGACGCAGGTGTCGAGATCGTTCGACCCGCCTGACCAGCCCGCTGACGAATCGCCCGGCATGACTTGAGCGACCTCGCACGTCACCGACTCGGATCCGAGTCCGACGGTGACGGTGCCGGCGGTGAACGTGTTGGCGTTGCTCGTCTCCGAGTCGCTGAACAGTGCTGTGGTCATTCCGATTGTCAGTGCAGCACTGGCAGTGAGGGCAGTGAGCAGGGCAGCGCCCCGTAACGCGAGTGTTCGTGTGATGGTCATGCAGATTCTCCTCTGAGTCGTAACCGATGTGATGGGCGGACCGTGACGCGATCGGCGGCATGAGCGATCGCGAGCGATAGATGGGCGAACATCGCACCGAGGGTGATGAGCAGCGGTGTCGACGGTGTCGTCAACGACGCGACCAAGCGGCCAGCCGCAGGGATTCGTAGCGCCTGGCGTGCAAGCACGTCGTCGCTGCCCACCGGCTCGCGATCGGGGGATCGGTTCGCATCACCGGCGGTGACGAACACTCGGTCACCGTGTGCACCGACCGCGATGGCGTTCACCCGGTGAGTAACCACCACTGCCGACTCCTCGTTCGGCCGGAAGATGATCACGTCGCCTACGTCGATCGTTGACGGATCAACCTCGGTGGTGACGATCGCATCGCCGACCTGGAGCGCCGGGGCCATCGAACCCGAGGTGACGGCCAACACCGACGAGCCGAACATCACCTGTGCAGCGAGCACGGCGATGATCACTGCGACTACCACACCGAGGCATGCATCGCTGGTCGCGCAGAGTGCCTTGAGAAGTTGATGTCGACGCACGTCGATGAGTGAACGGCATGTTCACCCTGCGAGCGATGGGGTTTCGTACCCGCTTCGTGAGTGTTCTGCGTTCTCGTTCCTTGACCACGCGTACCGTCCCCGGTGGCACGGTTGTGTGTCATGCTTCGGCCGTGTCGCAGGACCCTCGTCGAGAATCACACTTCCCTGGCATTGAGAAGCGCACCGGTATGCCGATGTCGCACTGGTTCTCGGTGATGGAGGGCCTTGCCGGCCGCAAGTACGACGATCAGATGCAGGTACTGCAGGGCGATCACGGCTTCACCCGCGCCCATGCGAACGCGCTGATCATGTACGCCAAGGGATCGACCACCACTCGCCGGGTCGACACGGTCGACGCGTTTATTGCAGCTTTGCCCGATCAACAGCAATCGACGGTGCGAGAAGTGTTCTCGCTTATCGCTCGTGAGTATCCCGATCTCGAGCAGGTGATCGCCTGGAACCAGCCGATGATCCGTACCGGCAAGCGCTACCTGTTCGGCATGTCAGCCGCGAAGAACCACCTGCTGATCGCACCGTTCGACGCATCGGTTCTCGATGCCGTGGTCGATCGCCTCGAGGGTCTCAAGCGCAACAAGAAGACGGTCCAGGTGCCGAATGATTGGTCGATCGACGAGTCTCTGATCGTCGACATGATCGGTCTTCAACTCGAACGCTGACAACACCTGACCGTCGCCGTCGAGTGGGGCCGGCGCACTTGGCTAGCGTTCCCGCATGGCGGACCGGCAGGTGATCACTCGGGATGACCTCACAGGGCTCATCGCATCGGGTGAGATCGATACGGTCATCATGGGCTTTCCCGACCGCTATGGACGCCTCGTCGGCAAGCGTGCGTCCGGACATTTCTTTCTCGATCATGTCGCCGACCACGGCACCGAGAACTGCGACTACCTGCTCACCTGCGACCTCGACGACGTGCCCGATCCGGGTTTCCGTTTCTCGAGTTTTGACACCGGCTACGGCGACATGGTGGCGACGGCCGACTGGTCGACGGTGCGAGTGCTCTCATGGCTCGACCGCACTGCGCTCGTGATCTGCGACCTCGTCACCCCCGATGGTGAGTCCGTCGACATAGCCCCACGAACGGTGCTGCAGCAACAAGTCGATGCAGCTGCTGCGCTCGGGTTCGCACCGATGATCGGCAACGAGGTCGAGTTCTTCCTCTACGACACCACCTACGCAGACGCGCTCGCATCTGGCTATCGCGACCTTCGTCCACATTCGCCATGGGCTGAGGATTACGACATCCGTCTCACCACCCGAGACGAGATCGTCATCGGCGATATCCGTCGAGCACTCGACGCATCGGGCGTGCCGGTTGAGTTCTCCAAAGGTGAGGCCGGAGCCGGCCAGCACGAGATCAACGTGGCCTACGCCGCTGCCGTGGAGATGGCTGACCGCATGCTGTTGCACAAGTTCGCGGCCAAGGAGATCGCAGCACGCCATGGTCGTTCTGTGTCGTTCATGGCGAAACCGTCGATGGACGACGTCGGTTCGTCGTGCCATGTGCACATGAGCATGTGGTCGCCCGACCTCTCCGAGAGCGCGTTCCACGATCCATCGGCACCCGACGGTATGAGCGCAGTGATGCGTCAGGCTCTCGCCGGTCAACTCGCGACCGCTCGCGAGTTCTCGCTGTTATGGGCCCCAACGGTGAACAGCTACCGACGGTTCCAGCCCGAGTCGTGGGCGCCGACCGGGATCGGCTGGGGTATCGACAACCGCACGCTTGGCTTCCGGTGTGTCGGCCACGGATCCTCGATGCGCATCGAGAACCGGATCCCGGGTGCCGATGCGGTGGGCTATCTCGCCTTCGCCGGATGTATCGCTGGAGCGTTGCACGGCATCCATGACGAGCTCGAACTCCCGCCGGCGCACGAGGGCAACGGCTACATGGCAACGGACATCGAACGCATCCCGTGGAACCTTCCCGATGCGATCGCTGCCTGGCGGGACAGTGACATCGCCCGGGAGTGTTTCGGCGACGAGGTGCACCACTGGGTCCTTCGCTCGGCGGAAGCCGAGTGGGAGGCTGCGAACCGCACAGTGACCGATTGGGAACTGCGGCGATACTTCGAACGAATCTGAATCACATCGACAGGGGGACGAATATGGGTCGGCTCGACGGCAAGGTCGCGCTCATCACCGGCGCAGCATCAGGGCTCGGACGGGTTGCAGCAGAACTGTTCGCATTCGAAGGCGCGTCGGTGGTGATCGCCGACGTCGCCGATCCATCTGATGCGGTCGATGCGATTCGTGCAGCCGGCGGCTCGGCCTCCGGGGTTGTGTGTGACATGACCGATGAGTCATCCGTGGCTGCCGCGGTAGTTCACGCCGTCGACACATTCGGCGGCTTGCACGTGTTGCACAACAACGCCGGAGTGATGATTCCCGACGACGACAATCCCGAGACCACGCCAATGTCGACCTGGCGGCGCACGCTCGACATCAACGTGACCGGCGTGATGCTCGGTTGTCGAT
>JAQCGT010000157.1 GCA_027730505.1 Actinomycetota bacterium | reverse complement strand
TCATCACCCCGTGCCAGACCTGTTGGGCGGAGGCGTGACCAATGGGGAATCCGACTGCACGCTGCGCAGAGCCAAGCGCCGCGCGCTCGTCAACAGCCATTCGCCGCCCTGCAAGGAAGCCGTATAGGGCGAAGACGACAAGGCCGACACCAGCGATGAGTGTGCCGGCGTTGACACGTGTGCCTCCAGCGAGTCCCAGCATCACCGCCAGCGCTCCGAGGATCAGGTAGATCACGGCTGGCACACGCCGTCTCGAGTTATCGGGAAATCGATAGGCACCTGCGAATGTCGTTGGATCAAGGTCGTCGGGAAGTTCATCGACGACATCATCGGACGAGGGGTCCACTTCAGCGCCGCTCATGCGACCACCTTAGGCGTCCCGGGCTTTGGCCATGCGTCCCTGATTCGATCTGCTGACTGCGACAATGCCTCGGGAATTGTCCTCGTGTCGGCGATGGCGGTCATGAAGTTCGAGTCACCGAGCCAGCGTGGCACGACATGGACGTGCAAGTGTTCGGCGATCGAACCGCCTGCGACCTTGCCCATGTTGATCCCCACGTTGATTCCAGCGGGCTGATGGGAGCGCCGTACCGCCTTCACACCGTCTGTCACGGTTGCCCAGATGTCAGCAGTCTCATCGGGATCGAGCTCGGTGAGGTCTGAAACCTGACGATACGGAACGACCAGGAGGTGCCCCGTTGAGTAGGGAAATGCATTGAGGATTGCGAAACACAGTCCTGATCGATGGACGATGTACGTCTCAGCATCGCTCATTCCGGATTCGAGCAACCTAGTGAAGACACTTCCATCGCCATCATCTCCACCACGTTCGGCCGAAACGTAGTCGGCCCGCCATCCATTCCAGAGGTGTTCGAACATGCTCAAGCGTCGAAGGCCCGGCGGGTGTCTTCAGCGACCTCAAGGCGAAGGCGGTCGATGAACGTGTCGAGCGGCACGTCGCGTTCAACGTCACCACCACGCGGATTCACGCCGACGGTGTTCGCAGCGATGTCGTCATCTCCGACGACGAGCACATACGGGATCTTGTCGAGCTTTGCAGCTCTGATCCGTCGACCCAGCCCATCGTCAGCGCTGACCGAATCAACCCGCACACCTGCAGATCGGAGTTGTTCAACGATGCTGGCAACGTGAACCTCATGCGAACTCGACACCGGAAGCACCCGAACCTGGAGTGGCGCCAGCCACGTCGGAAATGCCCCGGCGTAGTGCTCGAGCAGAACCCCGAAGAATCGTTCAACAGATCCGAACAGGGCTCTGTGCAACATGATCGGCCGGTGTCGAGCGTTGTCACTTCCCACGTACTCGAGGTCGAATCTCTCGGGGTTGTTGAAGTCGGCCTGGATGGTCGACAACTGCCATGAACGTCCGATCGCATCACGAACGTCGATGTCGATCTTTGGTCCGTAGAAGGCTGCATCGCCTTCTTTGATCCCGTACTCGAGACCATGCCGGTCGAGCGCGTCCCTCAATGCCGATGTCGCCTCGTCCCAGATCTCGTCCGAACCGACGTACTTGTCGGGATCCTTGGTGGAGAGATTGAACGTGAAGTCCTCGAAGCCGAATGCTCGGAGGACCGACAGAACGAAGTCGAGGAGTGACGCCACCTCATCGGCTAACTGTTCGGCGGTACAGAAGATGTGGCTGTCGTCCTGTGTGAACCCTCGTATGCGCATCAGGCCGTGCAGCGCACCGGCGCGCTCGTAGCGGTACACGGTTCCCAGTTCGAAAAGGCGTAACGGCAACTCCCGATAACTGCGTTGCCTGCTCGCGTAGATAAGGCAGTGCATTGGGCAGTTCATCGGCTTCATGTAGTACGTGCCGTTGTCCATGTCCATCGGCGGGTACATGGCGTCTGCGTAGTAGTCGAGGTGTCCGGAGGTCTCGAACAGCCGACCATTGGCAAGATGTGGGGTGTAGACAAACTGATATCCGCCACGCTCGTGACGAAGTCGGCTGTAGTCCTCCATGATCCGTCGAACGATTGCGCCCTTGGGGTGCCAGACGGCCAGACCGCCGCCGATCTCAGACGGGAAACTGAGCAGATCGAGATCGATGGCGAGCCGTCGGTGATCTCGTGCCGCCGCCTCTTCGAGGCGCTTCATGTGCTCCTCGAGCGCTGACTTCGACTCCCAGGCGGTGCCATAGACGCGCTGCAACATTCGTGCGCCCTCGTCACCGCGCCAATGAGCTCCCGAGACACGTTGCAGTGCGAAGTGTCCGAGTCGACCAGTGCTCGGGACATGGGGTCCGACACACATATCGACGAAGGCGTCCGAGTTTCGATATGCCGAGATCACATCACCGCTGCCAACCTCGCCGGCATCGAGGGTGTCGCCGGCTGCGGACCGGACCCGGTTGATGATCTCGCACTTGTACGGTTGGTCGGAGAAGAGCTCCAAGGCCTCATCCGGCGACATCTCGCTTCTGACGAAGGGCTGGTCTGCCTTGACGATGCGTGTCATCTCGTTCTCAATGTCTCGGAGATCATCGTCGGACAACGTGCGGCCGTCAGGCAGGTCGAAGTCGTAGTAGAAACCGTTCTCGATCGCTGGACCTACGGAGAATTTCGTGCCCGGAAACAGTCTCGTGACCGCTTGGGCGAGAACGTGCGCCGTCGAGTGGCGAAGTACATGTCGACCGGCGTCGGTCGCATCAGTGACGATCGCCACGCGGGCACCGTCATGCAGCGGTCGGGTGAGATCCGTTTGTTCGCCGTCGACAACTGCCGCAACAGCAGCACGAGCCAAGCCGCGCCCGATGGCACTGGCGAGTTCAGCGGCGGTCGCCCCGCTCTCCAAAGAGCGTTCCGAGCCGTCGGGGAGGTGCACCGTGATCGTGGACATGCACACAACAGTGTACGAGCGTGAGGTCGGGGCGTTCCCGAATCACCAGACGATTCCGAGAAGTGCTGCGGCATTCGCCACAGCAGTCCCAGCCAACGCAGCGCTATCGATGAGCGCAACCGCCTCGGGCGTGTTGAGATCGTCGTCGAGTGCTGCTCGCACGGCCTCGATGAGCTTCGGTGACTCAGCGTGAGTTGCGTGCTTCCAGTGCTTTAAGCGATCGGAGCTTCTGGCCATGAGGTCGTCGTCCCATGACCATTCGGTTCGGTAGTGATGTTCGATGATGCCGAGACGGACCACCATCGGGTCCCATTCCTGGCGCAACTGATCGACGAACACGAGGTTGCCTAGGCTCTTAGACATCTTCTCGCCATCTTTGGAGATGAGCGCCGTGTGCATCCAGTGTCCGACGAAGGGCAAACCCGTCGCCGATTCACTCTGAGCTCGCTCGCATTCATGATGCGGGAAGATCAGATCGCTCCCTCCCCCGTGCAGGTCGATTGTTGGACCTAGTTCACGCAGCGCCAGCGCGCTGCATTCGACGTGCCAGCCGGGTCGCCCGGGACCCCATGGGGTCTCCCACGACGGTTCATCCGCCGCCGATGGCTGCCAAAGGACGAAGTCGAGTGGGTGGCGCTTGTTCGGATCGTCGACATTGCCACCACGTTGCCGTGCGAGGACAGCCATCGTCTCGTCGTCGTATGAGCTGACGGTACCGAAGGAGCCGAAGGTGGTGACATCGAAGTAGACGGATCCCCCGGACAGATATGCATGCCCGTTGTCGAGCACGGTCTGGATCAGTCGACGAATGTCCGGAATTGCCGACGATGCACGTGGAGACGAGGCGACCGGAAGCGCATTGAGTGCCGCCAT
>JAQCGT010000030.1 GCA_027730505.1 Actinomycetota bacterium | reverse complement strand
ACCTCGTTCGACTTGCATGTGTTAAGCACGCCGCCAGCGTTCGTCCTGAGCCAGGATCAAACTCTCCGACAAGAACCTGTCGACCGCCGGACGGTTGCCCGAAGATCGATCGGCTTGTAGTCGAGCGCAGGTCCGGGCGGAATGTCCCAGATGACTGCGATCTTGACTGATGTATGTGTTGCCACCGGGACCTAACCCGGCAGCAGAATTGACAGACAGTCGTACCTCAGGAACCGAAGTTCCCCCTGGTCGACTGCCCGCACTGGCGTTCTGTCTTCTCTTCCGTTTTCAAGGAGCCTCAGCTCTGGCACATTCCACCGAAGCGGACTCGGTGCCAACCCTCGGCCATCTGGCTTTGGGGCGAGTTGGAACACTACTCACCCACAAGGGGCCCCACAACCTCGTCAGGAAAAAATCCTGACGAGCTGATGTGACTTCCGTCCACGTTGAAGTAGCAACAGCCCGCCCGGCAACGGAGACTCCGTGGCAAGGTCCGCCGTATCGTCGAGAACGAGGCCGTTGCAGCGATAACCGCGTCCCTCGAGCGTGCGCCGCGCATCGCTCTTGGACTGTGCGAGCCCGGCGGTCACGAGCACGCCGGCAAGGTCAGCAGCGTCCGACGCAGACACCTCCACGATGCCGATCTCACCAGCCACCATCTCCAGAGCATCTGCCGAGAGCGAGCGCGGATCGCCACCAAACAGCACGTCAGCTGCGGCATCGGCAGCATCAGCCGCATCAGTGCCATGGACCATCGCCGTGATCTCGTGCGCCAGGGCGCGTTGCGCTGCCCGCTCATGGGGGGCGGACTCATGCCGGCTGAGCACGTCCTCGATCTCATCCACCGGGCGGAGACTGAACCGCATCAGGCGGTCTCGAACATCGCTGTCATCGGTCTGAAGCCAGAACTGCCGGAACTGGAACGGGCTGGTTCGCTCAGGGTCGAGCCATACGGCCCCCGAAGCGGTCTTGCCGAACTTCGTTCCGTCACTCTTGGTCAACAATGGCCAGGTGACACCATGTGCAGTGCCTCCCGATGTTCGGCGAATCAAGTCGATTCCCGCGGTGATGTTCCCCCACTGGTCGCTGCCGCCCATCTGCAACTCGACACCATGAGCATCGTGCAGGTGTCTGAAATCGTTTGCTTGGAGCAGCATGTACGAGAACTCTGTGAACGACAGACCGGAGTCCGAACCGATACGAGACCGCACCGAGTCCTTTCCGAGCATCTGACTCACCGACACGTGCTTACCGACGTCCCGCAAGAAGTCAAGGAGCGATACCTCCGCCGTCCATTCGGCGTTGTTCACGAGCGTTGCCGCTGAGGAACCTGGCCCAAAGTCCAAAATCCTCTCCAACTGGGCCGAAATTCGAGCCACATTGTGCTCGAGTTCGTCACGTGACAAGAGATTGCGCTCCTCGGAGCGACCGCTCGGGTCGCCGACCATTCCCGTCGCTCCCCCAGCCAACGGGAACACCCGGTGTCCCGCCAACTGAAAGCGTCGCAGGCCAACTTGTCCGAGCAGATGTCCGACGTGGAGGGAGTCGGCGGTCGGGTCGAAACCGACGTACACGCCGATCGGGCCACTCGCCAGTCGCGCACTGAGGGCGTGACGGTCGGTCGTGTCGTGCAACAGTCCTCGCGCCTCGAGTTCTCCGAGCAGATCCATGCCGGCGATCTTGCCATGGTCGGGGCCGATTCCGGACACCTGATGTGATGCCGTAGCGTGACGCTATGCCGACAGCGCTGGAGCGAGCACGTGAGTCGTTCTTAGCCTTCGCCGAGGAGGTGGGCAGACGAGCGCCGCTATATCGCCGACTTGCCTCGGCCATCGCAGAGG
Source organism: Actinomycetota bacterium (assembly GCA_027730505.1). Taxonomy (GTDB): domain Bacteria; phylum Actinomycetota; class Acidimicrobiia; order Acidimicrobiales; family Ilumatobacteraceae; genus Casp-actino5. The sequence goes on along the minus strand of JAQCGT010000030.1, from coordinate 21,080 downwards.
ACACGGAGATCGTCTCGATCCTCCTCAACGCTCCCGACACCCAACAGCGCCCCGTGCTACTGCTCGCTGCGCTCCATGATCTGGTACTCGAGCACCCAGACCTCCCGGCCGCCCGCCACTTTCCATCCATTACCCCGGATCCCGATCGCTCAGATCCCTTTCCACTCGCCCGCGCGGCATTGCTCGACCACCACCAGCGCATCACCTCGATCGTTGCGACTCGACACACTCAGACCAACGAGGTCGGTCGATGTGCACCACTGCTCATGGCACTGCAGGGCGTGGAGGATGGTCGAACAATCGGCCTCATCGACATCGGTTGTTCCGCTGGCCTCAACCTCAATCTCGACCGATATGCATACCGACTCGCCGCCAGCGATGCGTCCTGGTCAATCGACATCGCTGCCGAGCAGACTCCACGTCTCGAGTGCGCCATTCGCGGATCGAAGCCCACCGGATTGGCGATCCCAGCGATCACCACGCGCATCGGACTCGATGCCCGCCCAGTCGACCTCAGCAACCACACCGAAGTCCGGTGGCTCCAAGCCTGCGTGTGGCCCGACCAAGTCGATCGTCTCAAGCGTCTGAGGGCAGCAATCGAGGTCACACAGACACATCCGGTTGCCATCGAGGCCGGAGATGCAGTCGATGACCTCACAACCGCCATCGGACGGGTCGCCCTCACCGAACTCCCTGTCGTCGTGAACTCGTGGGCACTCGCCTATCTCACCGGAGCACAGCGGCGTGAATATCGGCGCACGATGGAACACCTCGGATCAGAGCGCGATCTCACGTGGATCCACCTCGAGGCGCCGTCCGACTGCCCTGAACTCGACGCACCGGACGATCCATCGCTCTCACGTCTGACCGCCGTCATGCGGACTGACTGGCGCTCAGGGCAGCGCCATGTACGTCACATCGGAACGATGCACCCGCACGGGTACTGGCTTCACGTCGCCGATCATCAGACCTGACGAGCGAAGGCGATGACAGCATCGGCAATCATTTGCACGGCAATCGCCGCCAGGAGCAGTCCGGCGATTCGACTGAGCAACAAGATCCCCGACCGGCCGAGCACCCGCTGGAGAATCGATGCGAAGCGCATCGCCAGGAACACTGCGATGAGCACAACGGCGACGCCGAGCGCAATGGTCGCTCGGGCTCCGGCATCGTTTGCCTCGCCGGTGAAAACGATCGTTGCAACGATTGCGCCCGGCCCAGCCAACAATGGCGTGCCGAGAGGCACCATGGCAACAGCGACATGGTCCGCGGGATCAGCCTCCCGGGCCGTGTCCTCCGTCCCGGTGAGAAGTTCCAGGGCGACGAGAAGCAGGAGAAGCCCTCCTGCTCCCTGGAGCGCTGGCACCGACACGTCGAGATAATCGAGCACCTGACGACCGACCACAGCGAACACCGCGATCACGACTGCGGCGGTGATGCATGAGAGCAAAGCGGCACGGGCCCTGGCCCGGCGGTCAAGGCGGCGGGTCACCGACAGGAAGATCGGCACGTTGCCGATCGGATCCATGATCACCGCCATCGTGACCACCACCTCCCCCAACAGAACCGATGACATCAGCTCGAACCGCCGAGCCGACGCCGGGCCGCGGCGAGGTCGCCGACGAACGCCTCGATCTGGGCAGGGAGCGGTATCGGCCCTGCTCCGCCGGGTGATGTCCGATTCTGCGCGCCGGCTCCTGGGGAGAAAAGCTCAGCGCATTCAGGACCGATCTCGGCGACTGCCAGGTCGACCAGGGCGCCCTCACCGGCCAGATGTCGACGCACCAGTCGACCGACCACCGCATGCGCCTTTCTAAAGGGCAGTCCGGACCGCACAAGATGCTCGGCGAGGTCGGTCGCCACCATCACCTCGGCATCAGCCGCAGCCGCCATCGACTCAGGAACGAACGTGGCCGTGGCGATCATCCCCCCGACCGCGGATACGGCGAGTCGCACTTGATCGACGGAGTCGAACAGCGGCTCCTTGTCCTCTTGAAGGTCGCGGTTATAGGCGAGCGGGAGACCCTTGAGCGTGGCCAGAAGTCCCGTCAGGTTCCCTATCAGCCGTCCCGACTTCCCTCGAGCCAACTCGGCGATGTCGGCGTTCTTCTTCTGCGGGAGCATCGAGGAACCGGTGGCGTAGGCATCATCGATCCGGACGAACCCGAATTCCTCCGAACTCCAGAGCACCCACTCCTCGCCGATGCGGGCCAGATGCACGCCAATCAGAGCGAGAATGAAGAGCGACTCGGCGACAAAGTCTCGATCGCTCACCGCATCGAGCGAGTTCTGGAACACCGAGGCGAAGCCGAGGTCGGCGGCAGTGGCCACAGGATCGATCGCCACCGAGGTACCGGCGAGGGCACCGGCGCCGAGCGGCGACACATCCATCCGCTCAAGCGCGTCAACGATCCGATCGACATCCCTGGCAAAAGCCCATCCGTGAGCGAGAAGGTGATGCGCCAACAGCACTGGTTGGGCACGTTGAAGGTGGGTGTATCCCGGGAGGTACACGCCCTCACACGACTGGGCGCGGTCAAGGAGAATCTCCTGCAATCCGATGAGGTCGCGGGCCACGGCTCGCATCGCGCCGAGGGTCCACAGCCGAAGATCGGTGGCAACCTGATCGTTCCTGCTGCGGGCGGTGTGCATCTTTGCGCCCGCATCCCCGGCGATTTCGGTCACTCGACGCTCGACCGCTGTGTGAACGTCCTCGTCGCCGTCCTTGAACACAAATGAACCATCGGAGAACTCTGCCGCCACGGCATCGAGCGCAACCAGCACCGAATCGACCTCGGCCGGGTTGAGGATGCCCGCACGGCCCAGCCCGCGCACGTGCCCCTGCGATCCTTTGATGTCGGCTTCCCATAACCGCTGGTCGAACGGCAAGCTCACGGTGAACGCCATCAAGGCCTCGGCGGGACCGCCCTCGAACCGGCCATGCCAGAGCGTGTCCGATGCCCCCTCGACCCCATCAGCCATCGTCCCCACTCCCTTCGATTCCCGCTAACTCGATGAGCCGTTCAGCGAGCGCTGAGCCGGTCGTCGACTCACCGGCGATGCACATCACCGTGTCGTCGCCAGCCACAGTACCGATGAGTCCGTCGAGAGCGCTCCGGTCAAGAGCCGAAGCGACGACATGAGCACATCCCGGGGGAGTTCGCACGATGACCAGATTGTGCGAACTGACCACCTCTGCCACCCACTCCCCCATGACTCGTCGCAGTTGGTCGAGAGGAGCAACTCGATCAGGGGCAAAGGCCGGCAGCGCGTACACCGACGACCCCCCCGACGTTCGCACCTTGATGGCCCCGAGGTCGTCGAGGTCACGTGACACGGTCGCTTGCGTGGCCGTGATCCCATCGGCGGACAGCAACTCCACGAGTTGGACCTGGCTGGCCACATCGGACTGCTCGATCAAACGAACGATCGCCTGTTGCCGTCGAGTCTTCAGACTCATCGCACACCTGCGAGAAAGGCGAGAAGTCCACGGGCGGCGTGCATCCGGTCGTGACCCTGCGCGATGACCCTGCTCCGTGGCCCGTCGATGACCTCGGCGGTCACTTCATAGCCCCGATACGCCGGAAGGCAGTGCATGAAGATCGCATCCGCCGCTCCCACGCCCATCAACGAAGCATCAACGGTGTAGTCGGCGAATACTCGGCGACGTTTCTCTGAGTCGCTTTCTTGCCCCATCGACACCCAGGTGTCGGTGTGCACGGCGTGTGCCCCTCGAACCATCGCGGTCGGATCGCGTTCACTCAACACGCGTGCAGCTCCCAGAGCGGTGAGCCGCTCCACCTCGGCGGGATCTGGTCCGTAGCCGTCGGGACATGCGAAGCGAAGCTCAGAGCCGAGTAGTGCGCAGGCTTCGCCGAGCGACCGGGCGACATTGTTGTAGTCGCCGACCCACGTCACCACCCGTTCATGCATAGAGCCGAATTCACGAGTCATCGTCAACAGATCTGCAAGCGCCTGAAGGGGGTGTGAACGATCGGAGAGCATGTTGACGACGGGAACCGACGCAACGGCCGCCATGCGCACTACCACCGAGTGGGAGAACACCCTGGCCGCAACCATCGCGTGGTAACCCTCCATGATCCGCATCACATCTTCGGCTGGCTCGCGGCTGTCGATCCCGACCTCCTCGCCGCGGGTGTAAACCGGATGGCCACCAAGTTGCACCACAGCCATCTCCATCGAATGCCGAGTGCGATTGGATGGCTTTTCGAACAGCAGCGCCACCCCGGATGCGGCGAGTGGTTGGTTGAGCGCCTCGACTGGGCGCCGCGCCAAGTCGAGGACGAGTTCGAGTTCGTCCCGCTCGAGATCGGTGATGTCAAGCAGATGACGAGTCATGAGCGAACCTCCTTGATCGCCGCCTCCAGAATGGCGACTGCCTCGTCAATCTCCGACTCGCTCACCGTCAACGGTGGAGCCAACCGAATGGTCGTTGAGGTAACGGCGTTGACGATCAATCCGCGACGCAACGCAGCAGAGGCCACATCACCCGCTGCGATCCCATCATCGAGAACAGCTCCGAGCAGCAGTCCGTGTCCGCGCATGTCGGCAACACCGTCTAGGTCGGCCAGTCGCTGACGCAGGTGCGCTCCTTTCGATTTCGCCATCGCCGGGGCGTCGAGACGGCGCATCTCAGCGATCACCGCATTGACCGCAGCCGTGGCGAGCGCCGTCCCGCTGTAGGTGCTCCCATGGTCTCCTGGGCTGAAGTTCGCAGCGACCTCGACGGGCGCCCAGCACGCGCCGATCGGCATCCCATTGCCCATCGCCTTGGCCAGCGTCACCACGTCTGGTGTCACTGCGGCATGTTCGAAACCAAACCAGCGCCCGGTCCGACCGAATCCGGTCTGCACCTCATCAAGCATCATGAGCGCGCCAGTGCGATCACAGATCTTCCTCACACCCTCGAGATATCCATCGGGCGCTGGGACAACACCGCCTTCACCCTGGATCGACTCGATGAGCACCGCGGCAACCGTCTCATCGATGGCTGCCTCCATCGCGCCGATGTCCCCCCAGGGAACATGACGGAAGCCAACGGGAAGCGGTTGGAACGGGGCATGCTTGGCAGGCTGGCCAGTGGCGGCAAGGGTTGCCAGAGTGCGCCCGTGGAATGAGCCAAGCGTGCTGACCACGGTGTAGCGATCGGGCCCACCGAATCGGCGAGCCAACTTGATTGCGCACTCATTGGCCTCGGCCCCGGAGTTGGTGAAGAACACCTGGCCTGGTCGGCCGGTCGCCTCCGTCAGCATTCGATCGACGCCCATCGCCGCTTCGGTGGCGATGGGGTTGGCGAAGAAGTTGCTGACATGCACGAGCTGACTCGCCTGTTTCGAGATCGCCTCAGCGATGACCGGATTGGCGTGGCCGAGAGACACGACGGCGATGCCCGCAAGGAAGTCGAGGTAGCGACGACCGTCGGTATCGAACAGTTCAGTGCCTTGACCGCGCTCGATCATCAATGAGGGTGGGCCGAACACCGGCATGAACGGACAATGACCGACCGCTTCCGATGTATCGAATGTGTGTGCCAACTCAGATCCTCGTTTCCTCGGGTCGGCTGGGATCGTGAACCATCGTCCCCACGCCGTCATCGGTGAGCAGTTCGAGCAGAAGGGCGTGTTCGATCCGACCGTCCAGAATGTGCGCCCTGCGCACCCCGCGTCGCACTGCGTCGATGCAGCTCGACACCTTGGGGATCATGCCTCCAGCGATGACACCGGTGTCGATGAGCCCCTCGAGTTCATCTGGGGTGGTCTGTCGGATGAGGCTGGTCGGATCAACGACATCGCGCCGCAACCCTTCGATATCGGTGAGGTACACCAACTTCTCAGCTCCGAGCGCGGCTGCGACCTCACCAGCAACCGTGTCGGCATTGATGTTGTACGCCTGGCCGTCGGCATCGGTGCCGACCGTTGCGACAACGGGAATGAACTCATCGTCAAGTAGACGATTCAGCACGGTCGGATTGACGGATACGACGTCACCGACAAATCCCAACTCAGGGTTGCGTGGAGCGGCACGAATCAGTCCGCCGTCCTCGCCGCTCACGCCGACGGCGAAGTCGCCGTGCACATTGATCGCTGAGACGATCTGTGGATTCACCTGACCGATGAGGACCATGCGGGCGATGTCGACGGTCTCGGCGTCGGTGACGCGAAGGCCGTCCCTGAACTCCGTCTGCTTCCCGAGCCGGTCCATCAACTCGCTGATCTGTGGGCCACCTCCGTGGACCACCACGGGCCGCATACCGACCAACCGCATCAACACGACATCGGTGGCGAACACGCTCAATGCATCGTGCTCAGAAGCGCCCGCAAGGGCATTCCCTCCGTACTTCACCACAACAGTTCTTCCAGCGAACCGTCGGATGTACGGGAGGGCCTCGACCAAAATCTCCGCCCGTTGGCCTGCAGCGGGCGTCATGGCGCCACCCCGATCCGGTCGAGTCCTGAGCGTTCATCGAGTCCGAGCGCAACATTGGCCGCCTGCATCGCGCCGCCGGAGGCTCCTTTGGTCAGATTGTCGATCGCTGAGATCGTGATCACCGTCTCGGTGCGGGGGTCGTAGCGGCCGGTGATCAAGGCGAGGTTTGAACCCATCGTTGCTTTGGTGCCCGGGATCCCGTCGATCACCCGAACGAACGGCTCATCTCGGTAGGTGGCCCTCAAGGCTTCGAGAACGACTTCGTCGCTCATCGATGACGGATCGATGGGACGGCTGTAGCAGGTGGCGAGAATGCCACGGTTCATCGGAACCAAGTGCGGGGTGAACAACACGGTGGCACCGATCTCTTGCTCCATCTCGGGTGTGTGCCGATGAGACACGAGACCGTAGGCGGTCATGTTCTCGTCGACGGTGGTGAACGCATATGGATGTTCCGCGCGCCGGCCGGCACCGGTGACTCCGCTCGCCGCATCGACCACGATGCGATCCGGAGCGACCATGCCGGAGGCGATCAAGGGACGGACGGCAAGAATCGCAGCGGTGACGTAGCACCCGGGCGTGGCGATGAGGTCGGCACCTCGCAGCGCATCCCGATGGAACTCAGGCAACCCGTACACGGCACGCTCGCACAGATCGGGGCAACCGTGCTCGAAGCCGTACCAATTCGGATAGGCGCTGACGTCGTTCAATCGGAACGCTGCGGAGAGGTCGACGATGCATCCGACGCGACCGAGCAATTTGGGCACGAACTCCACCGACGCCTCATGGGGCAGGCCGAGGAAGACCACATCGAGCCCGTCCACGGCATCGGGATCGATCGCATCGAATGTTCGGTCCCCGTATGCGGCCTCGAGGGCCGGGTGGACGCTGGCAACAAGCTGACCCGCGTTTGAGTCAGCGGCCAACACGGTGACGTCGAGATCAGGGTGGCGGTCGGCCAATCGGAGCAATTCCGCTCCGGTGAAGCCGGACGCGCCGATCACACCGGCCTTCATCCGATGAGGCGCTAGAGATGACATAACGCATGATCATACACTTCAGCGCATACTCATACAACCACTCTCCGTGTGCCTGTTCCATCACTAACCGGCAGACTGGAAGCGTGCTTCGCCATCCAACGCGCAGCCGACTCGTGGTGGCCACACCACCGCTCGAAGATCCCAACTTCGATCGCACCGTGGTCTACATGATCGAGCACTCTGAAGAAGGGGCCATCGGCGTCGTACTGAATCGACCCCTCACCGATGACCTGGAAGCACCCCTCGACCGCTGGACACCTCACCTGGCCGATCCAGCGGTGCTGCACGACGGGGGGCCGGTCGATCCCGATGCCATGATCGCTCTGGCCCGACCCACACCGGCGACCCCCGACGAGGTCGACGGCGCCCTCAAGATCGCCGACGGCGTGTGGTCGGTCGATCTTTCGGGCGATCCGGCACTGATAGCACCGAGCTTTGCTGGTGTCCGAGTGTTTCGCGGCTATGCCGGATGGGGAGCGGGCCAGCTTGACGCCGAGATCGACGCCGGGGCCTGGATCGTCACCGACGCCATGACCGATGACGTGTTCGGGCGACGGCCACAGGACCTATGGCGCGCTGTCCTCAGCCGCCAACCCGGCCGCCTCGCCTGGTTGGCTCAGGCTCCAGATGACCTGTCGCTGAACTAGAGAGACATCACCCTCGCAGGGTGGCATCGAGACGCTCAGCGCCAGCGATGCAGCGTTCGCGAACCGCAGCGATATCCGCATCGGTGATGTTTCGCTCCCGCTGCTGAAGCCGAAGCCTGAACGCCAACGAGCGAGTCCCCGGGTCGACGCCTTGCCCGCGATACACATCGAAGAGTTCGCACGAGACGAGCAGATCCCCCGCCGCTTGACGCAGCGCGCGCTCTAGCCGTTCGGCCGGCGTGTCATCAGGCATCACGAACGCGAGGTCGAGGTCGCTCGTCGGCATTCTGCTCACCACTCGGTGAGATGCAGGCCGAGGCTCAGAAGCCAAGATTCCGTCGAGACGGACCTCGAAGACCGCTACCCGTTCCGAGACCCCGAAACGGCCAGCCACATCGGGGGCTATCTCACCGATCACGCCGATGACGTCACGTCCCGAGCGCAGCACCGCTGATCGCGTCGGATGAAGCCCACCGGGACGGGTCCCCTGATCGATCATCGCGCCAGTGCCGAGCGCAGCGGCGATCTCTCGCCACGCAGCGACGGCATCATGGGCGTTCCTGCCGGCGAGTACGACGCACAGCGCCTCGTACTCGTCGGGAAGATCACCATCACCGGGTGGGTACACGTGACCGATCTCGAACAATGACACCCCTTCACGACGGTGATGTTCGTTGTGGGCCACCGCGGCCAATAGTCCGGGGCGCAGGGAGGTGCGCAACGCGCTCTCCTCCGCCACCAGAGGATTCAGGATCCGCATGGTCGGGCCGTCAACGCCCGCCAGCGCCATCGTGTCCGAAGCAACGAATGGATTTGGCATCGCCTCGGACACGCCGAGCCCGACGAGCACCCGCCGCAACTCACGTCGGCGCCGCTGAGCTGCGCTCAGGTGGCCATGCACGGCGGCCCGCGGCACGGAGCGGCCGAGCCGGTCGTAACCGAACATGCGAGCGACTTCTTCAACCACATCGATCTCACCGGAGATGTCCGGGCGCCAACTGGGAATCGCCACGCTCATGCGGTCGTCGTCGATGGCGACCCTCAGGCCCAGGCGATCGAGCAACGGCGGGAGATCGTCTGCAATGAATTCCGTGCCGAGCACTCGGTTTACGGCGCTCACGCGCACCTCGACCGAGCGCTCAGTCGACGGGAGGGCCGATCCCCGTTCGTCGACCGTGCCGGCGTGCAGGACGAGGTTTGGACAGGTGAGCGCCAGCAGTGAGGCGAAACGTTGGATGGCATCATCGGCGACAGCTGGGTCAACCCCTCGCTCATACCGCGCTGACGCTTCTGATCGAAGCGCATGCCTCGTGGCGGTGCGCATGATGCCCATGGATTCGAACCAGGCGACCTCGAGAGCGACCTCGGTCGTCGAGTCAGCAATCTCGCTGTCAGCCCCACCCATAACCCCGCCGATGCCGACCGGCGCATCTGACGCGTCACAGATCAGAAGATCATCCGTGACGCAGACGCGTTCGACACCGTCGAGGGTCGTGATCCGCTCATCTGATTTCGCCTGACGAATCCGCAGACCGGAGGACACGGCGTCGTGGTCATAGGCGTGGTTGGGCTGCCCGAGTTCGAGCATCACATAGTTGCTGGCATCGACCACGTTGTTGATCGGGCGCATACCGACAGAAGTCAGTCGACGAGCAATCCATTCCGGTGATTCCGTGACGGCCAGATTCGACAAGACCGTCGTCGTGAATCTCCCGCAGCGATCCCCTGCCTCAAGAGCAACCGGCACCGAGCGCTCGGCACCCTCGACGTAGTCGGCGCCGGCTGGCGGCGAGGCAAGCGGTTGCCGTCGATGGGCGGCGAGGTCGCGAGCGATACCTCGCACCGACCAGCAATCCGGGCGGTTCCGTGTCAGGTCGAGGTCGAAGATGACATCGTCCTCGAGCCCAATGGCCTCGGTGTAGGCGACACCGAGCGGCGCATCGGCCGGGAGGATCATGATTCCCGAACCGTCGGAGCCGATACCCAGCTCGGTCTCTGAGCAGAGCATCCCCTCGGAATCGATCCCGAGGATGCCGCGACGCTCGATCGTCCGACCGTCGGGCATCTGCGTCCCAAGGGTCGCGAGCGCAACCACGTCACCGGCTGCCATATTGGACGCCCCACACCACACATGACGCTCCTGACCCTCACCGGCGTCGACCCAGACCCTGCGCACCTTCGCAGCATCAGGATGTTGTTCGACTCGAAGCACCTTGGCCGAGATCACCCCATCGACGCCGGACCCGATCCGATCGATCGACTCGACCGCGAGGCCGAGCGCGGTCATCTCATCAGCGAGCGTTTCGACCGATGACTCATCTGACGGATCGGCGAACGGCCCGAAATCGTTCAACCATGAGAGCAACACCTTCATCCCAAGACCTCAGAACTGCTCGATGAAACGGATGTCGTTGACGTACATGTCACGAATGTCGGATACCCCATGACGCATGACCGCCATTCGATCGATGCCGAAGCCGAAGGCAAATCCACTCCACTGCTCCGGGTCGAGACCCCCAGCCCTCAGCACCTCGGGATGGACCATCCCGCAGCCACCGAGTTCCAACCAAGAACCATCGGGTCGGCGAACGTCGAACTCTGCGGACGGCTCAGTGAACGGGAAGTACGAGGGTCGGAGCCTCGAGGTGAACTCTTCGCCGAAGAACGCCCTCGTGAATGCCTCGATGGTGCCCGCGAGGTCAGCCATCGTGATATCACGATCGACGACAAGGCCTTCGATTTGATGGAAAACCGGCATGTGCGTGGCGTCTGGGGTGTCCCGGCGGAACACACGACCCGGCGCCACGATGTGGATCGGTGGCTCTTGTGCAAGCATCGCGCGGATCTGCACCGGTGACGTATGGGTCCGCAACAAGATCCCTGATTCTCCCGGCAACTCGTTGTCGGACCGGCCGACGAACAAGGTGTCAAATTCTCCACGGGCCGGATGGCCTTCACCCATGTTGAGCGCCTCGAAGTTGTACCAGTCGGTCTCGACCTCGGGCCCCTCGGCCACGGTGAATCCCAGTCCGACAAACACATCCTCGAGTTGCTCCCACGCTTGGGTCACGAGGTGGAGATGGCCGCGGCGCCCAACCGGCGGCGCTTCGGTCAGGTCGAGCCGTTCGGCATCGATTCGGGCCTCGAGAGCCGCTCGCTGTGCTTGCGCTCGCCGCTCGTCGATTGCAGCCGACACGGAAGCCATCGCCTGGTTCAATGCGCTTCCAGCCACTCGACGCTCCTCAGCATCGAGCGACCCCAACTTGGCTTTCATGCCTGACAGATGACTGCGCTTGCCGAGCAGTTCCGCGTGTAACTGGTCAACCACGTCAAGGTGGGCTGAAGCAACAGCCGCAAGGGCCTCATCGCAAGCAGATCTGATGTCGTCGATCACGTGTTCTCCCTCATCAATTCGATGTGCCTCCCCGTTCGGGGCTCTTGCTCACCACGTCCCCGGGTCGTCGATCAGGGGAGGTCGACAGGAGACCTGTCGACGGGCATCCCCGGGTGGAACGACCCGGGGCAGGGAAATCGGCGCATGCGCATTGCTCAGAGGTTAGGGGGCCGACTCCGACTGGACCAACCACCATCAGCCGACCGCACGAGCGTTGACCATGGCGAACGTCAGCAGCGTGCCGGCCATGGCCACGTTCAGGCTCTCTGCCCGACCGCGATGAACGATTCGCACCCAGCGGTCGGGATCGACATCGAGACCGTGGGCTTCGTTACCGAGGATCAGTGCGACGCTTCCCGACCAGTCTGCGGAGCGATGATCCTCGCCGAGATGCGATGACGTGCCAACCGTGACAAAACCAGCCGAGATGACCCGATCCAATCCGAGCTCGTGTATCGGTTGGTGGAAGACAGCACCAGCAGATGCGCGCACTGCTTTCGGCGCGAATGGATCCGAGGTGCCTGGCGTGACTACCACGGCATCCACCCCAGCCGCTTCAGCTGAACGGATCAAGGTGCCGACATTGCCCGGATCGGCGACGCGGTCAAGGACCAAGATGCACGATGACGAGTTCAGGTCACCAGGGTTCGGCCTACGGACGACAGCGAGATTTGGTCGCGGCGTTTCGGTCGTGGCGACTCGAGCGAGCGCCGCCGGGCTCAACACGATGGGTGGCGACGTCCCAACCGGCGCGGCTCCGGGAGCGATGTACTCCTCGAGGACCTCACAGCCGCCTGCGAGGGCCTCCGCAATCAGCGGAGCACCCTCGACGACGACGACACCCTCGTCCCGACGGTCGTCGCGTCTCGTCGCCAAACGGCGAAGACGCTGAACCGTCGGGTTACGGGGTGATAGGCCCTCCGAGTCGGTCAGAGGGCCGCCCGGGCCTGCTCGACCAGCGCAGCGAACGCAGTCGGATCGGTGATCGCAAGATCAGCGAGGATCTTTCGATCGACTTCGATACCGGCGGCGTTCAGACCGGCGATGAACCGGCTATAGCTCATATCGTGCTGGCGGCATCCGGCATTGATCCGCTGGATCCACAGGCGACGGAACTCGCCCTTCTTGGCCCGGCGGTCACGGAAGGCGTACTGACCACTCCGCATCACCTGCTCGTTGGCGGCCCGGAAGGACCGACTCTTGTTGCCGTAGTAGCCGCGGGCCTGCTTGAGGACCTTCTTGTGACGCTTCTTGGCGGCGACACCGCGCTTCACACGTGCCATGACTTACTTCTCCTGTTTCGTACTCAGATGGGTTCCACGTCGAGGCGTGGAGATCAGCGCTCGGCGAGCAGCCGGCGGATCTTGGGTTCGTCGGTCGGATGGACGTCGGAATCAGACGCCAGACGGCGCGTGCGGGTCGACGGCTTCTTTTCGAAGAGGTGCTGACGCATCGCCTGCTGGCGCCGCAGCTTGCCGCTACCGGTCTTCTTGAACCGCTTGGCGGCGGTCTTACTGGTCTTCATCTTGGGCATTGTCGCCTCCTGGTGTGTCGTTCGAAGTCTCGGCTAGTGGTTCAGCCCCAGAGACCTCGCTGTCTTGTCTGGCCTTACGGGCCGCTTCGTGCGCCTTTCGATCCGGTGAGAGCACCATCGACATCGATCGGCCCTCCATCCGGGCTTGGTTGTCGACCTTGGCGAGCGGACCGACCGACTCAAGCACCTGATCAAGGATCTTGGCTCCGAGCTCCGGGTGGGCCATCTCGCGGCCGCGGAACTGGAGCGTGACCTTGACCTTGTGTCCGTCCTCGAGGAACGAGGTCAGATGCCGAACCTTCGTGTCGAAGTCACCCTTGCCGATCTTTGGCCGGAACTTGACTTCCTTCACCGTGACCTGTGTGGACCGGCGCCGAGACTCCTTGGCCTTCTGGGCCTCCTCGTAACGGAACTTGCCGTAATCCATGATTCGACAGACCGGCGGGTTCGCACCCGGGGCCACCTCAACGAGGTCAAGGTCGAGGCTTCGAGCCATGCGGAGCGCCTCGGGGACCGGCTTGATCCCCAACTGATCTCCTTCCGGCCCTATGAGTCGAACCTCGCGGGACCGGATTCGATCATTGATCCGGTGTTGATCGCTCTTCGGCGGTGCTATGACGTTTCTCTCCTGTGCAAGGGCTCTGGCCTCCCGTTGTTCTCGTTGCCGGACGAAGCCAGACGAGACGGACGACCATGGGCCGCCGCCGAAACCGTCACGACCCGGACGCACCTGGGGTGGCCGGGTGGGGGCATGACCCCACTTCGCTCGATTGTGGTCGCCTCCGTCTCCGCAGGTGACGCCGGTACGATAACGGCGATGTCGACCGAAAGCGACGATCCAACGGCGCAGGCAGCGGCCGCTCTCGAAGAGGCACGATCGAGACTTGCCTCCGTTCCGGCTGAGACCGTCGTCACCAACCACGCCATCGGCCTCTACGAACTCGCAGCGATTCACCTCTCGTCAGACAACCCCGATCTGACATCCGCCTCACTCGCCATCGATGCACTCGCCGCCGTTGTGGAATCGCTCGGGCCGCGAATCGGAGACGACCACACGACGCTCGTCGATGCGCTCGCGAACATTCGGATGGCCTATGTGTCGGTCAGCCGCGAGCGCCTCGGCGGCGAGCCCGGCTGAACCTGCCGATCGGGGCGTCGACCACTCGGTTCCCCACCACGACGACCCCTTCGCCGGCGAGCAGCTCCGCTTGAGTCGCCTCCGCACCGGGAACCAGCCGACCGCTTGCGTTCACCACTCTCCACCATGGAAGTTGCCCATCGGACTCCGCCAGCAGACGTCCAACGAAGCGTGCCCGACCGGGGAAACCGGCGTCGGATGCGACGTCACCGTACGAGACGACCTCACCCGGGCTGAGCGCCACGATCACCTCGATAATCAGTCGCCGCTGATCACCCGATGATGGCAACGGCTTCATCACGTCCGAAGCGATGACTCAGCCCGAATGACACCGCACTTCCCACCGGGATCGTCCGAGTGCCGTCAGCGATCGACAGGCAGTGGAATGAGAACGACTCGCCGTCGATGGACTCGATGACTCCCAGCCCAACGATCGGATCGAACTCGGTCACCTGACCAGTCATTGTCACCACGTTCACGGCACGATCTTGGCGATCGGGATCTCGATCAGATCAGTTGCGCCGGCCTCTGAAAGAGCCGGGATCAAACGGTTGATCTGATTCTTCAGCACGACGGTCTCGATGGCGAAGTCACCGTTTGCCAGCTGGTTGACCGTAGGGCTCTTCGCTGACGGAAGCAGATCGAGTACGGCATCGCGCTGAGTTCCGGCCACGTTCAACTTCAGCAGCACCCTTGTTCTCGCCTCGAGTGCGCCATTGAGGAGGATCATGATCTGCTCCATCGCACGTCGTCGATCCGGGTCGGCATACGACTCCGGGTTGGCGATCACCTCGGTCCAGGAGGTGAGGATGGTGTCGATGATCCTCAGTCCGGCCGCGCGCAAAGCCCGACCGGTCTCGGTGATGTCGACGACGCAGTCCGCGATATCGGGAATCTTTGCCTCGCTCGCACCGTAGGACAGGCGCACATCGGCCTCCACCCCGCGCTCCGCGAAGAAACGTCGCGTGAGTTCGGGGTACTCAGAGGTGACGCGCACGCCGTTGGGAAGATCAGCGACTGACTCGAAGGTCGAGTCGCCCGCCACGGCGACCACTACCCGAACAGGATTGCTTGTCGCCTTGGAGTAGCGGAGTTCACCGAGGCTCACCACCGTGCTCGATGTCTCCTCGACCCAGTCGCGACCGGTGATACCGATGTCGAAGAGGCCCTCGGCAACGTAGACGGGTATCTCCTGAGGCCTGAGGATGCGAACCTCGACGACTCGCGGGTCGTCAATCGATGCCCGATAGTCGACGCTCGATGACCGGACGACGGTCAGATCCGCCGCTTCGAACAACTCGAATGTGGCCTTTTCAAGCGAGCCCTTGGGGAGAACAATTCTCAACACTCACCCGAGGCTAACGGCCGATCAGGTCAGTGGTCGGTGGGCTGTTCGGCGAGCAGCGCAAGCGCATGCCCGAGGACGTCAAGAACCGCCTCGAGCTGTTCCACTGCACCCTTGGGCGAACCGGGCAGGTTGCACACGATCGAGCGGCCACGTATTCCGCAACGTCCCCGTGAGAGCCGACCGAACGGGCTGATGGCCCTCATCGCCTCAGCCAACCCCGGCGCCTCGCGTTCGAGAATGTCTCCCGTGCCCTCAGGTGTGAGATCGCGAGGGGCGAATCCAGTGCCACCGGTGGTCGCCACAAGGCCGGCGAAGCCCTCGCACATATCCGCAAGCGACGATGCCACCTCATCACGGCCATCAGGCGTGACCCGACGCTCGACAACCACGAAACCGGCACGTTCGAGGCGCTCTGTGACCCGGGCACCCCCCTCGTCCACCCGGGCACCGTGATGCACCCCATCGCTCACTGTGAGCACCTTGGCCTCAGGGGGCAACGATGTCATGACGAGCGACGGTACCGGATGAGGACCATCCCGTCGGTGTCGTGATCCTGCGGCAGGATGCGCCATCCGTGACCGAATGGCCGCCACTCGCCCGGCGGCGGGCGGGTGTCGACCTCGAAGCCCGCGGGGGTGGTCAGGTCGATCGACTCGGCCGCGGTGAGCGTGCAGACGCTGTACACGAGTCGACCCCCGGGTCGAACCAAGTCGGCTCCGCTATTGAGAAGTCGCTGCTGGACACGGGTCAATTCGGAGAGCGCCCTCTCGTCGATCCTCCATCGGGCATCCGGCCGGCGACGAAGGGCGCCGAGGCCTGAACAGGGCGCGTCGATCAGCACGGCATCGACGCAACGAGGTGCGACCGGTGGGCGCTGGCCATCGGCGACGATCGGCAACACCAATCCCTCGCTGGCGAAGCGGGCAGCATTCGATGCCACCAGTCCGACGCGCGACTCACGAACATCGGCCGCGAGCACCGTCGCACCGCTCGCCGCAACGGCAGTCGCCTTCCCTCCCGGTGCTGCACAGAGATCAACGACGGTCTCACCGCTGATCGCTTCGACCGATTCCGCGACCCAGGTCGATGCTCGGTCTTGAACGTAACCATCCGAACGCACCGTCACTGAGGGCGGGCGGTTCATCCGATCCATCGCGGCGATGCCATCTGGTTCACCCAGTTCGACCGTCAATCGATCGTGAATCCAGTCGGGATAACTGAGCGCTGCCGCCGATGACGCCCACCGAGCCTCACTCGGCATTGGCCCAGCGACGGTTCGACGCAGAACTGCATTCACAAAGCCTCGGACTCGCCGCGGAGCCAACGAGACGGTCTCGGACACGGCAGCATGAGCTGGCACTCTCCCCCACGCCCACTGGTACGTGCCCAACCGCAGGAGGCGCCGGGTTGCAGGATCTGGTTCGCTCACAACGTGGCGCGAAAACAACCCGTCGCACGCTCGTCGCATTCGCGTCGTGCCGTACACGAGGTCGGTCACCATCGCTCGCTCCGAGGTGCCGAGGCCACTTCGATCCAGTGCCGATGGCACGACGAGATTGGCGTACGCACCGTCGTCTTCGATTCGCCGCAGGAGATCGAGAGCCAGACGTCGGGGCGATGTCTGAGCGGTCATTCGAACCACTCTCCCTCATCACGCCGGGTGCCGCGCCACCACGACTCGGCGTCCAGACGCTGGCGACCCGCCGGCTGCACCACCGTCGGCACCAGCCGATCATCAACGATGGAGGCATCAAGAATCCTGATCCGCTCGCCACGCCAGGTCGTCCATGCGCGTGTGGTGCGCACCAGTCTGAGTAGGTGTTCAGCCGATAATGACCAATCGAGACGAAGGTCGTCCGATGTCAACTTTTCGGCGTACGTCACCTCCCCCCACTGTTGAACTGGCTCGCCAAGACCGTGTTCGAGTGCGTCGAGTAACAGCGACGCCCCCAGTTGACCGAGTTGCTCGGTTGCCTCGACGGCGTTGAGGCCACCGAGCGGCAGTTCGGCTGATGCGTACACGCCGCCCGCATCGAGTTCAGGAACGACCTCCATCAGGCAGACACCGGTGATCTCATCGCCCGCGAGGATCGCCCGCTCGACCGGCGCAGCGCCACGCCACCTCGGGAGTAGGGAGAAGTGAATGTTCACCATCGGAATCCGATCGAGGATCTCAGAACGGATGATCCGGCCGAATGCCACGATCACGCCAAGTTCAGCCCCACACGTCAACACCTCCGCCACGTCGTGAGAGACATCGAGACCGAGTTCTGCCGCTGTGGCTCCAACCGCGGTAGGCGACGTCGCCGAACCACGTCCTCGGCGACGATCCGGCGCAGTCACGACGAGCCGAACGTCGTGTCCGGCCTGCACCAATGATCGCAGCACATCAGCCGCCACCGGCGGGGAGCCCAAGAAAACGAGTGGAATCCGCCTCACCGGAGTCGAAGTCGACGTCGTGGGGCCGGTGAGTCCGCCTCGGCGGAGATCCGCCGATAGTCGGCCATCGCCTCTCGCCGCTGCTCTGACGTCATCCGGTCGAACATCAACACGCCGTGCAGGTGATCGAGTTCGTGTTGGTACATCCGAGCCTCAAGTTCATCCGCCTCGCGCTCGACCACGTTGCCGTCGAGGTCAAGGCCCCGCAGCAGCACACGCTTCGGCCGAACGATCTCGACGTACAGGCCAGGAATGGACAAGCATCCTTCGTCGTACACCCACTCGCCGTCGGACTCGACGATCTCAGGGTTGAACACGACATGCCGTCCATCGTCGAGGTCCCAGACGAAGATCTGCTTCTGAATCCCGATCTGCGGTGCTGCCAGAGCGATACCACCGTTGCTCGAATCCAAGGTGTCGAACATCTCATCGACGAGTCGCACGACACGGCCATCGATATCGGTGACCGGGGCGGCTTCGGATTTGAGCACCGGATCACCAAAGGTGCGGATCTCGTGGGCCATACGTGGCAGGCTACCCCCGCCGTGCCGCACTACTTCGACCCCCATCCGACCTCGAGAAGCGACCAACGATCAGTCGAGGTGAATCTTCCGGACATTGCGTTCGCGTACCAGACCGATGCCGGCGTGTTCAGTCATGGCCATCTCGACACCGGCACGTCGCTGCTGTTGCGATGCGGTGTGGTGCCAGCGTCGACGGGGTCGATCTGTGATCTTGGCTGTGGATCCGGGCCAATCGCCCTCTCTCTTGCGCTTCGGTCGCCGTCAGCGAACGTCTGGGCGTTGGACGTGAACGAGCGAGCGAGAACTCTCACCGCCGAGAATGCTCGCCGCCTCGGGCTCAACATCACTGTGATGGCCCCGGAATCGGTTCCAAGCGAGCAACGGTTTAACGAAATCTGGTCGAATCCACCAATACGGATCGGCAAGGCGGCGATGGACCAACTCCTCACCACCTGGCTGTCGCGCCTGGCAGACGGAGGCCGCATGCTGCTCGTCATCAGTCGCCATCTCGGTGCTGATTCTCTGCAGCGTCGACTCGGCGACGCTGGCCACGAGGTCAGACGAATTGCATCACGCGCCGGATTCAGGGTGCTTGAAGTGACGACACCGCACTGACGCTCAACGTGCCGGCTCCACCGCAACCCTCAACCGCCCGCGTGTGGGCCGCACTGCGCTCGCCAGAGCATCCGATAGCGCTAACGCTGACTCTGCCCGCACTTGGAGACGATCACCCTCACCGCCGACACGCACGGACGTCGGCAACGACGATGCGAACTCTGCTGCACCCGCTCCCTCGATGATGGCAAAACCGCCGAACGGCGGCAGTCCGAAGGCCTGTCTCGTTGCAGATTCGGCCTCACCGGCAGCTCCCGGGTCTGCCGCCACCAGTGCCAGCAGGAGCCGATGCTCTGGGTGAGCGGTCTGGATGATGATCCTTCCGCCACGCCCTCGGTTCCCGACGACGTGCGCTGCTTTGGCCACGAGGCCAAGCACCTGTTGACCCGCGCGGAAACGTGGAGCAAAGAGTTCTGCGTCGATGTCGAGCAGCACCACCGTGTCGGCGGACCGAACCCGGTGCAGTATCGCCTCAGTGCCCACGATCACGTCGGCGACATCACCGTCGGTCGACCAAACAGGAATGGCATCACCTTCGACCAACTGCACCGAACGGGTTGTCGCATGAGCGAGTTCGCGGGCGAAGCGAGCGGCACCAGGTCTCAGGTTGATGAATGCCGACGAGCCACACCATGAACACACCGCCGGACGGCTCGCGCCACATCGCCGACACGCCAGGTCACCGTCACTGGTCTGAGCCATCACCGACTCACAGGTCTCACACCGGGTCAGTTCCCGACATGACCGACACGCCAGCAGCGACGATCTACCGGTCGTGTTCGTGACGCAGAGCACGCGACGGCCATCGTTCCTGATCTCGGCGAGCAGCGCCGAACTCACTCGATTACGCGCCGGCCCGTCGTGATCAGTCGGGTCGACAACATCGATGTGTGGCCAACCAGCCACCTCGCGCTGGCGATCCGGCGCCTCAATTGCAGAGGTCCGACGGGCCTCGGGGGTTGGGACCGGAGAGATCATCACGACCGGAATCCCTGCCTGGTGTCCGCGTTCGATCGCAACATCGCGGGCGTGCCATGTTGGGGCAGACTCTGACTGAAGACGTTCGTCGTGCTCATCGACCACGACGATGCAACCGAGGTTCGCGAGCGTCGCGAAGACACCGGTGCGAGTTGCGACGGTGATGTCGACGCCGCCTGCAGCTCGGTCCCATTCGTCGGGGAGCAGTGCCACGGTGACGCCCGCTCGCCGAATTCGACCGGCCATGACCGCCGCATCGTCCACGCCCGGGACGATCACCAGTGTCGGGCCGTGTGCAAGGGCACTCCAGATCGCAGGCAGGACGTCACTCGCCGGTGGGAGCCGTAACACCCCGCCACCTCTGGCAATCAGGCGAGTCGTCGCCGGCGATCTCGGCTCAGGACGCAGTGACGAATACCTCGTGGGGGGAATGCTCACCACCGCACGTGGAGGGCTCGCCGATCGAAGGAAGTGCGACCGACGCCCGGCCCAACGGTGAGCGGACCATTCGGCCAGATCGACGACATCGGCCGATGGCCCTCGACCAGTGACCTTCCTTATCGGCAGCAACCGATCGAGCTCAAGAGCGTCAATTGGGTCAACCGCGATGACCCAACCACCGATGCGGCGACCGTGAAGGTCGACGCGCACCACCGAACCGACCATCACGTCATCGGAACGTTCCTCCGGAACGAGATAGTCGAACGTCCGGTCCGGTCCGGACGAGTCACAGAGGACGCGTACGACAGCGGGCCGCGGACTCGCCACTCACCCGCCGATGGCAGCTTTGAAGTCGTCGAGGCGCGAGAGCGTCTCCCAACTGAACCCTGAACGACCGAAGTGCCCGTAGGCGGCCGTCGGTCTGTAGCCGGGCCGCAGAAGGTCGAGATCACGAACGATCGCGCCCGGCCGAAGGTCGAAGACCTCCTTGACCGCAGCCTCGATCCGCTCGGGATCGACCTGTGCCGTGCCGAAG
>JAQCGT010000156.1 GCA_027730505.1 Actinomycetota bacterium | reverse complement strand
GGGGTGATGGACGCCCTCAAGCGAGTCGGCCGACCAGACCACACGACGTTGGGCTCCCCATCGCTCGACTACGACGGAATAGCGCTCGGACCTGGTCGACACATGGAGCCGTACTGGCTCGCCAGCCGCGACCGACAGTTGAGAGCAGTAGCCCTCGATCTCATCGAGGAAGGTCACATCGTCGATCAGTTCGCCCATGGGCCGATCGTAGGCGTGCGGTGGCCGCCGCTCTGAACAGTCAGTCGGTGACGGCGGCGATCGGCTCACCCCACCAGGTCGTGGGAGCTCGCAAGATCTCGGAGCGCTCCATGCCGTGGGCGCCGAACATCTCGACGGCGATCGCCTTGGCTACGCCTCGATGGCGCGGAGCGATGTCGGAGAACACCGCACCAGCGATGTGAGCGTCAAGCGCTTCTTTCGATGCGTACATCTCGAGTAGCCCACCGGTGCCAGTCGCCTCATCGATATACCAGTCGTAGATCAGCGTTCCCGGTTCGGCACGGCTCGCCTCGGCCATCTCGGTCGCCATCGCCACGAACCCGTCACGGTCGCGGACTTCCCACTTCACGATCACTGTCACCCAACTGCGCTTGGCCATGGGTTGACCGTAGACGATCTCAGCGCCGACTCAGATGTCGATGACCAAGCCGCCGCCGCCACGTGGCGGGCGGCGGCGTGACCGCCAGATTCGCCACAGTCGAAGAAGAAGCCAGAGTGCAGCGACGCCGACGATGAAACGCAGCAAGGGTGAAGCGCCACTCGGCAGCAGGAGGTCGGCGAGCAGGCCGACGACCCAGCTGACAACAAGAGCGGCACCGAGGAGCGCCAGGAACGGAATCGCAAGCAGCACGCACCCGACCCCACCGGGCCGGCCGCCCATCCGGAATCCCAGTTGCTGCATGCCCTCACCCTAGGGGTCGTTGATGTGGGCGGCTCGTCGGGGCGCCTCTCGGCATGGCACGCTCTGTGGATGACAGATGAGGGGGTGGCCGGTTTCGACACCGGCGTCATCGGTGGATGGCTAGAGGCCGAGCACGGGGTGCGCGGTCCGATCGCGTGGGAACTGCTCCCCGGGGGGCACTCGAACCTGACCTATCTCCTGACCGATGCGACGGGCCGCGAGTTGGTGATCCGTCGCCCGCCGATGGGCCAGCTGTTGCCAAAAGCGCACGACATGTGGCGTGAGTACCGAATCATCGACGGGCTGTGGGTCACGGCGGTGCCTGTCGCCGAACCGGTCGCCTATGTCGACGACCGCGCGCTGTGCGACGTGCACTTCTACGTGATGGGAAAGGTCGAGGGGCGAGCGCTCTACACCGGTGCCGAAGTCGCCGAATGGCTTGATGAGACGGCAAGGCGACGGGCAGGGGAGTCATTCATCGACACGCTCGCTGCTCTGCACTCGGTCGACCCATCAGGTGTCAACCTTGCTGACCTCGGTCGGCCTGACGGGTATGTGGCTCGTCAATTGAAGACGTGGTACGGGTCATGGACAGCGTCGGTTGATGACGCAGGCATGGACGACGAACGCACACACCAGCTGCATGGCGTACTCGCGGCCAATATCCCGGATCAGGGTCCAGGGCGCGTGGTGCACGGCGATTTCGGTCCACACAACTGCCTGTTCTCGAGCAACGGCTCGCTGACGGCGGTTCTCGACTGGGAGATTGCCACACTCGGGGATCCGCTCGCCGACCTCGCCTATTCGATCAACGCCTGGACCGAGCCGGGCGACCGGATTGCCGACGGCGTCGACGCTCCCACTGTGCTCCCGGGATTCCCGTCGCGAACCGAGTTGCTCGATCGGTATGCGGCGGCGACGGGAGCAGATCTGTCCGCAATCTCGTACTACCGAGCGTTCAACTGGTTCAAGACGGCCTGCATCATCCACGGTGTGTACGCCCGCTACTGCGCGGGGAAGAAGAGCACCGAGGGCGTCGACATGGACCTGCTGCGCACGCGTATCGGTCTCGCGCTCGACAACGCTGCGGCGATGGCTGCTGACCTTCGTTGACGGGTAACCACCGGACACCTAACGTGCGCTCATGGCCGATGACCTGACTCTCGACTCGCTGCAGCGGCGTATGACAGCGCTCCATTCGCTGTACCGCGATGCCGCCGCGACGATGAACGTCGACCACGTGAATCACCGAGGGGATCACGATGGACTACCCATCGCATTCTCGTGGTTCCACATCATCAACATGATGGACGCCTCATTCATGTTGATCAGTGGGGCCACACCCATCTGGAACGAGCACTGGGCGGCACGGGTCGGCATCGGCATCGACGACCATGGCAAGCACCGCACACACGATGAGATGCTCGACCAGCGAATCGTCGACATGGCGGCGATGGTCGAATACCAAGAAGCGGTGTTTGCCCGAACCGAGGCATGGCTCGCTGCCCTCGACCCAGCCGAACTCACGAGGGTCGTCCTCGCCCACCCGCTGCCACCAACGATCGCCACCACCTTCTCCGCGCGCGTTGCCGGCGAGCCCGGTATCACCGTGCTCGATGGACTCGAGTGCTGGATCTACCAACACGGCATGCGGCACATGGGTGAGATCGAGTACGTGCGAGGCATGCTCGGCCTTGGCGGTATGACGTCGTAAGCGACTCGACTACTCTCAGCCCATGGCTGGGGGGCTGTCCATCGAACGCGTCGATGCCTGTTTCGGCGCACACGTGCACGGGGTTTCCATCGCGGAAATCGACGCCGGCACATTCGGCGAGATTCGTGAGTTGCTGACCGAGTACGCGTTGTTGGTGTTCCCGGGCCAACACGTCACCCTCGACCAACAGAACCACTTCGCAGCCAGGTTCGGGCACCTCGAATTTCCGGCCGCAGCTATCACCAACATCGCCCCCGATGGATCGGTTCTCGACGATCAGTCACATGACACCGTGAAGTCGATCCGCGGCAACGAAGGATGGCATCACGACTCCACGTACATGCCGGTACAGGCCTTCGGTGCAGTGGTCACCGCCGAGGTCGTCCCGCCGGACCGGGCGCCAACCGGTTTCGCCGACATGCGCGCTGCCTTTGAGGCGCTCGATGTCGCTGCCCAAGAACGGCTGCGAGCCATGACGGCGAAGCATTCGCTCTACTACTCCCAAGGTCGATCGGGCTACCTGCCAACCCAGCGCGACGACGGCACATATGCCATGTACGGCTATCACGACAAGGAGACCCCGGTACGGCCGCTGGTCAAGGTTCACCCCGACACTGGTCGAGAGAATCTGCTCATCGGGCGTCATGCCCACGAGATCGCCGGAATGGAATCAGCCGAGTCTGAGGCATTCCTCGACGAACTCAACGACTGGGCCTGCGGCGACGACCGGGTGCACTACCACCAGTGGGAAGTCGGTGATCTCGTCGTCTGGGACAACCGCCGTCTCATGCATCGTGCCACCGAGTTCGATCTCACCAACCCTCGACGGATCTGGCATACACGTATCGCTGGTGATCCATCAACCGAGGCCGCCGACAATCACCGCGCAGTCAGTTGACGCGGCGGGTACGCCCGGCCCAGTACGGCTCACGAAGTTCGGTCTTCAGAATCTTTCCCGATGGATTACGCGGCAGCGCCTCGACGCGGTCCACGGAGGTCGGGCACTTGTAGTGCGCCATGCGTTCGCGAGCGAACGCGATGATGTCGGCTTCGCTCGGATCCGCCCCAGCCGCCGGCACGACGATGGCTTTGACCGTTTCACCCCATTTGTCGTCTGGCACACCGATCACAGCGACATCGGCGAGGTCGGGGTGGCTCATCAACACGTTCTCGATCTCAGCCGGATAGATGTTCTCGCCACCCGACACGATCATGTCCTTCACC
>JAQCGT010000155.1 GCA_027730505.1 Actinomycetota bacterium | reverse complement strand
GAGCGAATGACCGGTGACGGGGTGTGGGACACATCGTTCACTGGCAGGCTGTGAGGGTGACAAAGGTGCTCGTCATCGACTCCTACGACTCCTTCGTCTACAACCTCGTGCAATACCTCGGAGAACTTGGCGCCGAGCCAATCACCGTCCGAAACGACGAGGTCTCGGTGCCACAAGCGATCGACCTCGGGCCTGATGCCGTGCTGATCTCTCCTGGTCCCGGTCGACCGGAGAATTCAGGGATCATCTGCGAGGCGATCACCACCTTCGGTGAGCGCGGCGTGCCGGTACTCGGTGTGTGCCTTGGCCACCAGGCGATTGGCCATGTCTTCGGCGCTGCGGTCGTCGGAGCGTCAGAGTTGATGCACGGCAAGACTTCCGAGATCGCTCATGACGGACGCGGTGTATTCACTGGTCTGCCCATCCCGTTGACCGTCACCCGCTACCACTCGCTGGTTATTGACGCGGCGAGCGTTCCGGACGTCCTTGAAGTAACGGCGACCGCGCCGGATGGGACGGTCATGGGAGTGCGCCATCGTGAACTGCCGGTCGAAGGGGTGCAGTTCCATCCGGAGTCGATCCTGACCCCCTCCGGTCACGATCTTCTGCGGAACTTCCTCTCCCGTTGAGGTTCGGGAAGTTGAGTCTCAGCGTGCCGATAGCCCGCCGTCAATGACGAGGCGTTGCCCCGTGACATAAGCCGAGAGGTCGCTGGCGAGGAAGCCGACGGCACCCCGAAGGTCCGCCTCCGTCCCTAACCGCCTGAGCGGGGTTTTCGCCTCGTAGCGGTCGCGAAATGACTTTGGTTGACCACGTTCAATTCCGCCGGGGCAAATCGTGTTCACACGGACGTCGGGAGCAAGTGTTGTTGCGAGCCACTTTGACAACTGCTCTAAGCCACCCTTGCCCACGAAGTATGCGGCGGGCGAAGCCATCTCCGTGCCCTCGTAAAGGCTCGGATCCTGCCCGAGGAAGCCATAGATCGACGAGATGAAGATGACGCTTCCTCGGCCGGATCGTGCGAGTGCCGGAGCAGCGCGCTGACACAGCGTGAAGGCTGAGGTGAGGTTGATTTCAAGCGCGAGTCGCCAGGTCTCAATCGACTGATCGGAGAATGGAACTGCCCAGCCGCGGAGTTGGTCGGTGCCGACAAGCGCGGCGCAGTGGACGAAGATATCGAGGCCACCAGTCTCCTCGACCACTTGATCCACGAGGCGGTGAATCTCGTCAGTCGATGAGAGATCCGCGGGGATTGAGAGGTTTGCGCCTCCTATCCCCGGGGTGCCGCTCAGTTGGGTGGAGGTGTCACTTGCAGCAACTACAGCCCCGAGGTCGCCAAGGGTGTCACAGATCTCGCGTCCGATGTGACCTGCCGCACCGGTGACAAGCGCCGTACGGCCGGTGAGGTCGGCCCTCTTGAAGAACTCACTCATGGTTGCCTTCTTTGTTGCAGAGAAGTTGAGCGACCTCAAGGTCGAACTCGTCGTCGATGTCAATTGCTGATCGGCGATCGACCTCCAACATCTTTACTCGGCCCTCGAGTACGGAACCGATATTGAGAATGTGGTGGGGGCGTGACACGTAGGCGACGGTCGTTAGGTCGTACAAAGGGGGTGTGTCCTGCCGACGCGTTACTCCTGAGGCGGAGGGATGCGCGACTCTCACAAAGCCCTGCGCGTCTCGAGAGACCATGTTGAACGCCGGGTGGCGTGCTGACGCTGAACCGGTCACAACCATGTCGCAGTCGGCATTGAGAAGGTCGAGGCATCGCTTCAAGGTGTCGGGGGTTCGGAGAGGAGCGGTTGGCGGAACAGACATGAAAATGTCGAAGTCCGGCCGTCCCTTATCGTCCAAGAACCAGCCGACGGCGTGCTTCCAAGCATCCAGTTCAGACGCGCCGTCGTGTGAGAGATACTCGGGTCGCAACTCGGGCACATCCGCTCCGTACTCCGCTGCTTGTTCGGCTATCTCGGCGTCATCCGTTGAAACGATCACGCGGTCGATTCCGGGAGTTTGCTGAGCGGTGACGATGGATCGGGCCACGAGTGTGAGACCGCCGACCGTTTGGAGGTTTTTTCTCGGAACGCCCTTAGAGCCACCGCGAGCAAAAACAAAGGCGAAGCAACTGCTCATTGTTGCGGTACCGCCGATGAGCGACGAACGCTCTCGATGCAGTTGAGGACAGCGATCGCGGACCAGAGGTCACTGACTGGGCTTTCATCGCCAGTAGCGCAGCCGATGAAGTGGCGCATCTGTTCGAGATACATGACGGATCCCGGCTCCACACTTTCGTGAGTTGTCTGACCGTCGGGTCCGCTGATGGCGATTTCTCCCGTGATCAGATCAGCCGAGACCGAACCCTCGGTTGCAACGACTGTGAACGTTCTTTGCGCGGGGCGTTGGAGCATGTTCATGCTGACTGACGACACAGCTTGTTCGTGGAGCATTGACAGCGAGGCGGCAACCTCAACTTCGTAGCGCGAGGGTGTGGACGTGAAGCCCTCGGTCTTGAGGACTTGTCCCATCAGCGTGATCGCAAGGTCGATCTCATGACTGAGTTCAAGCAGTGCGCCGCCACCAAGTTGTGCCGAGAGCGACACAGTGCTCTCGGGAGCCTGGACTCGCCAGTCCTCGATGTGCTGACCCACGATGGCAGTGCATTGAACTGGTGAGCCGAGTCCTCCGCTCACCACGAGATCCATCAGACGCTTCACGGCTGGGTGGAATCGCAAGCAATAGCCGACGAGCACAGGCTGGCCTGATCGTTTGGCAAGTTCAACGATCCGACCCGCTTCGTGAGGACTTCGCGCCAAGGGCTTTTCAACGAGGACGGGTACACCAAACGTCAACAACTCCTGAAGAGCGGTGATGTGACCCGAGGTGGCGTTTGCGACAATTCCAGCTCCTGGATTCCAAGCAAGTGCAGTGTCCCAACTCTCGAAGATCTCGTCCACCATGTCGTCAATTGCTGGAAAGGTTGCGGAACGACCCGATGAGGACAAGCGGGCGAATGAAACGTCGTCAAGCAACTGCGAGACGCACTTGATGTGGCGTGCAGCGATTGCTCCACTTCCGACTACAAGCCACCGTCGGGGAGCGTTAGCCACGAAGGATCTTCTCGCAGATGCGCTCGACATTCGAGTCAGTGAGATTGGCCGAGCTCGGCACGGACATCGCGGTTGACCCGACCTCGGCCGCGATAGAGCCTCCGATTCTCGGGCACGAGGCGTATGGGGCCTGCGTGCTCATCGGAAGCCAAATCGGGCGCGATTCGATGCCAACCGAATTCAGACCTCGGAGGAGTCGGTCGCGCGAATCCTCACTTTCGCATCGGAAGGAGGTCAGCCAACCGGACGACGAGGATCCCGGAACTGGCTCGGGAAACGAGAAGCGGCCATCGTTGGAGAGCAGAGCCCGATAGTGGTCGGCGACCCGCCGGCGCGCACTGAGGAACTCGTCGAGTCGCTCCAGCTGAGCCAGCCCAACTGCCGCCTCAATATTCGTCAGCCGGTAGTTGAAGCCAACCTCATCGTGTTGGTACGAGGCCCCGGGGAGCCGCGCTTGTGTGGTCAGATGTCGTGCCTTCGTCGCGAGTCGCTCATCGTCGCAGACGACCATTCCGCCGCCGCCGGAGGTGATGATCTTGTTGCCATTGAAGGAGAAACACCCGAACTCTCCGACCGAGCCGACTTGGCTCCCATCGGGAAGTGTCGCGCCAAGGGCTTCGGCCGCGTCCTCGATGATCGGTATGCCGAATTGTTGATGTAGTGCACGGATCGGTTCCATGTCGGCCGGCACGCCCAATAGGTGAACCACCTCGATTGCCCGAGGCAGGGGGTCA
>JAQCGT010000154.1 GCA_027730505.1 Actinomycetota bacterium | reverse complement strand
CATCGCACTCTCCAATGGCATGCCTGATGTGCCTCGGATCCGATTGCCGCATCCGGTGGCAGGCTCGTCGAGTGAGTCGATGGCAGCGCTAGCTGATCAGATCGCACCGCGACTGGTCGCAGTGTTGCGCGGTGAGGCGCACCCTGACAATCCGCCTGTGGGAGTGCAGGACTGATGGCACTTCTCGACGCGCGCGACGACGTCGATGCCCTCGAACGTCTTCACGACCTCGGCTGCACCGATGGTCTGCCTGTCGTGATCCCGTCGCCGGAGCGTGTGGAGCGCATGGTGCTCGCCACCGGACTCGATGCAGATGTCGTGCTCGGCGAGATGGGGCCCCTCGGCGGGGCAGTCACCATCGAGAAGGTCGCCGCCAATGCGGTGATGGCTGGCTGCAGTGCGGATCACATGCCGTACGTGGTGGCAGTAGTGCAGGCCGTCCTGCAGCCCGAGTTCGATCTCTCCGAAGTCCAGTCGACCACGCATTCGATTGCCCCGCTCATCATCGTGAATGGCGCACTCGGGTCGATCACCGGGATTGCCTCTGGCTTTGGTGCTCTTGGGCCCGGACATCGAGCGAATGCCAGCATCGGGCGTGCACTGCGGTTGTGCATGATCAACATCGGTGGTGCGCGTCCGGGTGTGTCCGACATGGCGTTGCTCGGGCATCCCGGAAAATTTGCGATGTGTCTCGCAGAGGCTGAAGCGGCATCGCCATTCCCACCGATGTCGACCAGGTGGGGTGCCGCGCCTGGTGCTGACATGGTCACAGTGGTGGGCGTTGAAGCGCCGCACTCGGTGATGTTCGTCAACGATGCCGATGATCCGGATTCGCCAGATCGGCTGCTTCGGGTGCTTGCTGGCGTGATCACGAACAGTGGTTCGAACAACCTGTATCTCCGCTCGGGGGCGGTCGTCATCGCGCTCAACCCGGAACACGCCCGGGTGTTTGCAGACGCCGGATGGGATCGCGAACGCATCGCACGGCAACTCGTCGGGCTCTGCTCGGTCAAACGGTCGATGATCCGATCGTTCAACCCGGCTTTTGTTGGCGCCGGTGACGATGATGACGACGTCGCTGTGCTTCGGTCACCTGATCACGTCGTGGTGATCGTCGCCGGTGCAGAGGGCTTGTACTCTGCGGTGTTCCCTTCGTGGTCGGCGGGTGGACACGGCAACGTTGCTGTGCATCAGGTGGTGGTCACCGGCCAAGCCTGTGAGATTCCGCTGCCTCAACATCGTGAGAAAGCAGCACCATGACGACACCGGTCACGCTCGGTTATCTCGTTCCCACCCGTGAGGCAGTGATGTCGGGCGACGTGTCGGCGCGACCACTCCTCGCCCTTGCCGAACGCGCGGAACGAACTGGCTATGACTCGGTGTGGGTCGGTGATTCGATTGTCGCTCGACCGCGGCACGAACCATTGTCGATGTTGGCAGCGCTCGCTGCTCGAACCGAGCGGGTCACGATCGGCACCGCCGTGTTGCTGCCGGTTCTGCGGCATCCGGTGGTCATGGCGCATCAAGTGGCCACCGTCGATCGCATCGCAGAGGGTCGATTAGTGCTCGGTGTTGGCATCGCAACCGACAACCCAACCACCCGACACGAGTTCGCTGCCGTTGCGGTGGACTTCGAGCGGCGTGTCGGCCGGATGAATGATCACCTCGGGATCTGCCGCCGTCTGTGGGCGGGCGAGCGAATCACGCATCACAGCGATTTCTACGACATCGACGATGTTGCGGTGTCGCCAACGCCGCACCATGATGGCGGCCCACCGATTTGGGTCGCAGGTTCCAATGCCGCGGCTCAACGACGCGTCGGCGAGCGGTATGACGGGTGGATGCCCATCGGACCGGTAGAGGGCTTCGCGCCGGGCCTGAACGAAGTGCACGCGGCTGCGACGGCAGAGGGAAGAGACCCAGCGACGATTGCAACAGCGACGTACCTCACCGTGTCGATTGACGACGATGCTTCGCGGGCCGAGCAGGTGCTCGACAACTACCTCGCCGCCTACTACCCGGCGCCGCCGGCGGCGATGAAGGCGTTACAAGCAACCTATGCGGGCACCGCCGACGGGTTGGTGGGATGGGTCCAAGAATTCACAGATGCCGGTGCTCAGCACTTGATCCTCCGCTTCGCTGGCGATCACGAACGGCATATGGATCAGTGCATCGATCTGCTCGGATCGCTTCGAACGGCGTAGTCGCAGGTCCCCAATGACGTCCGCCGACCGAACGTCCTCGTAGTGTCGGCGTGTGACCACCACCGCACCAACCGACACCACCCGCAACGAACGTGTGTGGCTTGCCATTGCGGTCGTGATGGCGTCAACCTGTGTCGCCCAGGCCTTCGGTCGCTTCACCTGGGGTGTGGTACTTCCAGGAGCCCGTGATGATCTTCTCGATGGGTCCAACACGCTGGCAGGGTTCTTCGGGACCGTCAATGTGACGGCGTATCTGCTCGGCACCCTTCTCGTCTCCTGGGCCTCTTCGCGTATGTCGCTTGTGGGATTGGTGCGACTCGGGATCACCACGTCGACCGTGTCGTTGGGTGTCGCATCGCTCGCCACCTCGGGGCCGGTGCTCGCCGTGGCGTTGTTCGGGATGGGTGTAGGAGGCGCGATCATCTGGATCCCATCACCAAAGATTGCCGCTCGTTCGTTTCCCGCCGAGCGTGCGGGCATGGCGGTTGGCCTTGTCGGTTCAGGCATTGGCATCGGCATTGTCTTTGCCGGTCAAATCGCCGCGTTCCTCGGGCGAACCCGTGAGTCAGTCGAGGTATGGCAACTCGTCTACCGAATTGAATTTGGCATCGCGGTTCTGGTGCTCGTCGGCACGCTGACCGTGCTGCGGTCACGCGGGGAACGTCCCTCCGGAGGCGGGGGGATTGGTGGCGTTGCCGCGCTGCGAACCGTGCGGGGTTGGGTGCCGACTTCGATTGCCTACGCAGCGTTTGGTTTCTCTTACATCTTGGTGTTGGCCTTCTTGGTCGCTCGGCTGAAAGATGATGCAGGGTTCTCGTCTGCCCAGGCGTCGCTGATGTTCTCGCTGGTTGGCATCTCCGCTGCATTTGGTGGGGTCGCGCTCGGAACGTTGTCAGATCGGATCGGACGCCGACTGACGCTGACCGGATCGTTCACCGCCTTCGCCATCTGCGGTTTGATCATCCTGACCGGACAGCAGCCATGGGTGGCGATCGCGTCGGTCGGCGCAGGGCTCGCCTTCTCAGGAGGGCCGTCGCTCATAACGGCGCACATCGTCGCCAACACCGATCACGACAGCTACGGGCCGGCGTTCGCTGCAGCCACCCTCGCTTTCGGTGTCGCCCAGATGGTGTCACCACAGATCGGCGGTCTGATCGCTGACACCGCCGGGAGCTTCACGTGGGTGTTCGTATTGTCAGCAGCGGTGTCGATGATCGGGGCAGCGGCAGCCAGTCGATTGCCCTAGGTCGGCTCGGCGCTATCTGCAACACAGAATTGTCTTGCGTTGTGTCATCCCCTGATGATGATGAGCACTCCAGCGACGATCATGCCGAGACCTGCGGTTCGGTAGAACGAATGGGTGCGGTCCTCATCCTTCCAAGCAATCATGGATCGAGCTACGAGAATGCGGTAGACCCGGCTCTCACTGCGGGTCTGAGCCCAGCGGATGAACAAGGCGCCGATTGCCATGATGATGAGACCTGAGAACAGCGGCACATGGCGAGTTTGGCAGAACTGGCCTGATACGACGAACTGATGATGCTCGCAATATCGCCGGTACGCCTCGGGACGTGACTGCGGGCTACCGTCTCCCCGAGGAAAAGGGGGACTCATGGGGCGAGTAGACGGCAAGGTCGCCGTTATCACTGGTGGAGCGTCTGGTATCGGGCGTGCA
>JAQCGT010000153.1 GCA_027730505.1 Actinomycetota bacterium | reverse complement strand
CGGTCAGGCTGTCCGGCGGTTGCGAGACCGTGGTGGAGTTCCCCGCCGCCGGCGTGTACCGGATCGCTGTCGAGACCGCTGGACCTGCGGTGGACGGCCCGGTGGTGTGCAAGACGGTGCCGGCAGGGGAGCGCGACGGCGTTGTTGCTGAGGTGATTCTGGTGGCACCGGATGGCACGCAGGCACGGTTGATGAGCGACGGTGGTGCGAGCGAGTACGACGGTCCCGGCTGGCGGCGGCAACCAACTGGGTCGGTGCGGGTCGACACCCCGGGGGAGTACAGCGTGACGGTGACCGGGGACAGCGTTGGATCGACGGTCGTGACGATCGGTGCTGATCCGACTCGAGCGCGCAATCAGGGCCTGATCATCGCAGCGGTGTTCCTTGGCCTGGCGCTGGTAGCCGCCGGGATCTCAATTGGCCGGGGACGCCGAACCAGCGATTCGGCTCGACCGCGAATCTCGACGATCTCCGGGGTTGGGCAGGCGTCGCCGTGGGCGCCGCCGGACCCTGCCGACCGACTCGGCTGAACCTGCTCAGAGCCGGCGCATGACGGTGACGACTCGTCCGAAGATCGTCACCTCTTCTGCGGGAAACTCCATCGGTTCCATCGACGCATTTGCGGGAACGAGCACGATGTTCGTGCCGCGCTGTTGATAGGTCTTGACGGTGGCCTCTCCGCCGGGGATTCCGGCCACGATGACGTCGCCGCGGTTTGCGTGGTCCTGTTGGACCGCGATGACGAAGTCGCCGTCGAGGATGCCGAGTTCGATCATCGAGTCACCTCGAACGCGGAGCATGAACAGTTCGCCATCGCCGGTGAAGTCGAGAGGGATTGGATGGACCTCCTCGACATTTTCCTGGGCGAGCACGTCTGTGCCGGCTGCGACGTCACCGATGAGCGGGACGTGCCGGAGCGGACGTCGCTCCATCGCAACGCCCGAGTTCGGATCCCACGTGACCTCGATGGCGCGAGGCTTGGTGGGGTCGCGACGAAGGTAACCCAGTCGACTCAATGTGTTGAGGTGGGTGTGGACAGTCGAAGGTGAGTTGAGGCCGATGGCTTCGCCGATCTCCCGAACAGATGGTGGGTAGCCGCGGTCGTTCATCTGAGCCTCGATGAACTCGAGTATCTGCCGTTGGCGGGCGGTGATGGCGGGAGCGTTCATGGAACGAATCGTACGTCCGTTCGATGTCCGAGTCAAACATCTGTTCGACGCGGGGGTTGACACGAACATTTGTTTGGGTACACTTGTTCGGGAACAGGTGTTCGATTTGTAGCAGGTGACTGTGACACCCCGGTCCTACGTTGTGATCGAACACCAAGTCAACGCAGGAGGACGCCATGACCATGATCGCACTCAACATCCAGCACACCACCAGCGCGCGCCTACCCATGTCTCGTCCGGCCAACGCAAAGCGTACGGAGCGGCATTCGGCTGCGGTGTAT
This sequence comes from Actinomycetota bacterium, assembly GCA_027730505.1. Taxonomy (GTDB): domain Bacteria; phylum Actinomycetota; class Acidimicrobiia; order Acidimicrobiales; family Ilumatobacteraceae; genus Casp-actino5. The sequence goes on along the minus strand of JAQCGT010000153.1, from coordinate 2,534 downwards.
CGCCGCCGGCGTCTCGTGGTCGGTTCAATCGCCGCTCTTGCAGTGATCAGCGCAGGGTTGGCCGTCAGTGAGGTCTTGGCCGGTGACGGAGGTGCGACCGCCTCCGCCGCCGTCACCGGTCCAGAATTCGTGCGCCAAACGGTCACGGCGCAACCGGGCGACACCTTGTGGGTGATCGCTCGGCGTTTCCACGGTTCGGTCGACGTCGACCGATATCTCGATCGACTGATCAGCCTCAATGGGGGACCTTCCATTCAGGCGGGTCAGGCGATCGTGTTGCCGTAGCTCCGGTTCCGGCCGATGCCCGATGGGTACGCTGTCGGCGTGCATTGTCCCTCGTGCGGCGCCGACGACACTCGCGTCGCTGATTCCCGTACTGCCTCCGACGGGGCTGCCGTTCGGCGTCGGCGTCATTGTGTTGAGTGTGGGCATCGCTTCACCACCTTTGAGCGTGTGGAGGAAGTGCCGCTGTGCGTGGTCAAGTCGGACGGACGGCAAGAGCCCTTCGAGCGCGCGAAGATCGAATCTGGGGTTCGAGCAGCGTCCAAGGGTCGCTCGATCGACGATGATGCGATTGCAGTGATCGTCGGCGAGATTGAGGACGAGGCGCGGCTGTCCGGCCCGCAGGTGTCGTCGACACAACTCGGCGTTGCGGTCTTGGAACGTCTGAGATCAATCGACGAGGTTGCGTATCTGCGATTCGCTTCCGTCTACAAAAACTTCGATGCAGCAGCCGACTTCCACCGTGAGATCGAACTGCTCACAAAGGCTGACTGACGCTCCAGCCGGTCATCGTCGTCGGCTCCACCGGGTGAACAGATGCTCATCGCCGGCGATGATGTGTGTGATCTCGTAGTCATGGTTGACCGGTGGGGCTCCTTCGGTGATGCGGGACGCGTCGCCACCCACGAGTCGACCAGAAATCGTGAGGTTCAGCACATCGATGAGGTCGTGACTCGCCAGGCTTCCGTTGAGCATCGCCCCTCCCTCGGCGTGAATGAATCCGCCATCTGGAACCATCGACGCGAGTTCGGCGATCGCATTCGCGAGATCCACCTCGGCGGACTGCGAGCGGATGGTCGCAATGCCTGGTGGTATGTCGGAGTTCGCAGTGGTGACCACGATGAGGTTGGGTGACTGAGCGAATGCCGAGTCCCAGTCCAGCTCGCCCCGGGCGGTGACAACGGCGAACATCGGACCGTCGGGTCGGGGTTCAACGTAGCCCTCGGCTCTGACGGTGCCGGCGCCGACGAGGACCATGCCGGAACGCCGTCGCAGCGTGGCGAGCACACGGCGGTCCTGGTCGCCAGATAGCGGTCCTGATCGGCCGTCGACGGCAATCGAACCGTCCATGCTTGACACCATGCACAGTTCGAGCATCGGGCGATTGTCGCCATGCCTGGTGCGGGGTGAGCCGTAGATGCGCTCGATCGCGTTGGGTTCGAGCCTGAGGTCGGCGGTTATCACGTTCCCAGCATGGCAGGACCTGTGGATGACATCGATTTCGTCCCCATCCACATCCCCAGAATTTTTCCATTAATCCACACAGATTCTTGCGTTGTCCACTTCCGATCCACAGGGCGGAGTCTCTAGGGTGCGGCGGTCATCGGAACGCGATGTCGTCGCACGGAACAGTGTGCTGGGAGTGATCACACGGTCGTCCCAGTGTTGGGGCTGAGGGGCTCTGAACCTGTGCGCCGGCATCGCGTTCCATGGCTCGATGGCGGCTGGAATCCCGATTGCGGGAATTCCTTCGAGCAGTCGTTGACATGGGCGTAACTACAGTGGTGTAATTGCCAACCCGGTCGGCGGAGGCACAACCTGTTGTGTGTCCTCGAACGGAGAAAAACAGAAGAACCCCACATCTTGTGCCCGGAGCGTTCCGGCGAGATGATGGCTCCTCCGACCTGGTTCCGGACGGTGGGCCGGGGCTGATGATCGGGACCCGCTCACCCGATCAGTGCGACGAGGTGGGCGGAGAATGTCGATAAAGGAGCACCAATGTCACTGGCACCCGAGAACACGACCGAATTGACCGCACCCGACGGCACCATCGGGATCAAACGTCTGTTCACCTCACCCGGGGTGAATCCCTATGACGAGGTCGTGTGGGAGCGCCGTGATGCTCGCATCACCAATTGGAAGGACGGATCGGTCGCCTTCGAGCAACTCGGCGTTGAGTTGCCGACCACGTGGTCGGTCAATGCGACCAACATCGTTGCCCAGAAGTACTTCCGTGGAACCCTTGGCACGCCCGAGCGCGAGTCGTCTCTGCGTCAGGTCATCGACCGTGTTGTCAACACCATCACGCTTTGGGGTCGCGAGGGCGGCTACTTCGCCGACGACGATGAGGCTGAGGCATTCGCCGATGAACTGAAGTACATCCTCGTCACGCAGCGCGCCGCGTTCAACAGTCCGGTGTGGTTCAACATCGGCGTGCCTGGTGTGCGTCAGCAGGCGAGCGCGTGCTTCATCTTGTCGGTCGACGACACGATGAACTCGATCCTCAACTGGTACCGCGAAGAGGGCGTCAT